>CALWCR010000041.1 GCA_944376445.1 uncultured Clostridia bacterium | reverse complement strand
AATACCCGTTTGCCCCGCACAAGGCGCGAAGCGCCCGCAATTCTTCCGCATACGCCGCCGAAGGGTCGATCCCGTGGCGGGCAAGCAGGGCGCAGATCTCCGCAAGGGCGGGCACTTTGCCGCCTTCGCGCAATTCACGCTCCGCGGCAGCGCGCACCGTCTTATAGTCGTTGACGCCGAGGCGCCGCCCCACGATCTCGAAGAGGTCCGCCTCTTCCTGCACGGCGGTCAGAAGCAGCCCGCCGAATACGTCGAACAGCACAACGTCCGCGCCCGCAGCCGCGCGCAATAATTTTTCTTCCTTGCCGAAGGCGGCAAAAGAAGACTGCGGATAGACGAGTTCTTTTTTCGGGTCCCGCCTAAAAAAAGAATATTTGAGGATGAGGCAGGCGAGATACCCCCATGACAGCGGCCGCAGCATACGGTGCAGCCCGGCATGGCGCGCCTTGAACATCTTATACCGACGGACTATGACGGGATGTTTCCTCGTCATCCGATCGAATATACGCCTCATCCGTTCCTTGATCAAATCTGTCTCCTCAAACCGGGCGCGATCGCCGCGCGGCCCTTATTCTTTCGGATCGTCCGAATTGTACGCGCCGCGGACGTTCTCCCAAAAAAGCTCCGCGTCCGCGCCCATCTGCCCCGCAAAGCGCGCGGCAAGTTCTTTCAGCGCGCCTTCTTTCTGCCGATATTTTTCGGAAAGGGAAGCAAGGGCGTCCGCCTCTTCCCATCCCGTAATGACGGAAGGCCCGCCGCCGCGAAAAGAAGCCGCCAGCTTTTGTGCCGCCGCATACGCCTTTTCATCCCCTTTTCGAACGCCGAACACCCGCCGCGCAGCGCCCTCGCCGAAGCAAAGTACGGGCGCGGAGATGACGTTTTCAAGGTGCATAAGCTGCGCAAAGCGCGCGCCCCGCACGACGAAATACCCCGCAAACGCCCGCCGCAAAAGAGGCTCCGCCTCCTCGGGCGAAGTGGGCAGAATAAGATAGTCCGCGTCCGCGGGCATCTCTTCTTGCTTTTCAAAGAAACGGACGGCGGACAGCGCGGCTTCGGCGGCGGCGCGCAGTTTTTCCCGCGGGGCCTGTAAAGCGAGGCGCATAAGCTCCTCTTTCAGCGGCGACGCGGCAAACACTTCTCCCGTGAGGAGCGCGGCGTCCGCCGCCGCGCGGCCGTCCTTTCCCGCAATGACGATCTTCACGTTCTCCTCCCTTTTCCTATTAAATGTTATTATTTGGCTGCTTTGCAGCCAAATAAAGGGAGCTCCCTTTGCTGTTATTATGTATGTATTACCATTATAGCATACGCGACCCGCTCTGTCAATTTGAATCCAAATATAAATATGCTTCTTTTTTTGCCCGCGCACGGCGGCAAAACGCCCGCGGCGCGCAAAAACGCGCGCCGCGGGCGGTAAAAAACGTCATATCGTCAGAGGGAACGGGGCAGAAAACCGAGCGCCTTCAAAAAGGTCCGGGAAAGCTCTATCCACGGGCGCACATATGCGCATACGGGGCGGGCGGGGCAGTCGGCTTCCGCCCAATCGCAGACGTTCATGCCGTGCCACCCTTCGCGGAAAATATGCAGCTCGGCAGGCACGCCCGCTTCCAGATACGCCGCATACAGCCGCAGGGAATTTTGCACGGGAACGCATTCGTCGAAGGTATTCCCCCAGATAAACGCGGGAGCGCAGCCGGGGCGCACCTTCTTTTCGATGGAATACGCCTCCGCGCACACTTTTTGGCCGCAGAAATTATGAAAGGAATCGCGGTGCCAAATTTTCTCGTCGCAGGAGACGACGGCATAGGAATAGACGGAAGCGTCGGGGCGCACCTTTTCGCATTCCTCGCCGAAAAGTTCTTTGACGGCGGGATCGTCCCAAAGGGTGCTGATGCAGCCCAAAAGATGCCCGCCCGCGGAAAAGCCGACCGCGGCAATCTTGTCGGGCAGGATGCCGAACGCCTGCGCGTTTTTGCGGATATACATCATCGCCATCGCCGCCTGTCTGATCTGCGCGGGATACGGAACGGGCGCGACGTCGTAATCGAGGACGAACGCTTCCGTGCCGACGCGGAAATATTCCAGCGCGACGGGCTCCCCTTCGTTCGGGGAGACCATGGCATACGCGCCGCCCGGAATGACGAGCATGGCGGGGCGCAGCAGCTTTTCTGCCGATTCTTCATGACGGTAAACGGTGAGCAGACCCGCCTTCGCGCCCTCTCTCTTTACATGAAAATATTTATAGAGATCTATCTTTTCCGTGCGCATGGCCGCGCCTCCTTTCCCGTTATTCGCCCTTGCCGATGCGATCGATCCTCGCAAGTTCTTCTTCCGTAAACTTCGTATCGACGATGAGGTTGTCCTCGATCTGCTCCCTGCGTGAAGCGCCGAGGATGACGCTGGTGACGGCGTCGCTGCGCAGCACCCAGGAGATCGCCATCTGCGCGAGAGACTGCCCGCGCGCCGCCGCGATCTCATTGAGCTTTGCGATCTTATCCAGCTCCTCCTGCGTGAGCACCGATTTTTTCAGGGAAGCGTTCCTGCTCATGCGGCTGTCTTCGGGGATGCCTTTCAAGTACTTGTCCGTCAAAAGCCCCTGCGCGAGCGGGCTGTACACCGCCACGCCGACGCCGTTGCCGCGCGCATAGTCGAGGGTGCCGTCCTCTTCCGCGCGGCGGTCGAAGATGGAATACTGCACCTGGTTGAGGATGACGGGCACCTTCATTTCGCGCAGCAGCTCCACCGCCTTCTGCATACGGGCGCACCCGTAATTGGAGATCCCGATATACAGCGCTTTGCCGCTGTCGACGATGCGGCGAAACGCTTCGCACGTCTCTTCGAGCGGGGTATCGGGATCGGGGCGGTGATGATAATAGATGTCGACGTAATCGACGCCGAGGTTTTTGAGCGAACGGTCGAGGCTGGCGATGAGATATTTCTTGCCGCCGCCGTCGCCGTACGGGCCGCGCCACGCGGGGAAGCCCGCCTTGGTGGCGATCACCATTTCGTCGCGGTAAGAGGCGAGATCGTTTTTGAGGATATTGCCGAAGTTGCGCTCCGCCCCGCCCGCCATGGGCCCGTAGTTGTTGGCGAGGTCAAACACGGTAATGCCGCTGTCGAAGGCGGCAAAGACCATGTCCCGCATATTTTCATAGTTGTCCGTAGAGCCGAAGTTATGCCAGAACCCGAGGGAAAACTCGGAGAGTTTGAGCCCGCTGCCGCCCGCGCGGCGGTACTGCATACCCTTTTTATATCTGTCGTCCGCGACGACGTGCGTCCTGTTGCGCGTGAGGATCTCTTTCAGGCGATCCGCATCCATCCCGTTTGTTCTCCTTACAAAACAATCATGTAAATTTTAGAATAAACGGAAGAAAAAGTCAACCGAAAAAAGGGAAATTTTCAAGCAATATCCGCACATTTTCCGCCGCCGCGCACCCGCCGCGCTTTCGGGCGGAAAGAAGGTTCATTCGTATTCTTCAAAGCTCCTGCGCCCGCCGCCCTCGGCGGCGGTATACGGCTTTTTACCATCCTTGCACCCGGGCTTGGGCGGGTTGCGAAGGTCGACCAGCACCACGTCCGTGCCGATCTTGACGATGTTCTTCAACGGAATAAACAGATCGTTGTTTTTGAACACGCGGAAGCGCTTTCCGGGCACGACGATGCCGAAAACGTGCGCTTCGGGAAAAGAAAACACGACGTCGCACGTCCTGCCGAGGTTCTTGCCGTCCGAAACGTTGATGACAAATTTGCTCTTCAGTTCACAAAACGTGGTCTCCATCCGCCACCTCCCCGCAAATTGCCGCAAGGCATATCATCATTATATGCGCTACGGCGCAAAAAGGTGCCTTTTGCGCCGAAACGCCCTTTGCGGCACACGCGAGAAAAATACCGGAAGCGGCCTTTTGCGGCGCGGCGCGAAAACAAGACGCCGAAAACGCTTTCCCCCGCCCCGCCCGATAAAAAATCACGCGTCCCCTTCCGCAAAGGAGCGAGCGCTTTTTTCTCCCGCCCAAAAAAAACGCGCGCACTTTTTCACGCGGCGGGCGGATTCGGTTGCAGCCCCCGCAAGGATATGATACAATATGCTCGCTGCAAAAAACGATTTCGGGAGAACATCGGATGTATTCGCTTTTACTCGCCCTCATCTATATCGCCTTCATCAGCCTCGGGCTCCCCGACTCCCTGCTCGGTTCGGGCTGGCCCGCCATGTACCCCGGTCTCGGGGTCCCCGTTTCCTATATGGGCATCATCACGATGGTCATTTCGGGCGGCACCATCGTTTCCAGCCTCCTTTCGGACAAACTGACGAGAAAATTCGGCACGCGCATCGTCACCGTCGTGAGCGTCTTTCTCACCGCCGTCGCGCTCTTTGGCTTTTCCTTCTCCCATAAATTTTGGATGCTCTTGGTCTTTGCCGTCCCCTACGGTTTAGGCGCGGGCGCCATCGACGCCGCGCTGAACAACTACGTCGCTCTCCACTACAAGGCAAAGCACATGAGCTGGCTGCACTGCTTTTGGGGGGTGGGAACGATCGTGAGCCCCTTTATCATGAGCTACGCCCTAACCCGTTCGGTCTGGAACGACGGCTACCGCATCGTCGGCGCCGTGCAGCTGGGCATCGCACTGCTCCTGCTCGTCACCCTGCCCGTATGGAAGGTCAACAAAAACACCGCCCTCTCCGCGCAAAAGAACGTGGGGCTCGCGGGCGCCCTAAAGATCAAGGGCGTTCCTTTGCTCCTCATCGGCTTTTTCGCCTATTGCGCGGCGGAAGCCACCGCAATGGGCTGGGCGAGCACCTATTTCGCGCAAGTCAAGCAGGTGCCGACGGAAGAGGCGGCAAAACTGGCTTCCCTCTTTTATATCGGTATCACGGCGAGCAGGTTCGTCAGCGGCTTCATCTCGGACAAACTCGGCGACAAACGGATGATCGCACTCGGCATCGCGGTACTCCTGTGCGGGATCGCGCTCCTGCCCCTCCCCGCGCCCGACGGCGTCGCGATCGCGGGATTTGTCATCATCGGCTTCGGCTGCGGCCCCGTTTATCCCTGCATCATCCACGCCACGCCGACCAATTTCGGCGCGGAAAACTCGGGCGCGATCATCGGCATCCAGATGGCGAGCGCCTATGTCGGCTCCACCTTTATCCCGCCGCTGTTCGGCCTTTTGGGAAGGCGGCTCGGGTTTTCGATCATGCCCTACTATCTGGCGGTATTTGTCGTGCTGACCGTCGTGATGGTCATGCTTTCCTTCCGCACCGCGAAAAAAGCGCGGGAAAAACACGCGCGGGAAGAAGCGACCCTCCCCTCTTTTACGGCTCCCGAAGCCGAAAAACCGGACGCGCCTTCCTGCCATGACTGATCTTTTACGGGACCTTGCGGGCGTGCGCTATACCTTGGCGGATGCGCAAAATTTCAAAGAGACGAGCCTCGACCGTTTCATCCTCAGACAGCGCGTGCGCGAATGCCGGCGCAAGCAAGGCGGCAGCTACGTTCTGACCCCGCAAAATTATACGGAAGAATGGGACCTTCCCGCCCGCCGCGAAAAGGCGCGCAAGATACTTGCCGCCCTTAAAGAGGGCGGAAGAGCGCTCCTCGCCGAAAAGGACGGCACGATCGTCGGCTTCGCGCTCCTTGCGGGCGGCCTGTTCGGAAAAAGCTGCCGCTACGCAGACCTTGCGGAGTTTTATGTATCCGAACCGCTGCGCGGGCAAGGGATCGGCGGGCGGCTCTTTCTCGGGATCGCGGAAGAAGCGCGCAAGGCGGGTGCGCAAAAGCTGTACATCTCCGCCCATTCGGCAAAAGAGAGCATCGCCGCCTATGAAAAATACGGCTGCGCCACGGCAGAAGAGCCGGACGCGGCGCATACGGAAAAAGAACCGTTCGACCTGCAATTGGAATACCCGCTATCCTCGCGCATTTACCGCACCGAAGAAAAGGAAGCCTATATGCCGCTATTGCTTCTCGCCGACGAACAACCCGAAATGATCGCGCGCTATCTGCGCGAATGCACCATGTATGTGCTCGACGACGGCGGCGTCTGCGGCGAAGTCTGCGTCACGGATGCGGGCGGCGGCGTTTTGGAGATCAGAAACATCGCCGTGGCGCCCGGATCGCAAAGGCGCGGCGCGGGCGGAAAGCTCATACGCTTTTTATGTATGCTCTATAAGGGAAGATACTCTGTTTTACGGGCGGGAACGGGCGACAGCCCGCTCACCCTTCCCTTCTATCAAAAATACGGGTTTACCGTCTCGCACACGGTGAAAGACTATTTCCTCAAACACTACGATCACCCGATCGTAGAGGGCGGCGTGCAGCTCAAAGACATGATCTGCCTGCAAAAAAAGCTATAAGATCTGCCATTTTTTTACCCGCAGACGGCAAACGGGAGGCGCAGACGGGACAGAAAAGCACCCTGCGGCGAAAACTGCACAGGACAAAATACGACGCCCGCTTTGCATTGCAAAGCGGGCGCCTTCATTCTCCGTGGCTATAAAAAATACGGGCGCATACCTTTTTGCGGTATGCGCCCGTATTTTTTACGCCTCTTCAAACTGATCTTTGCCTACGCCGCAGAGAGTGCAGGTAAATTCATCCGGAATGTCCTCCCATTTCGTGCCGGGTGCGATGCCGTTATCGGGATC
>CALWCR010000040.1 GCA_944376445.1 uncultured Clostridia bacterium | reverse complement strand
CGGGATAACGGCGGACGTGCCCGAAGTTGTCGTTCGTCCACATCACGGTCACGTCATCCGGAAGGCGCAGCCCCGCATCGTATAAGGGGAGCACTTCTTTATAGGGAATGAACACTTGCAGCGCCTCGTCCGGGCGCGCATTGCCGAGCACGCCGCGGATGATCTCGCGCTGGTCGCGGATGACCTCTTCCAAAAGCCGCACGCGCGCCGCGCGCTTTTCTTCTTCGGAAAGGGAGCCGTCTTCGTCGATGGCGCGCGTGCAAAAGCCCGAATCGTGGATGCCGCGCATACCGAGGGTGTAGCAGACCTCGTAGCCCGCGTTCTGTTCCACGCTCTCGCGCCAATATTCTTTAAGACGTTCGCGGTTTTCGGGGACGGAATAGTCGTAGCGCAGCCCTTGATACCCCTTCTTCTCCACCCAGGGATCAAATTCGTGCTGGTTGCTGCGCAGGAGCATATCGCAGTGCGACGTTCCGAGCACCACCCCCGTCTCCTCCGCCAGCCTGCCGTTTTCGGGGTCGGCGTTGAAGGCGTTGACGTGCATCGCGGGCCAGATATAGTTGCCTTTCAGGCGCAGGATGAGCTCGAAGATGCGGCGGTAAAGGGAAGGCCCTATCGTGCCGTCCGGCGTGTGCAGCTTTGCCCAGGCATCGAGCTCTTCTTCGTCGTTTAAGAAGATGCCGCGGTACTGCACGCACGGCCAATCCGCCTTCTTATAACCCGCGGGGAGCGCCGCGCGCGCCCGCTTGCGGACGGGCACGTCGGCAAGATCGTACCAGGGCGAAACGCCGAACCTGCGGGAAAGATCATAGACGCCGTATATGGCGCCCCGCCTGCCGCTGCCCGCGATGACGAGCCTGCCGTCGGAAAGAAGGGTCTGCACATACGCCTCCCTGCGGACGGCGCCCTCCTCGTCGCGCAGCTCTTCATATTGCCCGGAAACGAGCCCGTCGATCGCCGCGTCTTCCCCGATGACGCCCACGAGGATGTTCGCCCCGCGCGCCTCTTCGGCAAGGCGGACCCTGCAGCCGCAGACTTTGTGAAGGTCGTTCAGAAAATTTTCACAGGCGATGCGCACCGCGCGCGGCGCCTGCGTGGAGAGATAGAGCACCGCTCCGCGCCTTTTGGAAGCGATGGTCACATTTTTTTGCATACGTTCCACCCTGTATGGCTTTTTTATTGCGAAATAAAGCGGCGTTTTTTGTCATGAACGCGGAAACACTTCGTTTTTCAGGCTTTTCGGGAAGCGCGGCGAACGGGCGCGCAGCCGCACGACGATCTCTTTGAGCGCGTCCACGGCGGCGTTGACCTCTTGCTCGGTGTTGTCTTTCCCGAAGGTGAAACGCACGCCGCCGCGCGCGAGCGCGTCGCCCGTTCCCATCGCCGCAAGGACGTGCGAAGGCTCCGGCGAGCCCGAAGTGCACGCCGAACCCGCCGACGCGGCGATCCCCTTCAGATCGAGAGAGTATAAGACGGCTTCTCCGTCCGTATATTCAAAAGAAAAATGCGCGTTGGAGGGCAGGCGGAGGAGCGGATGCCCGTTGAGCCGCACATAGGGGATCTCCCCCTGCACGCGGCGGATAAAAAGGTCGCGCAAAGAGCGGACGTATGCGTTTTCCCGCTCCGCCTCCGCAAGGGAGAGCGCGAGCGCTTCCGCCATGCCGACGATGCCTGGGACGTTGGTCGTGCCTCCCCGCATCCCGCGCTCCTGATGCCCGCCCGCGATCAGCCGCCCGATCTTCACGCCCGAGCGGATGTACAGCGCGCCCACTCCCTTCGGCCCGTAAAATTTATGCGCCGAAAGGGCGATAAGGTCCGCCCCGCCCGCCCCCGTACACAGGGGCAGCACCCCCGCCGCCTGCACGGCGTCGGTGAAAAAGAGGATGCCCCGCTCCCTGCACATGGCGGCGATCTCCTCCACGGGCTGCACGGTGCCCACCTCGTTGTTTGCCGTCATCACGCCGACAAGGACGGTGTCCGGCCGCACCGCCCGCTCCAGAGCGGCCGTGTCGACGATGCCGTCCGCCCCGACGGGCGCATACGTCACCGAAAAGCCGCGCGCCTGCAACGACTGCGCCGCGCCGAGCACGGCGGGGTGCTCGATCGCAGAGACGATGATATGCCTGCCCTTTGCCGCCGACGCTTCCGCCGCGCCGATCATCGCCCAGTTGTCCGATTCGCTTCCGCCCGAAGTAAAATAGATCTCCGAAGGCTTCGCGCCGATACAGGCGGCGACCTTGTCTCGCGCCGCGTCCGCCGCCGCCACCGCTTCCCGCCCGAAGGCGTGGAGGGAGTTGGCATTCCCCGCCTTCTGCGTGAAATAAGGCAGCATCGCCTGCAAGACGCGCGGATCGAGCGGCGTCGTCGCCGCGTGGTCCAGATAGATGCGTTTTTCCATACCCGTCACCCTTTGCTCCCCTTTCACTGCGCCGCCGCGCCGCGGCGTTCCTTTTCCCCGCATTTGCAGGCGAGCACGCAGCCGTTGTCTTCGAGCATGGTCTGCAAAGTCATCGAATCGAGCACCGCGTTGATGCCCGCATACAGCTTGCGCCAGACCGCGCCCGAGGCGCACCTATCGCAGGAAGCGGTGATGCAGTCGGCGATCTCCATATTGTCTTCCAATGCCCGCGCGATGTCGCCGATGGTCACCTCGTCGGGGCGGCGGGTGAGCTTATAGCCGCCCGTGACCCCGCGCTCCGCCGTGACGACGCCCGCCCCCGAGAGCATACGCATGATCTTTTCGATATATTTGCCCGAAACGGCGATCTCCTTTTCCAGATGCGAGGCGCTCACGCAGCGCGCGGGATAGTTCTGCGCGAGGATGAAGCAGGCTTTGAGCCCGTACTGCGATTTGGATGAAAGGCGCATTTTTTCCGTCCTCCTTTAATTGCAACTTTGTTGGTTGCAATTATTATAGCGAAAACCGCGCCGCCCGTCAAACGTTTTGCGCCGCCGCGGCAAAAAATCGCTTGCACCATGAAAAAACGCAGGCGGCAGCGCCGTAAACGGCGGCAAAACAGCAAACAGACGGCAAAGGAGCGACAAAAAGGCGCGCGGCGCTCGTTCAATCGGAGCGACAAGCAAAAAAAAGCATAACGGGGCGGCAAAAAGCCGCCCCGTCCTCTTATCCTATAAATTTTCTCCGTTCGTGCGGATGACTTCGGAGTAGAATTTCGCACTCTCTTTGAGGGTGCGTTCCTGCGTGTCGAAATCGACATAGACCATGCCGAACCGCTTGGAAAAGCCTTCCTTCCACTCGAAATTATCCATCAGGGACCA
>CALWCR010000039.1 GCA_944376445.1 uncultured Clostridia bacterium | reverse complement strand
TTTAAATCATCTTTAAAATAATGACTTTATAAAAATAAGGACAGCGATTTTGGCAGATAAATTTTCGTTTGAAGTCATCAAAACCGACCCCGAAACGGGTGCGCGCGCGGGGATCTTTCATACTCCGCACGGCGATATAGAGACGCCCGTCTATATGTCCGTCGGCACGCAGGCGACGGTCAAGGGGATGCTCCCGCGCGATCTGAAAGAAGCGGGTTCGCAGATCGTCCTCGCCAACACATACCATCTCTATATGCGCCCCGGGCACGAGCTGGTCAGAAAGGCGGGCGGCTTGCATAAGTTCATGAATTGGGACAGGCCCATCCTCACCGACAGCGGCGGTTTTCAGGTCTTTTCCCTCGCCAAACTCAACGACATCAGGGACGAAGGGGTCTGGTTCCGTTCCCACATCGACGGCAGCAAGCACTTTTTCACGCCCGAAAAGGTGATGGAGATCGAAAACGCCCTCGGCGCGGACATCATCATGCAGTTTGACGAATGCAGCGAATACGGCGCGGATCACAAATACGCCGCGGGCGCGCTCGAACGCACGGTGCGCTGGCTGGAACGCTGTGCGGCGGCGCATAAAAACGAAGAGCAGGCGCTCTTTCCCATCGTACAGGGCAACTTTTACAAAGACCTACGCCTGGCGAGCGCGGAGGCTGCCAAGCCGTTCGCAAAATACGGCATCGCCGTCGGCGGGCTTTCGGTGGGGGAGCCGAAGCCGCTCATGTACGAAATGCTGGACGCGCTGCAGCCCGTTTTGCCCGACAAGGTGCCCCGCTATCTCATGGGGGTAGGCAGCCCCGACTGCCTCATCGAAGGGGTGCTGCGCGGGATCGATATGTTCGACTGCGTTTTGGCGACCCGCGTGGCGCGCAACGGCACCGCGCTCACCTCCAAAGGCAAAGTGGTCGTGCGCAATGCCGTCTATAAAGAAGATCTTACGCCGCTGGACGAAGAGTGTGACTGCTATTGCTGTAAAAATTATACCAAAGCCTATCTTCGCCATCTCGTCAACGCGGGGGAAATGCTCGCTTCCATGCTTCTTTCCCTGCACAACATCACCTTCCTCAACCGTCTGATGCGCGGGCTGCGCCGCGCGATCGTCGAGGGCGGGCTGAGGGATTTTTGCCGCGAATTTTACGCGAAGTACGGCGAATCGGGGCGGAACGGCTAAATTTCGCAGAAAAATCACAATTGTCTTTGCCAAACAGTTGCAAAATCTGCGCAAAAAAGTTAATATTAAAGGGATGAACAATCAAGAATATCATCGGAGGAAACGGATACAATGTTCAATCTTTTGGCGAGCAACGCGACGTCCTATATTTTTATCGGCGTCATCGTCGTGCTTTTGGTCGCATTCTTCATCTGGTCGTACCTGAGCAACAAGAAGAAGCAGAAAAACTTCAACGATACGATCAACGCCATCAAACCGGGCAGCAAGGTCAAAACGATCGGCGGCATCTGCGGCGAGGTGGTGGAGATCAACGACGAAGAGAATACCTTTGTCCTCAAAACGGGAACGTCTGACGGCGGAGAGGTGAGCTATCTCAAATTTGACAAGCAGGCCATCTACCAGACGGACGCCAAGCCCGAACCCAAGGAAGAGGAGCCCGCCAAAGAGGCGGAAGAGCCCGAAGCGGCCGAAGAAAAGGCCGAAGAAAAGGCCGAAGAAAAGGCAGAAGAGAAGACGGAAGAAAAAGATCCCGAGTGATCGGTCATAAACGCCGCGGCCTCCGCATACGATAGAACAAATCGTGCGGAGGTCGTTTTTTATGCCGAAAGATACAAGCGGTGCCGCCCAGGTGGGCAAGGGCGCCTGCGTCGCCGTCATCTTCACGCTGGCGTCGGTGCTCGTCTTTGCCTTGGCGATCAGGTTGTTTTCTCTCCCGTCATCCGTCATCACTCCCGTCAACCAGGCCATCAAGTTCGCCGCCGTGTTCATCGGCTGCTTTTTCTGTATCCGTCCGGGGAAGGCGTTTTTCAAGGGGCTTTTGTGCGGGGCGGTCGTGGCGGCGGTCACCTATTTTCTCTTCGCCCTCATTGCGGGCGGCATTTCCTTCGGGTGGATGAACCTTCTCGACCTTCTTCTCGGCGGGGCGGCGGGCGGCATCAGCGCCTGCATCGCGGCGGCGGCAAGAAAGAACTGAAAGAAGCGCGGCAGGCGGGCAAAAGCGCGCCGCAAAAGCGCGCGGTAAAAAGCCGAAAGGGCGGTGCAAAGTTCGCCGCAGCGGCGCGCGGCGGGGGAATGCGAGATTGCAGGCGGAAAACGCTTGCAATTTTTTTGCCGTTATATTATAATAAAACAAAAAAGCGAACAAGGAGAACGGCTATGAATAAGATCAAGACGATCGCCCGCCCCGCAGACAGGAAGGTCACGGGCTGCGGCGAATGCAGAAGCACCTGCCAGTCCGCCTGCAAGACGAGCTGCACGGTCGGCAATCAGTCCTGCGAGAGGATCCAAAGGGAAAACGATCCCGAAAAGAATCGCTGAAAAAAATTTGAGGGCAGGTCTCCTGCTCTTTAATTTTGTCTAAGCAGCGCCCGCGCCGCGCGCGGGCGCGCTTTTGTCTGCCTATATGCCCGCGCCGCGCGGGGAGGAGATACGATGGTACACGTTTTTCAATACCGGGAGCATTATTACATATTCGATACGGGCAGCGCGTCTTTGCACGAGTGCGACGAAAAGGGCGCCCTTCTCATGCGCGAAAAGCTCGGCGAGGCGGTCGACACTTCCGCCATATCCGAACAAGAAAGGAAAGAATACGAAGAGGATTTCGCCGCGCTGGAAAAGGAGGGGCTTCTTTTTAAAGAAGAGGTCAAGATCTGGCCGCCGAAGTCGGACGAGGTCAAGGCGCTGTGCCTGCACATCTGCCACGACTGCAACCTTCGCTGCCGCTATTGCTTTGCCGACGAGGGCGCCTACCATGCCAAGCGCGAATTCATGAGCTTGGAGACGGCGAAGAAGGCGATCGACTTTCTCATCCGCAACAGCGGGGACAGGAAAGTGCTCGAAACGGACTTTTTCGGCGGCGAACCGCTCATGAACTTCGACGTCGTCAAGGAGACGGTGTATTACGCCAAGGAAGAGGCGGCAAAGCGGGGCAAAAAATTTCTCTTCACCCTCACGACCAACGGGCTTTTGCTCAAAGACGATATCGCCGAATTTCTCAATGAGGAGATGGAAAACGTCGTCCTCAGCCTGGACGGGCGCAAAGAAGTGCACGACGCGGTGCGCAAGACCGCGAACGGCAAGGGGAGTTTCGATCTCGTCATAGAGAATCTGAAAAACTTCGTAAAGATCCGCGGGGACAAGCACTATTACGTGCGCGGCACCTTCACGGCGAAAAACCTCGATTTTTCCAAAGACGTGCTCTTTTTGGCGGACAACGGCTTTGACAGCATCTCGATGGAGCCCGTCGTGACCGACATCCCCGACCTTGCCATCACCAAGGAGCATCTCTCCCGCGTGTGCGAAGAGTACGACCTTCTCTGCGACAAATATCTCGAATATCTCGCCAAGGGGAAGGGGTTCAACTTTTTCCATTTCAACGTCGACCTCGAAGGCGGCCCCTGCCTTTCCAAGCGGGTGAGTGCCTGCGGGGCGGGCAACGAGTATTTTTCCGTGCTGCCGAACGGGGACATCTATCCCTGCCATCAGTTCGCGGGGGACAAGGAATTCCGCATGGGCAGCGTGTTCGAGGGCAAAATAGATAAGGAGCTGCGCGGCAAGTTCAAAAACTCCTGCCTCTTTACCCGCAAAAAGTGCGAAAACTGTTTCGCGAAATTTATTTGCAGCGGCGGGTGCAGCGCCAACAATTACCACTTCAACGGCGACATCGACGAGCCGTATGAGATCACCTGCGAAATGATGAAAAAGCGGGTGGAAGACGGTATGCACATCCTCGCGCGCAAAAAAGAGGCGCAGGGGAAGTGACGCCGCGCCCGCAAAAGGGGAGGAGAGAGCGCGCCGCCGCCCGCGCCGCGCGCAATTTCCGCCGCCGAAATTGTGAGAATCGGGCAAAAAGCGTGAAAAAGCAATTATTTACACTTGACTAAACGGGCAAACTTTACTATAATAATTAGGTATATTTCTCATTTTCGGAAAGGATACGGCGCCCCGCAAAAACAGGCGGCGCATAAATCTTTACAAGGTTGCAGGAGGAGGCAATGGGCAAAAAGAGATCGGTGGCACTGATCGTCCTCATCACGATCGTGCTCGCGGGAGTGCTCTTCATGAGCATCACGCCCACATTTTATGTGTCCGAAGTCAAAAAGTTCAATTCCCTTCTGAGCATCGTCGATCTGGGGAGAGACTTGGGGGACGGCTATTATACGGTCTATTATCCCGAAGGGGTCATCTCCGATGATGAATACGAGGATCTCAAAGCGGAGTACGAATACGGACAGGAAGAAGGAACGAGCGATCTGAGCGACCCTGCGGGCGATTATACCGCATACAGGGGTATTTATATTTCCAACGACCTCATGGAAGACGGAAAACCGGGCGAAGCGTTCAGGAACAATTTTGCCGAGGCGTATAAAGCCGTCAAGGCGCGTTACGAGGGGATGGGGTTCAGCGATTATACCGTCCGCCTGCAGGATGATTACACCATCCGCGCGGAGATCCCCGCGCTCGACAACGACGAGTACGACGCGGAAGCGATCGCCCAGAACATCTTCACCCTCTTCTCCTATTCGGGAGAGCTGCTGTTCACGGACGCCTCGGACGCGTCTTCGGCAGGCACGGCGGAGATGGAAGGCTCGGCGGACAACATCCGCAGCGCCACCACGGAGAATGCGGGCGAACAGGGCTATGCCGTCGCCATCAACTTCACCTCCGCGGGGCAGGAGGCTTTCCGCGAACTCACCTCGTCGCTCACCTCTTCGGGAAGTTCCACGACCCTCAACATCTTCCTCGGGGAAAACGTGCTCCTCAGCGCGTCCGTTTCGGGTACGATGGACCAGTCTTCCGTCTATATCACGGGCGGCTACACGGCGGAGAGCGCAAAGGCGGTGGCGACCCTCATCAACAGCGTCATCGACGGGGAGGGCGCTTTCGAGCTTTCCTTCGCGGCGCCCGAATATTTCGCCATGGAGCCTTCCATGGGCGTGCATACCGCGCTCATCGCGGCGGTCTGCATCGGCGTTTTGGCGCTGGCGTCGCTCGTTTATTTCCTCGTCCGCTTCAAGGGAATGGGGCTGGCGCATCTGTACGGGTTCCTCACCTACGCGCTCGCGGTCATTCTCTGCATATCGCTTATTCCCGCGGTGCAGCTCACCATCGGCGGGCTCTGCGCCATCGTGCTCGCGTCCGCGTTCATGTGCTATTGCAACTACTACGCTTTCAACAATATCAAGAAAGAATTTTCCACGGGCAAGACGCTCACGGCGTCCGTCAAATCGGGCTATAAGAACAGCCTCGCGTTCACCATCGACGCGCACGCGATCCTGCTCATCGCGGGGCTCGCGCTGTATCTGATCGCCACGGGCGGCGTAAAATTCATGGCGCTCATCTTCACGCTCGCCGTCGCCGCGTCTGCCGTGTGCACCCTTCTTTTGACGCGCTTCTACCTCTATATGTTCATGGCGCAGCCCAAGAACGAAAGGGGAAGGATCGCCTTTGTAGGGTTCAAGAGGGAGGAAACGGAAGATGACTAAGTTTTCTGCGAAAAAATGCCTTCTTTTGTGCCTTATCGTCAGCCTTGTGCTGATCGTGGCGGGCGCGTTCGTGTTCGGGTTTGCGGGGATGAACCTCGACTCGACCATGAAAGATTACACCTCTGTCGAAGTGACGGACAACGGTTATATGGCAAACGACGCCAATTACCGCACCGCGCTCGAAGATTTCTGTCTGGAAGAGATCGAAAAAGAGTACGCCGTCGAAAAGGTGCTCTATTCCGGTTTCCAGTTGGATACGCATCTCGAATTCATCCTTTCCGACATCGCGTCGGATGCCGAGCTTGCCGCTCTGGCGGACAAGCTGGAAGAGGCGCTCGCGGGCGAAGCCTTCGGCGAAGGGCTCACGCTGGGAACGGCGGGCGACGTCTCCGTCGGCTGGCACGTCGCCGTCTATGCGCCGCACTACGAATATGTCTGGCGCACGGCGATCGGGTTTGCGGCGGTGCTCGTGCTGCTGTTTGCCTATGTCGCCATCCGCTTCAAAGTCGGCATGGGCGTCACGGCGCTCGTCGCGGCGCTGCACGATACGCTGCTTACCTTCGCGCTTTTGTGCCTTGTGCGCATCCCGATGGGGGCGTCCTTCATCTGTATCCTCGCCTTTGCGATGCTCCTTTCCGTCTTCTTCAGCCTGAAGCTGTTCGGCAAGATGAGAAAGGACTTCCGCATGGAAGAGCGCAAGGAGCTCGCCTCGGAAGAGTCGGTCCTTCTCTCCGCTTCCGAAGGGCGTAAGGGCATATTCTTTACGGCCATCGCCCTGGCGGCAGTGTCCGTCGTGCTCGCCGTCGTCGGCCTGATCGCGGGCTTTGACCTATTCGCCTTTATGGCGGGCGCGCTCGTCGCCGTCATCGTCTGCACCTATTCCGCTTTGCTGCTCTCTCCCTCCCTCTATGCTCTGATCAAGAAAAAGTCGGACGAGGACCGCGCCAAAAAAGCGAAATATAATTACGCTTCGGAAAAAGCGAACAAGAAAAACGCGAAAGAAGAGGGCACCCGTGCGGAAGAGCCGGCCGGCAATGCCTGAACCTGAACGATTCGGAAAAGGCGGGCAGATCTGACCCGCCTTTCTTGTTTTTATCGGCCGCCGCGGCGGCAAATGTATGTTTTTATGAAAAAGATCGTCGAGGAATGCACATTTTCCGCAGAACAACAAAACAGCGTGCGTTCGCTCGCCGCGGCGCTGGGGATCGGCGAATTGACCGCGGGGATCCTCTTTGCGCGCGGCATCGATACCGCCGAAAAGGCGGCGCGCTTCCTTTCTCCCTCCAAAAAGAACTTTCTCTCGCCCTTTCTGATGCAGGGCATGGCGGAGCTTGTCGCCGAGATCGACGGGGTGAAGGCGGCGGGCGGCTCCGTGCTCGTCTTCGGCGATTATGACGCGGACGGCATATGCGCCACGTCCATCCTCACGGCGGCGCTGCGCCGCCGCGGCGCGGACTGCACGGCGTACATCCCCGAACGCGCGGAGGGGTACGGTATGCGGGTAGAGGCGCTCAAAAAGCTCATCGACGAGCGCGCGCCCTCCCTCATCGTCACGGTGGACTGCGGCGTCAGCAACCGCGAAGAGGTCGAATACATCAAATCGCGCGGTGTGCGCGTCGTCGTCACCGACCATCACGAACTTCCCGACCGCCTGCCCGACTGCGTCGTGGTCAACCCCAAACTCAAAGACGGGTATCCCTACGACAACCTCTGCGGCGCGGGCGTCGCTTTCAAGATCGCCTGCGCCCTCATCGGCGAAAAGGCGTATTCCCTTCTCGATCTGGCGGCGGTCGCGACGGTGGCGGACAGCGTGCCCCTCACGGGCGAAAACCGCGACATCGTCTATGAGGGGCTCCGCCTCATCAACCGCAGGCCCTGTTTGGCGCTCAAATACCTTCTCGCTTCCAAAAAGGACGAGATCGGCGCGCAGGCGCTCGCCTTTACCGTCGCCCCGCGCATCAACGCGGCTGGCAGGATGGGGGACGCGAACTGCGCCCTGCGCCTGTTCACGAGCGAAGACGAGGGGGAGATCTACGACCTTTCCGCCCGCCTTTGCAGTTACAATACCGAGCGTCAGCTCGTCTGCGACGAGGTGTATCAGAGCGCCAAGGAAAAGATCGCCCGCGAGGGTTCGGCATACGAAAGCGCCATCCTGCTGTACGACGAGAGCTGGAGCGCGGGGCTGGTCGGCATCGTGGCGGCAAAGATCACCGAAGAATTCAACCGCCCCGCCATCCTCTTCGTCAAAAACGGGGATACCCTCAAAGGTTCGGCGCGGACGATCGACAATATCAATATCTATGAGGCGCTCAAAGCCTGCGCCCCGTATATCGAAGAATTCGGCGGGCATTCGCAGGCGGCGGGCGTGCGCGTGAAGGAAGAAAATTTTGCGGCCTTCAAAGAGGCGCTGTGCCGCTATCTCGACGAAAAATATACCCGCGAAGATTTTCTGCCCACTCTCTTGGTGGCGGCGGAGGCGGACGGCGGGATCGGGCTTGCCGCCGCCAAAGAGCTGGAACGGCTGGAACCGTGCGGCGTGGGCAACAGAAAGCCGCTTTTCGTCCTCACCGAGGCGGGCGTGCGCGCCCGTCCCCTCAAAGACGGCTCTCCCCATCTTTCGTTGAAGGCGGGCGGGATGGAGCTCGTCTGGTTCGGCGGCGAAAAGTCGCTGCCCGTCTTAGAGGCGGACGTGGAAAAAAAGATCGTGTTCGAGTGCGGCGTTTCCCGCTTCCGCGGCGAGGAATACGCCCGCGGCATCGTCAAAGACGTCATCTGCGGCCAAAGGCAGGGCGCGGGCGCGGAACACTATCTCTTCCGCAACAGCCTTCTGCGCCTGAAAGAGCCGCCCGCGCGCGTAGAGCCCGTCTATACGGATACCAAGGGAGCCGCCGAAGAGATCGCGGCAAGGAGAAAGGAATGCCGTTACGGGCTGCTCCTTTCCGCCGCCGAAAAGGTGCCCGCAGTGCTTGCAAAGAGCGCAGAGGGGCTGGATAAAGACCTCTTCCTTCTGGCGGCTTCCAACGTGGGCAACGCGGTGCTCGTATCCCCGCTCGCGTCGGCAGATCTTTCGTATTATAAAGAAGTCATCTTCCTCGACGAGCCCGCCGATCTCAATATCCCCGCCCTCGAAGGCAAAAAAGTGATCGTAAACCGCGAGATCTGCGGCTATGAGAAGATCAAAAAACTGGATACCTCCCGCGAAGCGTTCGGAGACATCTACCGCGCGGTGCGCGCCGCTCCCGCGGGGGAGGACAGCATTTCCCTGGCGGAAAACATCGCGGGATTTTCCGCGGAGCAGATCATTTTCGCCGCGGAGGTGTTCGCGGAACTGGGTCTTTTGCGCTTTGCGGGCGGCAGGGCGCTGCTGCCCAAAGGAAGGCGCGCCGAGCTTTCCGATTCCGCCATATACCGTGCCGTTTCGGCATTGAAGGGGTAAAGCCATGAATACCGTTTTGCAGATGATCTATGAAAATTACACGGGTGCGGAAAGGGAGCTCCTCATCCGCGCTTACCGCTATGCGGAAGCGGCGCACAGCGGGCAGAAGCGCGCGTCGGGCGAGGCGTATTTCATCCATCCCTGCGCCGTGGCGCAGATCCTCATCGAACTGGGGCTGGACAGCGCGACGGTCGCCGCCGCCTTCCTGCACGACGTCATCGAGGACACGATGGCGACGGAAGAGGACATCCGCCGCGAATTCGGCGAAGAGATCCTCAACCTCGTCGCGGGCGTCACCAAGCTGGACAAGATCGTCTTTAAATCGCGCGAAGAGGAGGAGGCGGAGAACTTCCGCAAGATCTTCGTCGCCATGGCGAAGGACATCCGCGTCATCATCATCAAGCTCGCCGACCGTCTGCACAATATGCGTTCCCTCAACTTCCTTTCCAAGGAGCGGCAGATCAAGATGGCGCAGGAGACGCTCGACATCTATACCCCCCTCGCGGGCAGGCTGGGTATTTCGCAGATCAAGTGTGAGCTGGAAGATCTGTGTTTGAAATACCTCGAACCGGAAGCATACGAGTTTCTCGTCGAAAATATCCATCAGAAGATCGAAGAGCGGCATAAATTCGTCGATTTCGTGGTCAAGGAGATCAAGGGCATCCTCGACGAGAGCCATATCGAAGGGGAAGTGTTCGGCAGACCCAAGC
>CALWCR010000038.1 GCA_944376445.1 uncultured Clostridia bacterium | reverse complement strand
CATACACCGCTATGTATATGCCTGCCGCCCCGTTAATAGGCATCCCCCGCCGCAGACCGCGCGCGGTTTTTTACGCGCAGAAAATATAAGAGCATTCAAAAGCCGCCTCCGCCGCTTTTTCGCCCCGTTTGCCTGTGAGCGTCGGGATGCCCGTCTCCTGCGTTTGGGCAGGGAAAGGGCGCCGTCCGCCTACGCGCGAAGGGGCTCCGCGCCTTTCTGCGCGCGGCGGGATCGCGACAGGAAAAGCGCGCCGCAGACTGCGGCGCGCCAACAACTTCAAAAGATATTTATTTTGTTCCGAACAGCCTGTCCCCCGCATCGCCGAGGCCGGGCAGAATATATCCGTTTTCGTTGAGCCCCCTGTCCAGGGTGGAAACATACACGCGGACGTCGGGATGCTCGCGCGCGACCCGTTCGATCCCTTCGGGCGCGGCGATGATGGACATCATGCGGATATTTTTGCACCCGCGCTTTTTGAGCGCGGCGAGCGCGTCGCAGGCGGAACCACCCGTGGCGAGCATGGGATCGACCAGGATCACCGTCTTTTTTTCGATCCCGTCGGGAAGTTTGCAGTAATATTCCTGCGGCTGCAGCGTGTCTTCGTTGCGGTACATCCCGATATGCCCCACGCGCGCGGTCGGGAATACCTTATGCACGCCGTTGACCATCCCCAGCCCCGCCCGCAGGATGGGCACGATCGCCACGCTCTCTTCGGGGATGCGGTACTGCACCGTCTTTTCCAGCGGCGTCTCCACTTCCACGGGGACGAGCTCGACATCGCCCATGCTGACATAGGTCATGATCTGGGTAATCTCCTCCACCAGTTCGCGGAACTCCTTCATGCCCGTATTCTTATCCCGCAAAATGGAGATCTTGTGCTTGATGAGCGGATGATCGAAGACAAACACGTTCTGATATTCTTTCATGAGTTCACTGCTCCCGATCATTGTCCGCCTCCGAAGACTTGTTTTCATTCTCCGCGCCTTCGTCCGCCGCGGCGCTCTCCGCGCCGCCGCAGTCGGAGGCAGGGCTCTGCACTTCGCCGTCCGCTTCGCATTCGCAGCGCTCTTGCGCGGCGCTTGCGTCCCCTTTCTTTTTGATATTGACGAGGGCGTTGGTGAGGATACCGATGATGAGCGCGCAGGCGATGGCAGTGATCGTGATCTTGCCGAAGGCGAGCGCCAGCCCGCCGACGCCGGGCACGAGCACCGCGGAGACGGTAAAGAGGTTGCCGTTGTCGTTGAGGTCGACCTTCTGCACCATTTTCAGACCGCTGACGGCGATAAAGCCGTACAGCGCGATGCAGACGCCGCCCATGACGCAGTTGGGGATGCTCGAAAGGAAGGTGACGAAGGGCGCGATGAACGCCGCGATCATCGAGAGGAGCGCCGTCAAAAAGATGGTGCGGATGGAAGCGTTGCCCGAGATGGCGACGCAGCCGACCGATTCGCCGTAAGTCGTGTTCGGGCAGCCGCCGAAAAAGGCGCCGACCATCGAACCGACGCCGTCGCCGAGCAGCGTCCTCGAAAGCCCGGGATCGGTGAGAAGGTCCGTTTCGATGATGGAAGAGATGTTCTTATGGTCTGCAAGGTGCTCGGCAAAGACGACAAAGGCGACCGGGATATAGGCGACCGCGATGGTGCCGATATACGCGCCGATGCTGCTCCCTTCGGCGACATAATCCGCGTTGACGAACGCTTCGACAAAGGTGAAATCGGGCACCCATTCCATCGATTTGAACACGCCAAAATCGATGATGCGCATCGCTTCGGCGCCGGGGAAGTAGCCGAACGCCGTAAAGATCGCGGCGAGCGCATAGCCCGAAAGGATACCGATGATGAACGGGATCATTTTGAGCATCTTCTTGCCGTAGACAGAGCACACGACGGTGACCGCAAAGGTCACGAGCGCGCAGATGAGGCAGAGGACGGAGTTGGTATTCATGACGTATGTACCCGCGTCGCTCAGATCGACGCCGACCGCGTTCTGCACCGCGCTTCCCGCGAGCGAGAGCCCGATGAGCGCGACCGTCGGCCCGATAACGGCGGCGGGCATCAGTTTATCGATCCATTTTACGCCCGCGAATTTGACGGCGACCGCGATGATGACATACACGAGCCCCGCAAAGAGCGCGCCGATGATGAGCCCGAGATAGCCGAGCGAAGCGGAGATCCCGCCCGCGAACGCCGCGCACATCGAGCCGATAAAAGCGAAGGAACTGCCCAAAAACACGGGGCTTT
The DNA here is from genome assembly GCA_944376445.1 of uncultured Clostridia bacterium. Taxonomy (GTDB): domain Bacteria; phylum Bacillota; class Clostridia; order Christensenellales; family Borkfalkiaceae; genus Borkfalkia. Next base: position 354 of record CALWCR010000038.1, on the reverse strand, counting down.
TGAATTTTGTAAAGAGAAGATAGACGATCGTCCCCGCGCCCGCGCCGAACAGCGCCGCCGAGATGGTCATTTCGCTGCCCGTCGTGCTGTTGACGACCATCGGCACCGTGATCGTCGCCGCGAGGATCGCGAGCAACTGCTGCAAGGCAAAGAGGACGAGCTGGCCCGCCTTCGGTTTGTCCTTGACTCCGTAAATGAGCTTCATCGGTAAGAACCCCCAAGCAAAATTTTCGTCTTTCCGCCGCGGCGGAAAAAACACATCGTCTTATTATAACACCGCGGAGCGGAAAAAGCAAGGATAAGATAACGTTTCGCGGCGATTTTTCGCGGCGGATAACTCAGACCGCAAGAAAC
>CALWCR010000037.1 GCA_944376445.1 uncultured Clostridia bacterium | reverse complement strand
TCCAACCCTCCGCTCAGAAAGCCGCCGACGATGGGCACGGAATTGCCGATCGCAAACCGCGCCGCACGGAAAGAAAAGCCGTCATAGGTCGCGCTCGTGATCCCCTGCACCGTCAAAAACACGGTATATACGGCGAGCGCGCCGCCCAGCGCCCATTTGACGACGCTCTTTGCGAGCGCGCCGAAATTCGCCAGACGGCTCTCCCCGCTCATGTGCCCCGCCATTTCGACGACGCAGATGAGGATCGCCGCGGGAAAGACGACGCCCGTCACCACCGTCACGATCCCTTCGCCTAAAAACGCCGCCGCGGGGCGGTAGACCGCGACGGACACGCTCCCGCCGCTCGTCGCGATCAGGGTCAGAAGGACGGGAAACGCCGCCTGCATCTGCGTCTGCAAGGAAGAAACGGCGGCAAAACAGTCGGCGATGACCGCCGAAACCGAAGACAGAATGAGCACCAGGACCGCCGCATAGCCGACGAAAAAAATGAGCTGCGCCGTGCTCTTTTCGGAAAAGGAACTTTTGAACCGCGCGAGGACGCCGCACAGCACCGTGACCGCACAGATGACGCAAAAGACGGAGAGGAGCCCGTCCAGCCCGTCAAAGACGGATGCGGCGAGCGCAGAAAAGACGTTGCCGTAATCGGTGTTCAGATCCCCCTTGAGGAGGGCGGCAAGCGCGTCTTTTACAGAATCCCCCTCTAAAAACCGTTTTTGTTCTTCGCTGAGCGAATCGAGATATTCCTGCAGCACGCCGAGGTCGAGTTTTTCGATAAGCTCCCCGATCGTCTTCTCTATATCTTCGTCCGCGCCGCTCTCCGCATCTTCGTCCGCGTTTTCCGTATCTTCGGCGGCGTTTTCCGCATCGCCTTGCACTTCAACTTCCGCAGCTTCCCAAACGGCATTCTCCCGCGCTTCGTCTTTTACGACCCGTTGCGCCGCCGTTTCGGGCGGCGGCGCTTGTTCCGTCCCGCACCGCACATTTACGCAGCACGCCGCAGGCAAGACGAGCGCGATCAGAATGAGAAAGACCGCCGCAAACTTTTTCATGGCAGCATTCCTTTTCATAGCAGCTCCAAAAAATTCCCGATGAGGGTCAAAAGGCTTTCAAAGATGGGAAGGGAGACGGTGAATATGACCGCTTTGCCCGCAAAGACGAGCTTGTCCGCGACGCTCTTGCTGCCGAAATCTTCCACGACGCCCGCGGAAAATTCCACGAGATACCCTATCGCCACGATCTTGACGACGATCTTGACGAGGGAATCGTCGATACCCGTTTTGGCGGCGATGTCGGAAAAGATCTGAAAGGAAGCGGAGAGAAGGTCGACGGCAAAGAGCAGGATGAGCGCGGCGCCCGCGATGGTGACCGCCAGCGCGAGCTCGGGTTTGGAGCCTCTTAAAAAGACCGCCGCAAAGGCCGTGACCAAGGCGACGCCGATGATCTTGGCAAGTTCCATACGCTAAAACAGTTCAAAAATGCCGCGGACGGAATCGAACAGCTCCGCGATCATGTCGAGCACGACCGTAAGCACGATGATGAGCCCCGCCAGGCTCACGATGGTGGCGATGTCTTCCCTGTCTGATTTTTTCAGTATCTGGCAGACGATCGTGACGATGATCCCGACCGCCGCAATCTTAAAGATCACATCGATCTGCATTTTCCCTCCGACGGCGCGCCCCTTTATCGCGCGCCTTATGCCAAAGCGATCGCGGCAATGAGACCGAACAGAAAGCCGAGGCGGGTATACAGCCCCGCGCGGCGCTTATATTCGGCGTCGCTCTCCGCGCGCAGCCGTTCCGCCTCGCTTCTGATCGAAGAGAGATACTCCCGCTGCGAATGCGCGTCGCTCCTGCCGACCATCGCAAAATAATCGCGTATAAAATTTTTGTCGTCTTCCGTCAGATAGGCAAGATCGCATTTTGCCGAAAAATATCCCGCCTCTTCCTCGTTCCCCAGCAATTTTTTGAAATCGCCTGCGAATGTGTATTTTTCCGCGAACGCCGCCAGCGGCATTTTCGTATAGCTGACCTCGTTAATGAGGCGTGTATTGAAGAGATCGAACTGATAGAAAAAATCCTTGCGCAATTTATATTTGCGCGTGAGCGCCCTGCCCGCCGCAGAAGACAGCAGCACGAGAAGGATACAAAGGAGCAGCTTGATCATGCCGAAAAGATGCACGCCGCCGAAGCGTCGTAAATGCGGGAGACCTTTCCGATCGCATCGGCGGCAAGTACGGCGTAAAAGTCGAACACTTTGCCCGCCACCGCTTGAGAAAATCCTTCAAGCGACGACAGCGCCTCAAAGCCCGCCGCGTGTGCGGTGGCGATCACCTTCACGCCGCTGCGGACGCAGTCGGCGCACAGCGCCAGCTCTTCCCCGCCCGAAAGCTCGTCCGCCGCAATGAGGTCGGGACGCATCGAACGCACCGCAAAAGCGAAAGAATCGCGCTTGTATGTGTAACGTATTACATCGCAAAACGCGCCTATATCCAGGGAAAAGTCCTTATATGCGGCAGAGATCTCGTTTCTTTCATCGTTGACGAGGATATTGATGAAATATTTTGCCGAGATCATACGGATCAGATCGCGCAGGATGGTCGTCTTCCCCCTGCCGGGCGGCGAAAGAAGCAGACAGCTCTTGACCCCGTCCGAATACAGCTTCTCAAATAAAAAGGAAGCCGAGCCTTTGACTTCGTGCGGGACGCGGATATTGAGCGAAGTGATCTCCTTGACCGCAGACGGGCGTCCGCCCTCATAGACGAAGGCTCCCGCCAGCCCGATCCGTTCGCCGCAGGCGCCCGTCAGAAAACCTTGTTTCATCTGCTCGGTCACCGAATAGACGGAAAACTCGCTCGCGCGGTAGACGGCGTCTTCAATATCCTTATAGGAGACGGCGAGCGCGTCCGGCTGCCTGTCCGTCACGCCGCGCGCGCCGAGGAAACGATAGCGCCCCCTGTCGCTCACCACAACCGGCCTGCCCGCCCTGAGCCGCACTTCAGATATGTGGTGGATGTTGACGTCCCGCAGCGCATCGCGCAGCCGCAGCGGCAAAAATTCGAGCATATCCGCCCCCTTTCTCCCGTCAAGAGCGCAAGGACAAGCCTTCCGCCTTCCTTACGTTTTCTATTCTATGAACAAACGCCCCCGCTTATGACGCAAAAAAAATGAGCCCGGCAAAAAATTGCCGGACCCATTCCGTTTTTTTAATTATCCGTACACCGCACAAGCGGGCAAAATTATTTCGCGTATTCGACGCTCCGCGTCTCGCGGATGACATTGACCTTGATCTGACCGGGATATTCCAGTTCCTGCTCGATCTTTTTGGCGATGTCTTTGGCGAGGAAGAGCGCCTGCGCGTCGTCCACCTGTTCGGGTTTGACGATCACGCGCACTTCCCTGCCCGCCTGGATGGCATAGCTCTTGTCCACGCCCTTGAAAGAAGCGGCGATCTGTTCAAGCTGTTCGAGGCGTTTGACGTAGTTGGTGCTCGTCTCGCGGCGCGCACCGGGGCGTGCGCCCGAGATCGCGTCCGCCGCCTGTACGAGGACAGCCTCGACCGTCTTGGGCTCCACGTCGCCATGGTGCGCCATGATAGCGTTGACGACGTTGGCGTTTTCCCTGTACTTTTTGGCGATGTCCGCGCCGATCTGGATATGCGTGCCTTCCTGTTCATGGTCGACCGCTTTGCCGATGTCGTGTAAGAGCCCCGCGCGTTTGGCAAGGTTGACGTCCAGACCGAGTTCGGAAGCCATCATGCCCGCAAGCTGCGCCACTTCAATGGAGTGCCTGTACACGTTCTGCCCGTAACTTGTCCTGTATTTGAGCCTGCCTAAAAGTTTGATAAGTTCGGGATGCAAGCCGAAGATCCCCACTTCAAACATGGCGGCTTCGCCGTTTTCCTTGATCTGCTGATCCAGCTCTTTTTTGACCTTTTCCACCGTCTCTTCGATCCTCGCGGGATGGATCCTGCCGTCGCCGATGAGTTTTTCGAGAGAGAGGCGCGCAACTTCCCTGCGCACGGGGTCAAAGCCGGAGAGAATGACGACCTCGGGCGTATCGTCGATGATCAGTTCGATGCCCGTCGCATTTTCCAGCGCGCGGATATTCCTTCCTTCGCGGCCGATGATACGCGCTTTCATGTCGTCGTTGGGAAGGGGCACGACGGAGACGGTGATCTCGGACGCATGGTCGGACGCGCAGCGCTGCACGGCAAGGCTGATGATCTTTTTGGCGGTCGCGTCCGCCTCGTCCTTTGCCTCCTGCTCGATATTGCGCACCTGCACCGCCGCGTCGTGGCGGGCTTCGTCGAGAATGCTCTCGGTGAGAAGTTTTTTCGCCTCTTCCTTGGTCAGCTGGGCAACCTTTTCCAGCTCCTGCACCATGAGGTCGTGCTGGTGGTTGACCTTTTCCTGCATTTTCTTGATCTCGCCTTCCTGGCGGACAAGATTCTTCTGCTGCTGTTCGAGCGCGTCCGCCTTTTTCAGGAGCGAATCCTCTTTCTTGTCGAGAACGTCTTCCTTCTGCATGAGCCGCTGCTCAGACCTCGCAAGTTCGGCGCGCTTTTCTTTGGATTCCCGTTCAAATTCGTTTCTTAACTTTAAGTCCTGTTCCTTAGCCTCTAAAATAGCTTCTTTCTTTAATGCGCGGCATTCGTTTTCCGCCTCTTCGCGCATTAGTTTGATCGTTTGCTCCGCGTCCGCGACCTTGCCGGCGACCATCTTTTTATAGAGGAACCGCCCCACAAGGAACGCAGCCGCACCGACGACTACTATAGCGACAGCGAGAATGATCGCGACAAATACCGGAACCGTTCCCGCCAGAAACAGGGAGCTTACGTTTTGTGCAAACATTTTTAAGCCTCCTGCAAATAAAATGTAATGAGTATAAACGAAAGGCACGGCCCTTGCGCACGGCGCAAAACAGCCGCTTTCCCCTTTTTAATTCATACTTAATTCATTATAGCTTATTTTTATGCAAAAGTCAATATTATTTCCGAAAAATACCCGCCCCGCCGCGCAAAAAAATTCCCGCGCGGCGTTTGCCGCACGGGAAAGGGGTTTTATTCGAGTTCTTTGAGCCAGCCCGAAACGCAGGCGTCGGAAGGCATCCGCCAATCCCCGCGCGGAGAAAGGGCGATCGAACCGACTTTGGGCCCGTCGGGAAGGCAAGAACGCTTGAACTGCTGGGAGAAAAAGCGCTTGTAGAAATTGACGAGCCACTTTTTCAGCGTCCCTTCGTCATACTTGCCCGCAAAGGCGTGTTTTGCCAAAAAGAGCACTTTCCGTGGCGCAAAGCCGTTGCGGACGACATGATAAAGGTAAAAATCATGCAATTCGTAAGGCCCCACGATCTCCTCTGTCTTCTGCGCGATCTTCCCCTCTTCTGGCGGGAGAAGTTCGGGGCTTATTTCGGTGTCGAGAATATCTTTCAAGGTCGCCCCCGCCTCTTTACCGAGGCGTTCCGCCTCGTAGCCGACAAGATATTTGACGAGGGTCTTGGGCACGGAAGCGTTCACCCCGTACATGGACATATGGTCCCCGTTATAGGTCGCCCAGCCGAGGGCGAGCTCGCTCAGATCCCCCGTACCGACGACGAGCCCGTTTTCATCGTTGGCTATATCCATGAGCACGAGGGTGCGCATACGCGCCTGCGCGTTCTCATAGGCGGCATTTTTGACCTTTTCGTCGTGCCCGATGTCTTTAAAATGCCCGCGCACGGCGTCAGCGATGCGCACCGTCCTCTCCGTCACGCCGAGGGCGCGCATGAGGCGCAGCGAATTTTGATACGTCCGGTCCGTCGTGCCGAAACACGGCATGGTCACGGCGACGATGTCTTTGCAGTCCTTTTTGAGTTTTTCGAAAGCGCGCACGCAAACGAGGAGCGCCAGCGCGCTGTCCAGCCCGCCCGAAATACCGATGACCGCCGTCTCGGCGCCCGTATGCGCCATGCGCTTGGCAAGCCCCGCCGACTGGATGGACAAGATGAGTTCCGCCCGCTCTCCGAGCGCTCCGCCAGCGGGCACAAAAGGCAGCGCCGCGACGGGGCGGGTAAGTTTTTCCGAAGAATTTGCGGCAGAAAACGGGATGCGGAGATAACCTTCGGGCGCGTCGCCGTCAAAATAGGTGTGCAGGCGGCGGCGTTCAAAAGAGAGTTTTTCGGCGTCGATCTCGGAAAGTATCATGCCGTTGGCAAAGAGGGTGCTTTCGGCGGCGATCTCGCCGTTCTCGGCGATCAGGTCGTGCCCCGAAAAGACCATGTCGGTGGTAGACTCCCCTTCGCCCGCATCCGCATAGACATAGCCGCTGACCGTCTTTGCCGAATGAGAACGCACGAGCAGCCTGCGGTACTCCGCTTTGCCCGCCGTTTCGTCCGAAGCGGACAGATTGACGATGATGTTCGCGCCCGCGCGCGCGTGCGCCGCGGACGGCGGCACGGGCACCCACAGATCTTCGCAGATCTCGGCGGCGACGGTGAAGTCCTTTTCTTCCCCTTCTTCAAAGATGAGTTTTGTGCCGAAGGGCACCTCTTTCCCGTAAAAGGAAAGCGTATCGTTCTCTGCCGTATAGGGACAGAAATTGCGTTTTTCGTAAAATTCGGCATAGGCGGGGAGATTGCTCTTGGGTATGAAGCCGACCACCTCTCCGCCGTTTAATGCCGCCGCGCAGTTATAGAGCGCGCCGCCCTTACGGACGGGCAGCCCGACAAAGACGAGCATCTTTTTGCCCTTTGTCCTCGCGGCGAGCGCTTTCAGGGCAGCCATGCAGTCGTCGAGCAAGACTTTTTGCCCGAACAAGTCGCCGCAGGTATAGCCGCACAGGCAAAGTTCGGGAAAGACGAGAAGCTGCACTTCCGCCTTTTCCGCTTCATCCATCATTTCGGCGATCTTTTCCGCATTGAAACGCACGTTAGCAACGCGGAGCGCGGGCGTCGCCGCCGCCGCCCTGACAAATCCGTACTTCATGGCCGAGCGATCATTCCCCTTCTTCCTGCAGATCGGCCGCTCCGCCCTCTTCGGCTTTTCCCTTATAGGCGGCGCGGATCTTTTCCTCGATCTCTTTGCACTTATCGGGGTTGTTTTTCAGCCATTCGCGCATCTTTTCGCGCCCCTGGGCGACCTTTTCGCCCTCATAGGAGAACCACGCCCCGCTCTTGGCGAGGATGGAAAGGTTGGTGCCGAGGTCGATGATACAGCCCTCCTGCGAAATGCCTTCACCGTAAAGAATGTCAAATTCCGCCGTCTTGAAGGGAGGCGCGAGTTTGTTTTTGACGATCTTCGCGCGCGTCTTGTTGCCCATGATGCCGTCGCTGTCTTTGAGCGCGTCCGCCTTGCGCACGTCGATGCGCACGCTGGCATAGAACTTGAGCGCCTTGCCGCCCGGGGTCGTTTCGGGGTTGCCGAACATGACGCCCACCTTTTCGCGCAGCTGGTTGATGAAGATGACGCAGGTATTCGATTTGTTGATGATGCCCGTGAGCTTGCGCAGCGCCTGCGACATGAGGCGCGCCTGCAAACCGACGTGCGATTCGCCCATCTCACCCTCGATCTCCGCCTTCGGCGTGAGCGCCGCCACCGAGTCGATGACGATCAGATCGACCGCGCCGCTGCGCACGAGAGAGTCGCAGATGTCGAGCGCCTGTTCGCCCGTATCGGGCTGGGACACATAGAGATTGTCCAGATCGACGCCCAGCTTTTTGGCATAGACGGGGTCGAGCGCGTGCTCCGCGTCGACGAACGCCGCAATACCGCCCATCTTCTGGATCTGGGCGATCGCGTGCAGGGCGACCGTCGTCTTACCCGAAGATTCGGGCCCGAAGATCTCGATGATCCTGCCGCGGGGCAAACCGCCGATCCCGAGGGCGATGTCCAAAGAAAGGCAGCCCGTGGGGATGACTTCGATGTCGGTATTCCCCGCCGCGTCGCCGAGTTTCATGATCGCGCCCTTGCCGTAATGCTTTTCGATCTGTGCCAGCACCTGGTCGAGCGCTTTCATCTTTTCGTTATCCATATACTTCTCCGTATTAAAAAATTTGGCTATATCCGCGCATTTCTGTCACGCATATTACTTGATTTGTTTGTATAAAAGGAAGAGTGCCTGATTGATCGCCCGCTCGGTGATCTCTTCGCGCGAGCCCTTGAAGAGATATTTATAGACGAAGACGGACTCTTTCATCCCAACTGCGATATAGCAAAGCCCGACAGGCTTTGCAGTGTTGTCGGAAGCGGGCCCCGCGATCCCCGTCGTCGCCAGCGACACGGAACAATCCCCCGAAGCGATGAGCCCCGCCGCCATCTCGTATGCCGTCTCGTCGGAGACTGCGCCGTGGCGCATGAGGGTGTACTGCGAAACGCCGAGCCGCTTCATCTTGGAACCGTTGTCATAGGCGACGACGCTTTCAAAGAGCACGGAACTTACCCCGGGAACTTCGATGAGCCGCTTGGCGACCCCTCCGCCCGTAAAGGATTCCGCCACCGAAAGGCGCATCCCGCGCAGCTTGAGGATCTCGTAAATGCGCGCGTTCAACGGGGTATCGTCGACGGCATAAATAAAGTCGTTGAGCCCTGAGGCGACGGTGCGCATGACTTCGTCGGTGAGCATTTTCGGCGAATCGCTGTCATACAAGATCTCCAGCCGCAGATCGCCGTGCGACTGAGAGACGTTATAAGCGAGCTTTTTCCCGCTCGCCGCGCGCGCGTCCGCGAGCACGTTTTCCAGCCGTTCGGCGGGCACTCCCACCGCGCGTATCACCGCCTTGTCGTGGCGCAGCGCATATTTTGCGTCCAAAAAAGGGACGATCTCGCCGCGCACCAGACCTTCGCCCCCCTCTTCCTTCAAAAAGAAAAAAGAGCGCCTTTCCGCGTCTATGCGGTAAGAATCGGTCGGCTCCGCCTTCAACAGGGTGCACGCCTGTACTTTGAGCGGGGCAAGGAGCGCCTCCGGCGCAAGGATAAAGACGTTTTCAAAAAAGTTCTTGCACTCTGCAAACGTCTGCGAAAATTCGCGGTCGTCCTCGCCCGAAAGGAGGAACACTTTATCCAAAAAATAGCCGCCGTCGACGAGCGCATCCGCGACGGCAGCCAAAGCGCCGCCGTCCATATAATTTTTGATATTCCTGACGACGATGCAGCCGTTTTTCATTGTGCCTGCTGCCCGCCCTCCTCTTTATGAGCGTCGGGCGCCGAAGAGAGCACCTGTCTGTTTTTCACGATATAGCCCGTTCCCGACCAGATGGTGAGCACCGCCGCGAGCGCCAGGCAGACGAGCCCGATGACGTTGAGCACTTCGCTCGCCGCCGCAATGCCGAAAAAGTCGGCGCCGATGAGGAGCACGGCGATGGCAATATCCTGGAAAGTCGTCTTGACTTTGCCGACTTTATCCGCCGCGAGCACCAGCCCGGCGGAGGCGGCGACCATGCGGAAGCCGCTGACCATGAGCTCGCGCGCGAGGATGACGGCGACGCAGATGCCGCAGGCGATCATCACCCAATCGCCCGTCCACATCACCTTCAGGACTTCCGGCTTGACGAGCATACAGATGAGCGCGGAAGAGACGAGCACCTTGTCCGCGATGGGGTCGAGAAATTTCCCGAGATTGGTCACGAGATGATACTTGCGCGCGATGTGCCCGTCGATAAAGTCGGTGCACGCCGCGACGATGAAGACGATCGCCGCAATAAAATAATTGTACGGTATGACCGTAAGGAAAAAGAGCGCGACGAACACGGGGATAAGGAATATCCTCGTCAAAGTGATCTTATTGGGCAGATTCATGGTCTATAATCCTCCGTATGCGCGAACAAATCGTAGCTGTCCGCGCCGTCTGCGATGACGGTGTATTTTTCTCCCTGCACGGCTTGAGGCGCATGAAAGCAGACCTTTCCGTCGATCTCGGGCGCACTGAAATACGCCCTGCCGACAAAGCAGCCCCCTTCATAGTCGATGCCGTCGCAGAGCACTTCCAGCTTCTTTCCCCGAAAGCCCTGCAAAAAGCGGCGGGAGATCTCCTCCTGCACGGCATACAGCTGTCTGACCCGCTTTTCTTTGACGCGGGCGGGGATCTGCCCTTTCAGGCGGTATGCGGGGGTATCCGGCTCGCGCGAATAGGCAAAAAAGCCGCAGTTCGTGAGCTGCGCTTCCCGCAAAAAATCCGCAAGCGCCGCACACTCTTCTTCCGTCTCCGTAGGAAAGCCCGCGATAAAGGTGGAACGGACGGCGATGCCCGGGACCTTTTCGCGCAGCTTTGCTATGAGAGAAAGGTATTCCGCGCGGCTCCCTTTGCGGTTCATGAGCTTCAAAAGCCTGTCCTCGCTGTGCTGCAGCGGGATGTCTATATATTTGATGAGTTTTTTCTCTTCGGCAAAGAGCCCGATGAGTTCGTCGTCGATGGCATCGGGATAGCAATACAGCAGGCGGATGCCGCCGATATTTTCCAGCGCCGCCAGCTCCTTTACGAGGGGCACGAGGCTGCGCTTGCCATATAGGTCCTCCCCGTAGCGGGTGACGTCCTGCGCGACGAGGATGAGTTCGGAAAGATCGCCGAGCGACGCCGCTTCGCGGACGAGCGCGTCGATCGGATAAGAACGGTACCTCCCGCGTATCTTGGGGATCAAGCAATAAGTGCAATGATTGTTGCAGCCGTCCGCGATCTTCAGGTACGCATAATGCGCGGGCGTCGTCACCAACCTACCGCCGAGGTGTTCTTTCCCGCAGCCGACAAAGTTGACCCTCCCCTCCGCATACGAACGTTCGAGCGCTTCCCAAAGCCCTTCCGCATCGCTGCAGCCGAGAAAAACATCCCCTTCCGTCAAAGACGGAAACAGCTCCGCCGCGTATTTTTCGGGAAGGCAGCCGCTCACGACGATCTTTTCCAGCGCACCGCCGCGGTACGCGTCGCATTCGAGGACGGTATCGATCGCCTCCTGCCGCGCCGCGTTGAGAAAGGCGCAGGTATTGACGATGAGGATATTCGCCTCGGCGGGATCGTCCGTGATCGTTGCCCCGTGCGCGCGGATCACGTCGAGAAGCCGCTCCGCGTCCACCCTGTTTTTATCGCAGCCGAGGGAAATCAGCCCGAATTTTTTCTTTTCCAGCATATCAGTTACCGTAATCGCCGTACTTGCTGTCGAACTCTTCCTGCGTCAGAAGCACTTTGCGCGCCTTGGCGCCTTCAAAAGCGGAAATATAGCCCATATTCTCCATCCATTCGATGATCTTACCCGCCTTCGGATAGCCGACGGAGCACTTGCGCTGGATCATGG
>CALWCR010000036.1 GCA_944376445.1 uncultured Clostridia bacterium | reverse complement strand
TATCCGGGCGGCTGCGACATCGGGCTGCGCCCCGTCGATCTGCACCTAAAGGGGCTCAAAGCGCTCGGGGTGGTCATCCGCGAAGAGGGCGGCTATATCAACTGCGAATGCGGCGGGGTCGGAGGCGGAGAGGTGCTCCTCGACTGCCCGAGCGTCGGCGCGACGGAAAACATCATGCTCGCCGCGGTGCGCGGGAAGGGGGATACGGTGATCCGCAACGCCGCCCGCGAACCGGAGATCGCGGACTTACAAAATTTTCTCAACCGCATGGGTGCGAAGGTTTCGGGCGCGGGCACCCAGACGGTGCGCGTCTGCGGGGTGAAAAAACTGCGAGGAGCCGAGTATACGCCCATGCCGGACAGGATAGAGGCGGGCACTTTTCTCATCGCCGCCGCCATGTGCGGGGGAGAGATCGCTTTGAGCAACGTAAAAGCGGACAATATTGCGGCGCTGATACATAAACTTCGCGAAATCAGTTGCAAAGTAGCGGTAAAAGATGATAAAATATACATAAAGAGCGGCAGGGCGAGAAGATCGCTCCGCCTCGTGGAGACGATGCCCTATCCGGGATTTCCGACCGACCTACAGGCGCCCGTCACGGCGCTGGCCTGTATTTCGGAAGGCTCCGCCGTCATCGTCGAAAATCTGTTTGAAACGCGGTTCCGCCATGTCCCCGAACTTATCCGCATGGGGGCGGACATCACCGTCCGCGGGCGTTCGGCTTTCGTGCGCGGGGTGCCCCGCCTGCACGGGGCGGACGTCGTTGCGGAGGATCTGCGCGGCGGCGCGGCGCTCACCCTGGCGGCCCTTTCCGCCGAGGGCGGGAGCACCGTCACGGACGTGAGGCATATCGACAGGGGATATTCCGCCTTCGAGTGCAAACTCTCGTCGCTCGGCGCCAAGATCCGCCGCATCAGAGTCTGAGACCGCAAAAAAGAGGAATACAGATGAAAAGCAAAAAAATGGTCATAGGCTATGCGATCGCCATCTTCCTGCTGGTGTTCGTCATCACCTTCAATTCCGTATGCTCGATCACCCAGTTCGACGTCCGTTTCGATACGGGCAGCGCGGGCGCGTCGGCGAGCGCGGAAAAGGTGCAGGACAGATTGGACGCCTATCTGAAAAAGAGCTATCTCTTTTTCAGCGAAGAGAAGGTGTACGGCATCGTCGCGGACGTATGCAAGGAAGACGGGACATATCTCAAAGTTCTTTCCGTCAAAAAGCACTTTCCCAACAAGGTGTCCGTGCGCGTGGAAGAAGAGTACGAAAGTTACGCCTTTTCCGCGGGCGGGCAGTATTATGTGACGGACGCGGACGGCAAACTTCTGAAAGTGAAAGATTCCGCCGCCAGCAACATCGGCGGCGAGAACATCGTCATTTCGGGCGCCTTTACCTTTTCTTCCGCCGAAGCGGGCACGGCGCTCATTTGCGATCAGGAGGAGACCTTTTCTCTTTTGCTTCGGCTCCTCTCGGCGGCCGATATAGCGCTCGGCGGCGTGCGCGGCAGATTCTCCGCCGTCGAATATATCGTCCGCAGCGGGACGGAGTTTTTCCGCTTCGCCTTTACCGAAGGGGTAGAGATCTGGCTCACGAACGTGGGGGCGGAAAACAACGAGACGGAGGCGCGCTTTGCCGCGGCGCTCACCGCATACGCGGGGCTTTCCGACGCGGAAAAGACATACGGCTATCTGATGCCGTCCGGTTCCGACCCCGATGCCGTGCCCGAGCATAATCCAGGCGAATACGACCTCGCAGGGTAAAAAATTCCTGCCAAAAATTACCGATAAATTTCCCCGGGAAAATTTTCTCGGGGAACGTTTTTTTATTGACAGTAAGGCGATTTTATTATATAATAGTGATTGTATAACAGTGCTTGTACGGGAGAGGGAAATGAATCTGAAAAGCGTCGCCGTTTTATATGTCGGTTCATCCGCCGTCACCGCGCTCACGGGAGAGAGGGGCGTGAACAAGACCTTCGTCTTCAAAGGGCTCGGCTCGGCGAAATACGACGGCTATGCGGACGCGCAGTTTTTCGATCCCGCGGCGCTCAAAGAAGCGGTGTTTTCGGCGCTCGACGAGATGGAGAGAAGCTGCGGCGTGCGGACGAAGGAACTCTTTGTCGGCGTGCCTGGAGAATTTTCCCGCCTCGTCACGCGGCGATATCTCATCAGCTTTCAGCGCAAGCGCAAGATCTATCCCGCCGATGTGGAACTTTTGTACGATAAGGGGTATAACGGCGAAGAGGACGGGGAACTGATCCGCCGCTCTTCGGTATATTACATCACTTCGGACAAGCGCCGCATCATCGACCCGGTCGGCATGATCAGCGATTCTCTGGAGGGGTATCTGAGCTACTTTTTTGCGGATACGCGTTTTTGCGAACTTTTCAGGAACATCCTCGCGGAATACGGGGTGAAAAAGGTAAATTTTTTGCCCGTTTCGCTGGCGGAAGCGCTGTATCTCATCCCTTCGGAAGTGCGCGACGAATATGCGATCCTTCTGGACATCGGCTACATCAGCACGACCTTTTCCGTCGTCTGCGGCAACGGCGCCGTCTATCAGAGCGCCTTTTCCCGCGGGGGCGGGCACGTCGCGGCGGCGGTGTGCGACAAGCTCGGCGTTCCGTTCAAAGCGGCGGAAGCAATTTTGCGGAAGGTGAACCTTTCCAGCCTGGACGATCCCGATTCCCGCATCGAATACAGCGACGGGAAGGAAAGTTATACCGTTTCCGCAAGAGATGCGAAGGAGAGCGTCAAAGAGGGGCTCGACCTTATCTGTGAAGAGATCAGCCGCTGCCTGGAAGAGGGCGGCGGGCGCAATATCGAGTACAAGCCCGTCCTGCTTACGGGGGGAGGCATTACTTCGCTGCGCGGCGCGCGCGAACATATCAGCGGCAGGCTCAATAAGGTCGTCGAGATCGTGGCGCCCAAGCTGCCTTACTACAACAAACCTGCTCAGAGTCCGCTTCTGAGCATTCTGGATATGGCTCTGAAAACCAAGAGAGAACGGAGCCTGTTCGCAAAATTATTTTATTGATTTCGGAGGAAAACATCTTTATGTTCAATAGTTTAGACATCCTTTCGGGCGTTGCGAGGATCAAAGTTATCGGCGTCGGCGGCGCAGGGTGCAACGCGGTCAACCGCATGATCGAGGCGGGCATCCAGAGCGCGAGCTATGTCGCGGTCAACACCGACAAGCAGATCCTGCTCCTTTCCAAAGCGGAAAACAAGATCCAGATCGGTTCCGCCCTGACCAAGGGGCTCGGTGCGGGCGCGGAGCCCGAGATCGGCCGCGCGGCGGCGGAAGAGAGCAAAGAAGTGCTCACCGAGGCGGTCAAAGACACCGACCTTCTCTTCATCACCGCGGGCATGGGCGGCGGCACCGGCACGGGCGCGGCTCCCGTCATCGCCAAGATCGCGCGCGATCTCAAGATCCTCACGATCGCCGTCGTGACCGAACCTTTCAATTTTGAAGGGAAAAAGCGCATGGACAACACGGTGAAGGGGTTGGAGAACCTCCGCAAGTATGTCGATACGCTCATCATCATCCCCAACGACAAGATCACCTGCGTCGTTCCCAAGAACACGCCGATGGTGGAGGCGCTGCGCGTGGCGGACGAGATCCTCAAACAGGGTATCCGCGGCATCGCCGACCTCATCGTCAACCCCGCCCTCATCAACCTCGACTTCGCGGACGTGCGCACCATCCTCAAAGACCAGGGGCTCGCGCATATGGGCGTCGGCGTCGCGAA
>CALWCR010000035.1 GCA_944376445.1 uncultured Clostridia bacterium | reverse complement strand
GGCGATGAGCAAGCTCGTCGATTGGACGGATCGTTCCGTATGCGTGCTGTTCGGCGACGGCGCCGGCGCCATGGTCGTAAAGGCGGGCGAGGGCAGGCTTTCGGGCGTGCTTTCCACCAAACCCGATTCGCACGTGATCCGCATGCCCAATATAGAGGGGCTGAACAGCCCGTATAACACGATCGGGCAGGAAAAGCTCGCCATGCACATGGACGGCGGCGAGGTGTATAAATTCGCCGTCAACGCGATGGGCAAAAATATCGAGGAGGCATGCGCGCGCGCGCAACTCACGCCTGCGGATATCGACTGGTATCTTCCCCATCAGGCAAACCTGCGCATCATCGACGCGAGCCTGAAAAAGTTTAAGATAGACAAGAGCAAAGTGCTCACCAACATAGCGGACTGCGGCAATATGAGCGCGACGTCCGTCATGGTCCTTCTCGACCAGTTTGCGAAGAAGGGCACGTTCAAAAAGGGAGACAAGCTGCTGTTTGTGGCGTTCGGAGGCGGACTCACGAGCGGGGCGGTCATCATAAATTGGAATAAAGATTAAAAAAGGAGCGAACATTATGGAAACTTTGGAAAAATTGAAGGAAATTCTCAGCGAATGCAAGGGCGAAGATCTCGACATCACGCCCGAAACCACTTTTGACGAGCTCGATTTCGACTCCCTCGACAAAGTGGACATCGTTATGCAGATCGAAGAAGCGTACGATATCTCCTTGGGAGACAATATGCAGCTTTCCACCGTCGGCGAGCTGATCGCAAAGATCGACGAGGCGGTCGCGAACAAGTAAGTCAAGGCGCAAACGATGCAGACGAAACTTACAAAACTTCTTAAAATTCAATACCCGATCATTCAGGGAGGCATGGCGTGGATCGCCGATGCCTCTTTGGCGAGCGCTGTTTCCAATGCGGGCGGGCTCGGCATCATCTCCGCGATGAATGCAAACGCAGACTGGGTAAGAGAAGAGATCAGAAAGTGCAGGCAGCTCACCGATAAGCCTTTCGGCGTGAACATCATGCTCATGAGCCCTCATGTGGAAGAGGTCGCAAAGATGGTCGCCGAAGAAAAGGTGCCCGTCGTAACGACGGGCGCTGGCAATCCTTCCCGCTTCGTGAAGATGTGGAAGGAGGCGGGCATCGTCATCATTCCCGTCGTCGCGAGCACGGCGCTCGCAAAAATGGTCGAGCGCGCGGGCGTAGACGCGGTCATCGCCGAGGGCGGCGAGAGCGGCGGGCATGTCGGCGATCTCACGACGATGGCGCTCGTGCCGCAGGTCGTCGACGCGGTAAAACTTCCCGTCGTCGCGGCGGGCGGTATCGGAGACGGCAGGGGCATGGTCGCCGCGTTCGCTTTGGGCGCGTGCGGCGTGCAGATGGGCACGCGTTTCCTCGTGGCGGACGAGTGCACCGTTTCCGAAGAATATAAAAAGAAAGTTTTGGCGGCGAAGGATATTTCGACGATGGTCACGGGCAAGCGCCTCGGCCACCCCGTCCGCGCCATCAAAAATTCGTATATGAACACCTACGCCAAGATGGAGGCAGACTCCAACATTCCCGACGAGCAGCTCGAACAGTTCGGCGTCGGGTCTCTGCGCAAGGCGGCAAAAGACGGCAATGCCGACGAAGGCTGCTTCCTCGCGGGGCAGATCGCGGGCATGGTCAACAAGCGCCAGAGCGCGAAGGAGATCGTCGAGGAGGTCATGGCGCAGGCGGATAAGATGATGGAGGGCGTAAAATGGGACGTGTAGCCTTCCTGTTCGCGGGTCAGGGCGCGCAGGTGCCCGGCATGGCCGGCGACGTAAAAGACGTTCCGAAAGTAAAAAAACTCTTCGACCTTGCCGAAGGGATCCGCCCCGGCGTCGTCGATAAAATGTTAAGCGGCACGCAGGAGGAGCTCAACAGAACGCTCCTCACCCAGCCCACGATGTTCCTTGCCGACCTCGCGTACGCGTACGCGAAAGAGGAAGAGCTCGGCGCGCCCGAATGCGCGCTCGGGTTTTCGGTAGGAGAGGTGCCCGCGCTGTGCTTTGCGGGCGTCTTGTCTGAGGAAGACGCGTTCCGCGCGATCGTAAAGCGCGCGGAGCTGATGGAGGCATACACCCAACGCGTGAAAGGCTGTATGATCGCCGTCGTAAAGCTTTCCCCCGAAAAGGTGGAGGCTCTGTGCGACGGAACTTCTGCGCACCCCGCCAATTATAACGGGGCGTTGCAGACGGTCGTCGCTTGCAGGGCGGAGGCGGAAGAAGCTTTCTGCGCAAAGGTGAAGGAGGCGGGCGGCAGGGCGATGAAGCTGCGCGTTTCGGGCATGTTCCACTGCCCCGAGCTTTCGCCCGAGGCGGAAGAGTTCGAAAAATTCCTGCGCGGCTTGCAGATGAACGCGCCCCGCATGGACGTATATGCCAACCTCACGGCTAAGCCGTATGAGGGCGATTTTGCGGCAACGCTCGCCAGGCAGATGTGCTCTCCCGTGCGCTTTACCGAAAGCATCGCGGCAATGAAGGCGCGCGGCATAGAGGAATTTGTCGAAGTCGGGCCGGGCAAGGTGCTCACGGGGCTTGTGCAGCGGGGCTGATTTTCCTTCTGAGGGAAAAAACCCGATCTTCGCCGCGGATCCGCGGAACAGAAATAAGGAATTTATAAAAATATGTCAGAAAAACGAGTCGCCCTCGTTACGGGGGCAGGCAGGGGCATCGGTGCGACCATCGCGCTTACCCTCGCAAAGGAAAATACGGATATTGCCGTCGTCGATTACAGCGACGAGTCCGCCGCAAAGGAAACGCTTGACGCGCTGAAAGAGGCGGGCGCGACCGCGCGCTATTATCGCTGCGACGTTTCCGACTTTTCTGCGACGAAAACGGTCGTGGATCAGATCGTAAAAGATTTCGGCAAGATCGACATTCTCGTAAACAACGCGGGCATCACCGCGGATAAGCTCATCATGCGCATGGAGGAGGCAGACTGGGACAGAGTGCTCTCCATCAATTTGAAGGGCTGTTTTAACATGATCAAGCACGTTACCCCGTATATGATGCGCAAGCGCTACGGCCGCATCGTATCCATCAGCTCCGTGGTGGGGCTTATGGGCAACGCGGGGCAGGCGAATTACGCCGCTTCGAAGGCGGGCATCGTGGGGCTTACCAAAACGGTAGCAAAGGAGTTCGGCGCAAGGAATATCACGGCGAACGCCGTCGCGCCCGGCTTCATCAAGACGGCGATGACCGACGCTTTGACCGAGGAGCAGAAGCAGGCGATGTACAAGCTCATTCCGCTCGGCTGTCTGGGCGAAACGCAGGATATCGCCAACGCCGTAAAATTTCTCGTCTCCGACGACGCGCGCTACATCACGGGCGTCGTGCTGAAAGTGGACGGGGGAATGTATATTTAAATTTTCACGAAAAATGATTTGTGCTGACAAATCATTTTTCCGTGATTTTGAGGGGAAACCCGAGCGGCTTTCCCCTCGCCGCGCGATATTTCAGGGCACGCATAATACGCAATCGCACGGCTTCACCCTTTCCGTGAGCCAAGGCATTGGCAAATTGAGTGAAAAAGCAAAAAGCGTCGTTTTTGCTTTTTCGCGTAATTATTTAAATAAATTAAAGGCGCGTTTGAAAACTACGCTTTTCAAAAAGCGCACTCAATTTGCCGCATACTTGCGGCTTGCCGAAAAAGAGTGAATGCGAAAATTGTTTTAATATGAAAGCCCTTAAATTAAGGCTTCCAAAAATCGCAACGCGCGTAGCGGTGTGAGATTTTTGGAAATAAGGAGCGGCAAATATATAGGAGCAAAGCATTTGCAAGTATTGTAAATGCTTGCATAATATATTTTGCCGCGACGCCGCAGAGAGATAATCTTTGCAGAGCCGACTTATACGTCGGCGAACAATGGTTGTCTCTCAAATCACGGCGTTTCGCAGTGCCTTTGCACGAGAAACGCGTGAACAGAGCGAGGAGGTTTTTTATGACAAAAAGAGTCGTGGTCACGGGGCTCGGGGCGGTAACCCCCTTGGGCAACGATGTAAAGACCACTTGGGAGAATATGAAAAAAGGCGTCAACGGCATCGACGAGGTGACCAAATTTGACGCAACGGAATATAAATGCCGCCTCGCGGGCGAAGTGCGCGGGTTTGACCCCACGCTGTACATGCCCAAGGGCGACGTGCGCAAGACCGATTTGTACTGCCAGTACGCCGTCGCCGCGGCGACGCAGGCGTATGAAGACAGCGGCATGACGGCGGAGTCCGTCGCGCCCGAGCGCTTCGGCGTCTATATCGGTTCGGGTATCGGCGGCATCAACACGCTGGTCACCGAGCACACCAAACTTATCGAAAAAGGTCCCGGCAGGGTTTCCCCCTTCTTCGTGCCCATGATGATCTCGAACATCGCCTCGGGCACGGTCGCCATCAAATACCACGCGCAGGGGCCGAACGTCGCCATCGTCACGGCCTGCGCCACTTCCACCAACAGCATCGGCGAGGCGTACCGCGTCATCAAGCACGGCTATGCAGACGCCATGCTCGCGGGCGGCAGCGAGGCCGCCGTCATGCCCCTGTGCTTTGCAGGCTTCATCAGCTGCCAGGCGCTGTCGCAGGCGACGGATAAAGACCGCGCTTCCATTCCCTTCGATAAAGAGCGCAGCGGCTTCGTGATGGGCGAAGGCGGCGCGGTGCTCATGCTGGAAGAGTACGAGCACGCCAAGGCGCGCGGCGCCAAAATTTACGCCGAGGTGGTCGGCTACGGCTGCACCAACGACGCCTATCACATGACCGCGCCCGACCCCGACGCAGGCCCTTCCGCCCGCGCCATCGAGCTGGCCGCCAAAGAGGGCGGCATCGTCGCCGGCAGAGACGTGTACGTCAACACCCACGGCACCGGCACCCCCTTGAACGACAAGACGGAGACGCGCGCCTTAAAGCGCACCTTCGGCGAGGACGCATACAAGCTGCACATCTCTTCCACCAAGTCGATGACCGGCCATATGCTTGGCGCGGCGGGCGGCATCGAGGCGCTCGCTTCCGTGCTGGCGCTGGACGAAGGCGTCATCCCGCCCACCATCAACTACCGCGTCAAAGACGAGGAGTGCGACCTCGACATCACCCCCAACGAGGCGGCGGAGGCGCCGCTGCGCTTCGCGCTGTCCACCTCTTTGGGCTTCGGCGGGCACAACGGCTGCCTGGCGTTCAAAAAGATCTGACGCCGAGGCCGAAGCGGCTTTTGCCGCCGAGGCGCGGCTTGGTAACGGAGAATGCGCTGCGCTTTGCCGCGGGCGCATTTTCGGCACTTTTGTCCGCTGTACGGGGCGCGGCAGCGACCGCGCCGCAGGGAGCGTCAACAAGTACAAACACTGCAATTTGTCCGCAGTACGGGGCGGCCCGAGCCTTCCCGCAGCGGATGCAGGGAAAAAGCCCGCTTTTTTGCGGGCGCTGAAAGAAGGAGAGACGGCAAATGGATAAGAAAAAGCTGCGTGAGATCATCTCGGTGTTCCGCGAAAGCGGCCTCGCCAAGATGGAAGTTTCGGAAACGACGGCGGAAGAGACCTTTTCGCTGAAGCTGGAAAGCGCCGCGGC
>CALWCR010000034.1 GCA_944376445.1 uncultured Clostridia bacterium | reverse complement strand
CGGAGCTGAAAAAATACGCCGACGACATCAATTACGAAGACGCGAAAAAATTTGAAAGCGAAGTGCGGCACGACGTCATGGCGCACGTCAAGGCATACGGCAAACAGGCGGAAAAAGCTGCGGGCATTATCCACCTGGGCGCGACTTCCTGCTATGTGACAGACAATGCGGAGATCATCGTCATCGACAACGCGCTCGACCTCGTTTTGGAAAAGCTCGTCAACGTCATGGACAAGCTGCGCGCCTTTGCCCTTCGCTATAAGGGGCTGCCCACTCTCGGGTTTACCCATCTGCAGCCCGCGCAGCTCACCACGGTCGGCAAGCGCGCGACCCTCTGGCTTTCCGATCTGGAGATGGATTATATTTCGCTCATGCACCTGAAAGAGACGGTCAAACTCCGCGGCGTGAAGGGCACGACGGGCACGCAGGCGAGCTTTTTAGACCTCTTTGCGGGCGACGGGAAAAAAGTTAAGGAGCTGGAAAAGAAGGTCGTTTCAAAGCTCGGCTATAAGAGCGTGTACGGCGTGACGGGGCAGACCGATCCGAGGAAGTTCGATTACAACGTCCTCTGCGTCCTTTCCCAGATCGCGCAGAGCGCATACCGCTTCTCCAACGACATCCGCCTTTTGCAGCACATGAAGGAAGTGGAGGAGCCGTTTGAAAAACACCAGATCGGCTCTTCGGCGATGGCGTACAAGCGCAATCCCATGCGCAGCGAACGCATGGGCTCGCTCGCGCGCTATATGCTCAGCCTGCCGTTGAACGCGGCGGTCACGGCGTCCACCCAGTGGTTTGAACGCACCCTCGACGACAGCGCCAACAAGCGCATCGTCATTGCGCAGGCGTTCCTCACCGTCGATGCCGTACTCAATCTCTATCTGAATATCGCGGAAAACCTCGTCGTCTATGACAAGGTCATCGCCAAGCATATCGCGGCGGAGCTTCCTTTCATGGCGACGGAGAATATCATGATGGAATGCGTCAAGGCGGGCGGCAACAGGCAGGAGCTGCACGAGCGCATCCGCGTCCTCTCCATGGAGGCTTCCAAAAACGTCAAAGCGGAAGGCAAAGAAAATAACCTCATCGAACTCATCAAGGCGGACGGTATGTTTGCCGCCGTCAAAGACAGCCTCGACGGCATCCTGGACGCGAAACACTTTATCGGCAGGAGCCCCGAGCAGGTGGAAGAATTTATCGCCGCGGAGATCGACCCCATCCTCAAAAAACATGAAAAACTCCTCGGCAAGAGCGGCGAAGTGCGCGTATAACGGCGCGGAAACAAAATTGTAGGGGAATACGGCGGCAAAAAACGGCGCGTTTCTGTTGACACGGGCCGTTTTTTTCGTTTATAATTTCCCGAGAAAAGAAAAACCGCCCGAAAAGCGGTACGGAGACACGATCGGAGAATGCTGGAATTAAAAAATATTTCTTATACGGTGCAGGACGAGAATACGGGCAGGCGCCAAGATATTCTCAAAGATTTGGACCTCACCTTTGCGGACAAGAGCATCAACGTCATCACGGGGCCGAACGGCAGCGGAAAATCTACCCTCATCAAACTTATCATGGGGTTTGAAAAACCGACCGCGGGCAAGGTCCTCTTTAACGGAGAAGACGTCACCATGCTCGGCGTGACCGAGCGCGCGCGGCGCGGTTTTACCATCGCCTTTCAGCAGCCCGTGCGCTTCAAGGGGATCACGGTCAAAAACCTTTTGGAGCTTGCGAGCGGCAAAAGGATGGACCGCGACGATATGTGCGACTGTCTCTCGGCGGTCGGGCTCTGTGCGCGCAATTATATCGACCGCGCCGTGGACGGCACTCTTTCGGGCGGAGAACTCAAACGCATCGAGCTTGCCATGGCGGTCGCAAAGGGCGGGGAACTTTTTCTGCTCGACGAGCCGGAAGCGGGCATCGATCTTTGGAGCTTTGAAGACCTCGTCAAGATCTTCGACCGTCTGCGCGACAAGACGGTCATCATCGTCAGCCATCAGCAGCGTATTTTAGAGACGGCGGACAAGATCTTCCTCTTTGACAGGGATAAAGTTTCCGCCGCGGAGCGCGGAGAAGATATGTTTGCGCTTCTGACCCGCCGCCCCGCGCTTTGCAGGAGAAACGTAAAGGAGAACTGTTATGGATAAGACGGATTCCGAACTTTTGGAGACGATCGCCGACTTGCACGGGATCCCGGAAGGGAGCTTCAACATCCGCAAAAACGGCAAACTCATGGCGCGCAATTCCACCGCCGACATCGAGATCGTGCCCAAAAAGGACAAGGACGGCATCGACATCATCGTAAAACCGGGCGTCGTCAACAAATCGGTGCATATCCCCGTTCTTTTGACGGTCGGCGATTTCAAGGAGACGGTGTATAACGACTTTTTTATCGGCGAAGGCGCGGACGTGACCATCATCGCGGGCTGCGGCATCCATAACGACGCCTGCGGCGACGCCGAGCATGACGGCGTGCATACCTTTCATCTGGCGAAGAATGCAAAAGTCAGATATATCGAACGGCACTACGCCGCGGGCGACGGGACGGGGAAAAAGTCCTTCGATCCCGTGACCAATATATATTGTGAAGAGAATGCGAGCTTCACGATGGAATCTACCCAGCTCGGCGGCGTGACGAGCACGGTGCGCAAGACATATGCGCTCCTCGGAAAAAAAGCGCAGCTTCTCGTCAAGGAAAAAATTTTGACGGACAACGAGGAGAGCGCGGTCACCGATTTTAAGGTGGAACTCAAAGGGGAGCACAGCCGCGCGGACATCGTCAGCCGCAGCGTCGCCAAGGGGCGCTCGGTGCAGAATTTCGGCTCCGACCTTGTCGGGCTCAGCGAATGTTTCGGCCACGTCGAGTGCGACGGCATCCTGCTCGGCGGCGCGCGCATCATCTCTACCCCCAAGATCGACGCGGTCAGCCCCGAAGCGAGCCTCGTGCATGAGGCGGCAGTCGGAAAGATCGCGGGAGAACAGCTTTTGAAACTGATGAGCCTCGGCCTTACCGAGCAGGAGGCGGAAAACGCCGTCATCAAGGGATTCTTAAATTAAAATTTTTCTTTTTACGGGAGCGGGCAGACCGCTCCCGAATTTTATTTGCGCGGAGCGCCCGCTTTAAAAAAATTCCGCCGCAGCCGCTTTCGGGAAGTGCGCAAAGAGCGATAAAAAGACTTTAAGCGCCGCAAACGCACAACTTTACAAAATTCGACATTATTTGTACGCATTATTTTTATTATTTTACAAAAATAACTTTACAAATCTTGCAGCATATTGTATAATTTTACCTACAGATGAACAGGAGATGTCGAAATGAAGAAAATTGTGATCATGGAAGGCAACGAAACGTTTGCCAAAAGCCTGGCAGAGTATTTTGCCGAAAAGGGAATGGAAGTGAGCGGTATGACGGACGACGGGAATACGGGGCTGGAATATGTCCGTCAATTCAATCCGGACGTCATCGTGCTCGGCATGGTGCTGAAGGGATTGGACGGATTGGCGGTTCTTGATAAGCTCAAAGAAGCGGGCGGCAAGAGCAGCGTCATCGCCGTCGGAAATTTCAGCGACGACGCCTTCGTATCCCGCGTGTTGGAAAAGGGCGCTTGCTATTATCTGATGAAGCCTGTTTCCCGCGAGGTGATCGGCGAAAGGGTGTGCGATGTTTTGGACAGGGAGAGCGTGCAGCCCGCTCCGAATTTTGCCGTGCGCGAACGCCGCGGCGGGGTCAGCCTGGACGAAAAGATCAGCAACATTTTTATTTCCATCGGGATACCCGCGAGCATCAAGGGATATGCCTATCTTCGCGAAGGCGTCAAGATGGCGGTCGCAGATCCTTTGATCATCAACAATATCACCAAGGAACTCTATCCGCGCATTGCGGAAAAATTTGCGACCACGCCGAGCAAAGTGGAGCGGGCGATCCGTCACAGCATCGAGGTCGCTTTCAATAAGGGCAGGATCGACGCGATCAATTCTATCTTCGGCGTGCGCGTGTATATCGGTTCGGAAAAGCCGACGAACAGCGAATTTATCGCGCTTTTGGCGGACAAGCTGTTGCTGGACGCCGCCGCGGGCAACCGCTGAACAACGAAAAAGCAATGAAATTGAAAAAGCCGATGAATTTCGCTTGCAATTCATCGGCTTTTATATTATAATTTGAACGTTGAACGTCAAATATGCCGCTGTGGTGAAACTGGCAGACGCGCCAGACTCAAAATCTGGTGGTAGCGATACCGTGTCGGTTCGAGTCCGACCAGCGGCACCATGCTTGGCGGCAAAACGCCGCCTGAAAGGCACGGACAGTTTGGTCCGTGTTTTTTTCTGTCTGAAATGATCACGCGCAGAGCGAATAGATAAAGCGCGTAAAGTGTCGGACAAAAGTAAGCGGGCTCGTTAAACGGCATTTATGTGCCAAAATCAGAACGCCTTATTTTGCCGTATTACCGCATAAAAGTTGGCTATTGTAAAATGCTCTTGCTTTTCTTTATCTTGTAGATATGATAGAAAAAATTGCTCTGATTTATATTCAATATCTGCAACGCGGTTTTCAGTTTCATGCGCTTGCATGGATAGTCGTTGGCGACGGATAAAAATTCTTCCGAATAGACGCACGAAGGGCGACCGAAACGGACGCCCTTTTGATGTGCTGTCTTTATTCCCTCGGCTTGCCGCGCCTTTATACTTTCCCGCTCATTCTCTGCTACAAAGGATAAAACTTGCAACACAATATCCGAAATGAACTTGCCGACCAAAGTATCCGCTTTTGTGCGGGTGTCTAATATCGGCATATCCAACACGAGTATGTCCGCGCCGATTATATTTGTAATTCTGTTCCATTCCTCTATGATCTGACTGTAATTGCGCCCCAATCGGTCAATGGACTTTATGACGAGCAGATCGCCGCAGTTAAGTTTTTTTAATAAGCGTTTATATTC
>CALWCR010000033.1 GCA_944376445.1 uncultured Clostridia bacterium | reverse complement strand
GATCTGGAAAAGGACGGCAGGCGCATGATCGGCGTGATGGCGCTCAACACCGCGCTCGACAGGCTGTATGAGATCGGCGCGGGCAAAAAAGTTTTGCTCGTGCCGCTGGAAGAGATCATCCGCGAATTCGGGAAACTCGCCTTTATCGGCTATACCGTCAAGGACGAAATGATGCTGCGCGTCACGCGCAACGCCGATTTCGATACCCATATCGACGATGCGGACGTGGAGCATGATTTTTCCGAGATCATGAAAAAGAAGGTGGAATCCCGCGCCAAGCTCAACGTCGTAAGGCTGGAAGTGGACAACGAAAATTCCAAGCTCAAAGATTTTGTCCTCAAACTTCTGCGCCTCAGCCCCAGGCATTGCTTCAAGGACGAGCGGTTCTTCGATTACAAATTCCTCTTCTCATTGGGCAAGTATCTCCCGCCCGAAGTGTCGGCGCCGCTCAAATACCCGCCTTTCAAGGGCGCCGTTTCTGAAGAGATCGCGCTGGCGCCCTCGCTCATCGACCTCGTGTTTGAAAAGGACCTTTTCCTTTCCTATCCGTATGACAGCATGAACCCCGTGGTCGACCTTTTGGAAGAATGCGCCAAAGATGAGCGGGTGCGTTCGATCAAGATCACCATTTACAGGCTGGCGAGCCATTCGCGCATTGCCGAGCTTTTGTGCAAGGCGAGCGAAAACGGCAAAGAGGTCACGGTCGTCATCGAGCTTTGCGCGCGCTTCGACGAAGAGAACAATATGTATTTTGCGGGCAAATTGCAGGAGGCGGGCTGCACGATCATCTACGGGATGGAAAACTATAAAGTCCATTCCAAGATCATTTCCATCGTCCTCAAAGACGGGGAAGAGATCAAGTACATCACACACCTCGGCACGGGCAATTACAACGAATCGACGAGCAAACAATATACCGACCTCAACATCATCACCGCAGACAGATTGATCGGCGAAGATGCGGTCGCCCTTTTCCGCAACATCGCCATCTGCAACACCGATTTTACGTATAACAGATTGCTGGTCGCGCCCGAGACCCTCAAATCGGGGCTCATGTCTTATATGGACCGCGAGATCGAAAAGGCGAAGGCGGGGAAGGAAGGGTATATCCTCGCAAAAATGAACAGCCTCACCGATAAGACGATCATCGACAAGTTTGAAGAGGCGAGCAAGGCGGGCGTCAAGATCGAGCTCGTCATCCGCGGCATCTGCTGCTTGCTGCCCGGCATTCCCGCCAAGACGGAGAATATCCGCGTCATCAGCATCGTCGGCAGGTTTTTGGAACATTCCCGCGTCTATTCTTTCGGCAAGGGGAAAGACAGGGCGACCTTCATTTCCAGCGCGGACCTCATGACGCGCAACACAGACAAGCGCGTGGAGATCGCCGCGCCCGTCCTCGACGAAAAGATCGCCGACAAGATCGTCGGTATTTTGCAGACCATGCTAGCCGACAACGTCAAGGCGAGGAAACTTTGCGCGGACGGCAAGTACCGCAAGGTGGAAACGCTGGGCGAAATGCTCGATGCGCAGGCGTATTTTTTGAAAAACGCGGGAAAGTAAGAGCATACTTTTTCCGTATAATTTTTCTTCTTTTCGCCGCCGTATCCGCAGATTTGTCAAGTAATATGTCAGGCATAAGCCGCAATAAATGCCGCTATAACTTGTGCTTAGGGCAGATCTGTTGCTTTTTTTCGGCCTCTTTGATAAAATATTAAAAGAAAAGGTTTACGGAGGATACGGATGAACACGCGCGAAACGTTGAGGATAAACGGGGAAGGACATCTCGAGATCGGCGGCTGCGACGCGGTAGCGCTGGCGGAGAGGTTTTCGACCCCACTATATGTCATGGACGAGCAGTACATCCGCGCCATGTGCCGCATTTACCGCAAGACGCTTTCGGAGGAATACGGCGGCAACGGGCTGGTGCTCTATGCGTCCAAAGCCTTTTCCTGCCTTGCGGTCTATAAGATCGCCGCGCAGGAAGGGATCGGCGCGGACGTCGTTTCGGGCGGCGAGCTGTATACGGCGCTGAAAGCGGGATTTCCCGCCGATAAAATGTGCCTGCACGGAAACAACAAACTGCCGCGCGAGCTCAAAGAGGCGCTCGATGCAGGCGTGGGGCTCATCGTCGTCGACGATTATGCGGAGCTGGATATGCTCGATGCGCTCGCGGCGGAACGCGGGATGCGGCAGGATATTCTCCTGCGCGTCAATCCCGGGGTGGAGGCGCATACCCATCATTTTATCCAGACTGCCAAGACGGACAGCAAATTCGGCTTCGCCCTTGCTGACGGAACGGCGGAGAAGATCACTTGTTACGCTCTCGGCAAAAAAAACGTGCGGCTGCGCGGGTATCACTGCCATATCGGTTCGCAGATCTTTGAAAAGCAGTCTTTCGCGCTTGCCGCGGACAAGATGATGGCGTTCATGGCGGATATGCGGGATAAGACGGGTTTTGCAGCGGATACGCTCAATCTCGGCGGCGGCTTCGGTATTTGGTATACGGACGAAGACGTGCGCTTCACGCCCGAAGAATACGCTTCCTATTTGAAGACGCTTATATCCGAAGTCAAGAAGAAAGCCAAAGCATATGCGCTGAAAGAGCCCTTCCTTCTCATCGAACCGGGGCGCTCCATCGTCGGGGAGGCGGGCGTCACGCTCTATACGGTCGGGGCTGTCAAAGAGATCCCCGGGGTCAAAAAATATGTCGCGGTAGACGGCGGTATGTTCGATAACCCGCGCTATGCGCTCTATCAGGCGAAATATACGGCGCTGCTTGCAAACCGCGCGGCGGAAAGTGCGGACGAGACCGTCACCGTCGCGGGGAAATGCTGTGAAAGCGGCGACATCGTCTGCGCGGACGTCAAACTTCCCGCCGCAAGGCGCGGGGATATTCTCGCCGTGCTCTCGACGGGCGCCTATAACTATTCGATGGCGAGCAATTACAACCGCAACGCCGTGCCGCCCGTCGTGCTTGTAAAAGAAGGGCGCGCGGAATACATTGTCCGCCCGCAGACATATGAAGACATCGTCCGCAACGACGTGCTTCCCGATGATTTGCAGTAAATAAACTTTCAAGATACAGGCAAGCGCCCTCCGGTTTGTGACGGAGGGCGCTTTCGCGCGCAAAGGCGTATGCGCGGGGTGCATTCCTTTTCAAATACGGCGGACGCCGAGGGGGCAAAACGCCGGAGAGTGCGTTTAGTTTCGCCAAAGGCTTTTGCACCAGCTTTTTTTGCTGCAATGCGGGCAGCGCAGCCGCCTTTTTGTCAGGGTATGCATCCCGAAGATATAGGCCGAGAGCGTCGCGGAAAACTTTTTGCCGCAGTGCGGGCATTCAAAAATCTCGCCGCTTGCACCGAAAACGCAGAGGAGCGCGACAAAGGCGACGATCGTCAAAGCGCCCGCGGCGACGAGCGCGATACGCAGCCATACGGGAAGATCGGCGTATCCCGCGCACACGACGAGCAGCGCAAGCGAGGAAAGTATGACGAGAATGAGCGCCGCCGCCGCCACGATATTCTTTGTCTTTCCGCTCACTTTATCTTCAAGGAGCGCGGCAAAATTTTCTTCCGCTTTGCCGATATATTCGTCGTTGGCAAGTTTTTCTCCGCAAAGCAGCTCGTTGACCGTGATGCCGAAGATCTCGCAAAGGGGAAGCATCGTGCCGACGTCGGGCAGGCCGTTGCCCGTTTCCCATTTGGAGACGGTCTTTTCGGAAACGCAGAGTTTTGCGGCAAGCTCTTTTTGCGTCAGGTTTTGCCCTTTGCGCAGTTCTTTTATGAATAAGCCGGTTTTTGTCTGATCCATAGTTGCCTCCTGCAATTTTATGCGAACATCATATCATAAAATTGCCGCCGTGTAAACCTACGCTTAGCAGAGTCCGCAAAAAAGCCCCTCGACGGCAAGTGGTTTTTGAATGAAAAAAGGAACACCAAATTTTTTGGTGTTCCGTACATGGAGCTGATAGCGGGATTTGTAAGGAGCGGATAGATCCGCGACGGAACAGCGATCGATAGACGAATGGCGCGAACTGCCGTTTCCCGTAAACGGGAACCCTCGGCAGAGCAGCGCTGCGCTCGCGCGCGTCACGTTATTTCGGCGATCCCGCTATCGCGAAAAAAAAAGGAACACCAAATTTTTTTGGTGTTCCGTACATGGAGCTGATAGCGGGATTTGAACCCGCGACCTCGTCCTTACCAAGGACGTGCTCTACCTACTGAGCCATATCAGCAAAATATTAGTTCCCGCAACAGGCTTATTTATTATATAAGATATATCCCTGTTTGTCAAATGTTTGTCGTCGTTTTCGGGAAAAATCGCAAAAGAAAAGTTGCGGCGGCCGTAGGTGGCGGCGGCGGGCGGTTTTTTCTGAAAAAATCTTTACTTTATCGGCGGTCTGTGCTATAATCTTTCATGACCGAAGGGTCAATTTTGCGGAGGTCATAAAATGGCAGAACTCAAATTTGAGATCGTGGAAAAACTGGGCGTCCTCAGCGAGGCCGCCAACGGCTGGACGAAAGAGATCAACCTCGTCAGTTGGAACGAAAGGGAACCCGTGTACGATATCCGTACCTGGAGCCCCGATCATGAACGGATGGGGAAGGGCATCACCCTTGCGCGGGATGAGATGATGGCGCTCAAAGATCTTTTGGACGGCTCGGAAATTTAACGGGTGCGCTTTTGGCGGGGCGGGCTTTGCAAAAAGCCCGCCCTCTTTCCCGCTCTTTGCAATAAGGCCCCGTTTCTTATAAAAAATCTTTTTTCCTGCCCCGAATCGGTGGAAAAAAATCTGATAATATTGTATAATCAATTGTGCAAAATACTATTACGGGAGATTGGATCATGGCAGATACCTCCGTTTATGAAAATCCGCTTCTGAGCCGCTATGCGAGCCGCGCGATGGCGGAGAATTTTTCGGACGATAAAAAGTTCAGGCTTTGGCGCAGGCTTTGGATCGCGCTGGCAGAATCGGAAAAGGAGCTCGGGCTCAACATTACCGACGAGCAGATCGCGGAGCTGAAAAAATACGCCGACGACATCAATTACGAAGACGCGAAAAAATTTGAAAGCGAAGTGCGGCACGACGTCATGGCGCACGTCAAGGCATACGGCAAACAGGCGGAAAAAGCTGCGGGCAT
>CALWCR010000032.1 GCA_944376445.1 uncultured Clostridia bacterium | reverse complement strand
ATCCATCGCAAAATGCGCTCTTTCAGGGTGCATAGCAATCGCAAGCGGGTAAATTGCCGCAGATGCAAGGCAAAGCCCGCAGGCAATACAGCGACGTATTGGCAAGGGCTTTAACGATGCAGATGTGGTAATATCCCCGCTTCCGATCGGGTTCGCTTTATTTTGACTTGGTTAAGATCTTGCGGGAAGAGCGCTGGATCATCGACGGCAATTATCTGAGGACGATGCCGCTTCGCCTCGCGCGTTGCGATACGGTCTTTTTCTTCGATCTGCCCCTCTCGCAGTGCCTGGAAGGCGCGCGGGCGCGTGTGGGTACCGAGCGGGAAGACCTTCCCTGGAAGGAAGAGAGCCTCGATGCGGAATTTTGCGCCGAGATCCTTGCTTTCGGCAAGGAACAGAAGCCGCAGATCCTCTCCCTTTTAAAAAGTTTCGGCGGCGGGCGCAAAGTCGTCACTTTCCGTTCGCGTGCGGAAGCGGACCGCTTTATTGAGGATCTTCGCCGAAAATAATCGACAAAATCATCTAAAAAGTTGTATATTCAAATACCTTTGCGGAAATTTCCGCAAAGGTATTTCTTTTTTCGCAAGAGTATGCTATACTGAATCAATAGGATCCCGCGCGGCAGTGTGCGCTGCGGCGGGGCGGGGGAAATCATGGCGGAGATGCGCTACGAACAACTGCAAAAACTGATCGCGAGCCACAAGGAGCCGGACAGGCAATTTTACCTTGACCTTCTCGACGAGGACAAACAGCGCGCCTATGAAGAGGCGCACGTCGCCGCGGTCATGACCCTTCTCAAGGCGGTCTATATCAACAAGCTCAAAGTCAAGATCGCGCTCAACCGCGAGGAGATCGAAAAGCTGCGGAGCACGGGGGAGTTTTCGGCGGAAAATTACCGCACGATCATCGGGCTCAACGCCGAGATCAAGGGCTGGAAGCAAGAGATCGAAAGTTACAAGGGCTTTTTCGTCGAGCCGTATTTTGCGCGCATGGACCTTTACGACGACAAAGAGGGGTACAACAGCTATTATATCGGCAAGCGTGGGGACATCAACCTCGAGATCGTCGACTGGCGCGCGCCGCTGGCGCGGAAATATTATCAGAAGAGCCAAATCAACTTTTCCATCAACGAGTATAACTACAAACTCATCCTGCGCCGCGCCCTGCGGACGCAGAACGGCAAGCTCATCGATTTTAAAAACGAATACCTGAGCCTAAGAGATTACCTCACGAAAGAGGAGATCGCGGGCAGGGACGAGGAGATCATCTTCGACCCCTTCCTGAAAGAGATATTGAAGTCGAAAAAGGAGCAGTCGGAGATCTCGGACATCATCGAGACCATCCAGGAAAAACAGTACGAGATCATCACCAAGCCCGAGCGCGACAGCTTTGTCGTGCAGGGCTGCGCGGGCAGCGGCAAGACGATGATCTTGCTGCACCGCCTCAGTTTTCTCATGTACAACAACGAGAAACTGACCCCGCGCGATGTCCTCGTCATCACGCCGAGCGACTCTTTCAATGCCTTTATCGACGAGCTTTCCGCCGTCCTGGAGCTGGAAAAAGTCAAGACGTATACGATAGACGAGTACTTTTTGCAGCTTCTCAAAAACGAAGGGGTGGACATTTCCGATAAGATCACTCTCTCGCGTATGCCCGCGGGGTATGCGGAGTATATCTATTCGGAAAAATTTCTGCGCGACACCGAGAAGAGGCTCAAAAAGATCTATGACGGCATTGCGGGGATGTTTTTGAGCGAAGAATGCAAAGACGCCGTCCGTGCCGTCGCCGCGGGGCTCAAAGAGCAGCAGGAAGAGTTTTCCTTTATCCGCAACGCGAGCGTCAGGGTGCGCCGCTGCGTGCTCGGCGAGATCAAGGAAAAGGCGGAGGGCGGGCTGTACTACACCAAGTCGTTCCGCGGGCTGATGAACGAAGTGACGGCGGCGGAAGAATTCTTTGCCGTCTCTCTTGCGGGGGATAAGATCGCAAACCACGGCTATTTTTACGGGCGCATCCTCGCGCTGTACAAGGCGGGCAGCGTCATTTGCCGTACCCACGCGCGGGTGACGGGTGAGGCGGAGTCGGACCTCGACGCGCTGCGCGATGCCGTCGAGCGGGAGATCGCCGACCTGAAACGGTACAAGATCCATAAAAACGGCGCCGAAGTGGAGACGTATGCCGAACGCATCGAAAGGCGGCGCGAACTTCTTTCCGAGATCGGCAAGACGAAGGCGCGTATCGGCCGTATTTCCGATCTGTTTGCGGGATTTTGCGAATATTTCGAGATGCTCAAGGGCAACGACTATTTCACGCGCATCGGCAAGTGCGGCTCCCACCTCGAACTTGCGCGCCTTTTTTATAAAGACATCGTCCGCCCCGCCAAGAACAAATACCGCGTCGGCAGGGGGCTGTTCAAGAGCGACGCCTACGTCCTTTGCCTGATCCTTTCCCTTTTGGGCAGGCCGCTCGAACCGCGCTTCGGCATGGTGTTCGTCGACGAAGGACAGGACATTTCCGCCAACGAATACGCCCTCCTGAAGGCGGTCAATCCCGATGCGGCGTTCAACGTATACGGGGACCTCGGGCAGAACATCACCCCTTTCCGCGGGCTGAAAGATTGGTCCGCCCTGTCGGGGACTCTGTACGATCTGGACAGAAATTACCGCAACACCAATCAGATCGTGCAATTTGTGGCGGATACGCTCGGCTTTTCCATGCTTCCCGTCGGCTTTGACGGACCGCCCGTCGCAAAGATCGGCGTGCGGGGAGTGAGCGCCTTTTTCCGCGACAAAAAGGGGCTCAAAGCGGTCATCGTGCCCGAGGCGGAGCTGGAAAAATATGCGCGCAAGAGCTATAACATCCTGCGCGTCACGGGCAAGATATCCAAAAAGAAGGTCAACCTCATGACGGTGTACGAATCCAAAGGGCTGGAGTTTACCTGCGTCGCCGTCGCGGACGCGGGCATGAGCAAGAACGAACGCTATATCGCCTATACCCGCGCCCTCAAAGAACTGGCGATCATCGGGGAGAAAAATGGTTAATTTTTTGTTGGATGCGGACGAGACCATCCTTGATTTTATCCGCTCGTCGAAAGAGAGCCTCGCCTATGCGATGGAAAAGCTGGGCGTTTCTCGGTACGCGCCCGCAATGTATTGCGATTACAAGCGCATTAACGACGGCGTCTGGCGGGAATACGAACAGGGCAGAATGACCAAAAAAGAACTGTCTGTCGCCAGGTTCGCCCGCTTTTTCGCCTACGAAAAGATAGACGCCGACCCCGCCGAGGCAAATCGCGTCTATTTTGAAAAACTGTGCCGCACCGGCTATCTGTTAAACGGCGCAAAAGAGTTTTTGCTCGCTTTGAAGAGGGAAGGCAGGGTGTATCTCATCACCAACGGCACGCCCGCCGCGCAGTACGGGCGGCTCGCTTCCGTGGGGCTGGAAAATTTTTTTGACGGCATCTATATCTCGGACGAGATCGGCTTCAAAAAGCCCGACGTGCGCTTTTTTTCTTACCTTCTGGAAAAGGAGGGGCTCGGGCGGGGGGATTGCCTCGTCATCGGCGACTCTTTGACGTCGGACATCGCGGGGGCGAACAATGCGGGCATCGCTTCGGTTTGGTATGCGCCCGCGGGAGGGACGCCCGCGGGCGCAAAGCCCGATCATACCGCGCGGGACTACGCCGCCGTCCTTGCCGCTGCGGCGGCGTGGAAGAAGGAGCGCCGCGGAGGCTGAAAGGGCGCGCTTTGTCCGTAAAAGCCGCGGGACGGATTTTGCCGCGCCTGATTTTGCCCGCCGCTTGCAAAACGGGGCGGGGTGTGGTATAATGATAAAAAGTTCGGACGGCTGAAAAGACGCGGCACCGCTTATAAAAGAGAGGAAAATTTCATGGCAGGGAAAAAATCGGCGAAGACCGCCATACGGGAGAGCGTCTCCCTCAACTACAAAATACAGCAATTTATCGGGTACGCGGACTATTTTAACCGCGTGCCGCTCTTTTTGACCCTTCAGGTCGTCAACGCGGGCGCGGAGGCGGTGGAGGATATAGACGTCACCATCGAAAGTTCGGACGGGCTCATCCTTCCCTTTTCCAAACATCTCGACGCGCTGCCCTTTGAAAGTTCGGTGGAGATCGCCACCGAGAACATCGTCTCGCCGCTGTATCTTACCGAGATATCCGAGATCGCGGTCTCTTCCGTCACCCTCAAAGTGCTGCACGGGAAGGACGTCATCTGCAGCGAAAAGGCGGAAGTCACCGTCCTTCCCTTCGATTATTGGTGCGGGCGGGGAGGCAACGCGGCGCTGCTGTCCTGTTTTTGCCGCCCGAAGATCGCCGACTGCCTGCGCGTTCTGACCGATGCGCAGGAGGTGCTCAAAAAATGGGGGGTATCCTGCGAATGGCGGGGGTATCAGGAAGGGGACAAGAACAAGATCCGCCAGATCGTGGCGGCCATTTACGCCGTCGTCAAGCGGCACGCGATCGAAAAATCCGCCGCCGAATACAACTACAACGACCCCGTCCCCGTCGGCGACATTTCCAAGATCCTCAAAAACAGGGTGGGGACTTCGTTTGAACTCTCCCTCTTTCTCGCTTCCTGCTTTGAATGCGCGGGGCTGTATCCCGTCCTGGCGCTCGGGGAAAAGAGCGTCTCGGTCGGGGCATGGCTGTATGACAACTGTTTTACCGACTGCGTGAGCGACGACGCCGTCCTCCTGCAAAAATATATCGCGGGCGGCATCAACAACATCGCCATGCTGGATACCGAGGACGTCTTTGCGGGGAAGACGGTCAACTACACCGTCTCCGAAAAGCACTGCGCGCAGAAACTGGAAGCGGGCTATTACGATACGGTCATCGACGTCCGCCGTTGCCGCCTCGGGCGCATCCTGCCCCTTCCCCTCAAAGTCAAGGGGATCAAGGGCTATGAACTTCTCGACGAGGAAGAGACAAACGTCGAGGCGGCGCCCGGCATCCTTTCGGGGTTCAAAAAGCTCAGTTTTGACGGAAAAACGACCAAAAACAAGCAGTGGGAGAGGCGGCTTTTGGACCTTTCCCTCAAAAATACCCTGCTGAATTTCAACGCGGGGAAAAACGTTTTGCACATCATCTCCGCCGACCTCAACGCGACCTTCGACGCCCTCGCGGAAGGGGCGCCCTTCGCGCTGCACGAAAAGACGGCGGACGTGCGCGCGGTCGTTCCTGCGGAAGAGCCGTTCGGCGGCGCGTCCAAACTGGGCGTTTTGGCGGAGCTTTTGAAAGTGGAGCTCAAAAACAAGCGGCTGCGCGCCTTTGCCGAAAAGGAAGAGATGGGGGACATCCTCCGCTTTTTGGCGAAAAAGGCAAAGACCGCGGAAGAGGAGGCGGGCGCGAACGTTCTGTTTGTCGCCTTCGGCTTTCTCAAATGGTATGAAAGCGAAAGCGCTTCCGAAGCCAAGTATGCGCCGCTCGTCCTGGTGCCCGTCAAACTTGCGGGCAGCAAGGGGGGCAAGGGATTTTCCCTCACCGTTTCCGAAGAGGAAGTGCAGTTCAACAGCACCCTGCTCGAATTTTTGCTGCGCGAATTCAAGATCGACGTCAGAGGGCTGGAAAACATTTCCTCGGGCATCCGCATTTCCGAGATCCTGGCGATGGTCAAGATGGAGATCCTCAATATGCCCCGCTGGGACGTCATGGAAGAGGTGTATCTCGCCAATTTCTCCTTCGCGCGCTTCGCCATGTGGAACGACGTGCGCAAAAACATCGATAAATTCAAAAAGAACGCGCTCGTCCGCTCCCTTCTGAACAACCGCCTCGAAATTTCGGGGAATGTGTTCGAGGACAAGGCGGAGGACGATTACGCGCCCGACGAGATCTTGATGCCCCTCATGGCGGACAGTTCGCAGTTTTCCGCCATCGCGGAGGCGGCGGAGGGCAAGAGTTTTGTCCTGCACGGGCCTCCCGGCACGGGCAAGAGCCAGACCATCACCAACATCATCGCCAATTGCCTCAATAAAGGCAAGCGCGTCTTATTCGTCGCCGAAAAGCAGGCGGCGCTCTCCGTGGTCAAAAAGAGGCTGGATTCTATCGGGCTCGGCGATTTCTGCCTCGAAGTGCCTTCCAACAAACTGGATAAGGCGGAACTTCTCAAAAAGCTGGACGCCACCCTCTCCCTTTCCTGCGCGCAGGAAGTATCGGAATTTGCCGCCAAAGGGGAGCAGATCGAGGAACTCAGGCGCTCGCTCAACGCGCCCGTTTCCGCCCTGCACAGAAAGCGCCGCCTCGGCGTTTCCCTGTACGAGGGGATCCTTATCTACGAAAAGAACAAGAACGCGCCCGACGTGCTCGACATCGAAAGCACCTTCTACGACAGCCTTACGCGCGAAAAGCTGGAGCGCTACGAGCGGATGCTTTTGGATCTTTCCGCCGCCGCCAAAAGCTGCGGCGGGGCGTACCGTTCTCCCTTCGACAACGTCAATCTGACCGAATACGACACGGGGGTGCGCAACCGCGTATATTATTCGGCGGAAGTGCTCATCGCCGAAATCAGGCACCTGAAGAGCTATCTGAGCCTTTTCCTCGACTTTTACCGCCAGAAGGTCAGCACGTTCACCCTCAAAAAGCTCTCCACACTCGTACAGCTCATCGGCAAGCTGCGCGGGGAGGAGATCAAAAAGTACTTTGACTGCGACGAGAACGAATTTTACGTTTTCTTCAACGCCAACCGCCGCCTCGACAGGCTGCTCGGCAACTATTTCAAAAACTTCAAGGCGCTCATCGACATCGACGCGGACCCCGCCGTCATCGAACAGGAACTGGACAATTGGGGAGAAAACTACAAGAGTTCCAAGGCGCTCGGGGCGCTGGCAAAGCGGCTGCGCAAGGCCGCCGTCAACAAACTTTCCGAGGCGGAAGAGCTCAAATATATCGGCATTGTCGCGCAGATCTATGAAGACCTGCGGCTCGTAAAGACCAATACCTCCCTTTCCGCGGCCTTTTCCGACCGCGGCGGGCGCATCAATTTCCGCCGCCGCGACGAATTCATGGAAGAGCTCAGGCAGATGCACGCCCTCGCGGAAGGGGTGTTCATGGACTATAATGCGGACAGCTTCAACAGCGTCTGCGTCAAGTCGGTCGCGGACGGCCATGCGCTGCCCGTTCTGGAAGGGCTGCTGCGCGCTGTCGAGGGCTTTGAAAACAGTATGCACAGCTTTGTCGCCGTCATCGGCGCCGAAGCGGACAAGTACAGCGACGAGGACATCCTCGACTATTTCGGCATCAAGGCGGGCGCGCTCATCGACAATATCGATATGCTCCCTTCGTGGTGCCAATACAAAAAGATCTCGGCGGAACTTGCGGAAGAAGGGCTCTCTTTCATCACCGATTCCCTCGAATCGGGCGCCGTCTCTTCGGACAACCTTCTGGGCAGCTTCCGCAAGAACGTCTACCGCAACTTTATCGAGACGAACATCGTCACGGACACGGTGCTTTCCAAATTTTCCGCCAGCGTCCTGGAAGAAAAGATCGAACAGTTCCACCGCCTCGACGAACAGTATGCGAAGCTGGGCAAGGAACATATCCGCGCGCAGCTCGTCGCGGGGCTGCCCACGACTTCCACGGAAGGCCCGCTCAGCCTGGAAGTGCTCGCTTTCCAGCGCATTTTCAAGAGCAATATGCGGGGCATGACCCTCAAAGGTTTTTTTGCCGAGATCCCGGAGCTTATCAAAAAGCTCGCGCCCTGTATGCTCATGAGCCCGATCACGGTGGCGCAGTATCTGCCCGCCGAACCCGACCTTTTCGATCTGGTGGTCTTTGACGAGGCGTCTCAGCTTCCGACGTCGGAAGCGGTCGGCTCCCTCGCCAGGGCGAAAAACGCGGTCGTCGTCGGCGATCCCAAACAGCTGCCGCCGACTTCCTTCTTTAGCTCTGGATATGTGGATGAGGAGAACCTCGACGCGGAGGATCTGGAAAGCATCCTCGACGACTGCCTCGCCCTAAGTATGCCCGAAAAGCATCTCAACTGGCATTACCGCAGCAAGCACGAGAGCCTTATCGCCTTCTCCAACATCATGTATTACGGGAACAAGCTCTGCACCTTCCCTTCGCCCGACGCTTTGGAAAGCAAAGTGCGCCTCGCGCTCATCGAAGACGGCGTGTACGACAGGGGCTTTACCAAGCGGAACTAGGCGGAGGCGGAAGCGCTGGTGGCGGAAGTGATAAGAAGGCTCAAAGACCCCAAACTTTCCCGTTCGAGCATCGGCGTCGTCACCTTCTCCACCGCCCAGCAGGACTATATCGAGCGCCGCCTCAACGACGCGCTGGTCAAAAACAAGCTGGAGGACGCGGCTTACGAGCACGAAGAGCCTCTCTTTGTCAAGAACCTCGAAAACGTGCAGGGGGACGAGCGCGACGTGATCCTCTTCTCCGTCTGCTACGGCCCCGACCGCACGGGCAGGGTGTCCCTCAATTTCGGGCCTTTGAACCAGCTCGGCGGCTGGCGCAGGCTCAACGTCGCCGTTTCCCGCGCGCGGGAAGAGATGGTCGTCTTTTCGTCCATTACTTCGGCGATGATCAACCTCGCCAAGACCAACAGCAAGGGCGTGGCGGGGCTCAAAGCCTTCCTCGAATTTGCCGAAAAGGGGAAAACGACCCTCGCCATCAATTCGGACGAACTCAAAGCGGTCAAGAGCGGCATCGGCAAATATATCGCGGAAGAACTCAAAAATTACGGCTATGAGTGCCGCTACGACGTGGGCGTTTCGGACTTCAAGATCGACTGCGCCGTCGTCGACCCAAAAAATAAAAAACGGTTCATCCTCGCCGTCGTCTGCGACGGGGAGACCGCCTATCATTCGAGCGCGAAGGACAGGAACATCCTGCAGGTGCAG
>CALWCR010000031.1 GCA_944376445.1 uncultured Clostridia bacterium | reverse complement strand
CATAGGCGACGACCTCGCTCTTTTTTTTTTTTTTTTCGTCCGCGAGCGAGCCCGCGATCAGGCGGAAATAGCGGGAAAAGCCGAACCGTTCGAGGATATCGACGGCGAATTTTTCGGGTTTTGAAGTCGCCACCGCCAATACGGCGCCCGCGGCGCACAGCTTTTCCAGGCACTCTTTCGCCCCCTCGATCGGGGCGCACAGATAGACGCCTTCCCTGCCGTAATATTCGCGGTAACAGCGCTTTGCCGCCTCCGCCTGCTCCGCGTTCATGCCGTAAAATTCGCGGAATGCCTGCACGATGGGCGGGCCGATGAACTTATAAAGTTCGCTGTCTTTCCCCACCGTATAGCCGAATGTTTCAAGGGCGTGGCGGACGCCTTTGACGATCCCCTCGCTCGTGTCGAAGAGGGTGCCGTCCAGATCGAAAAGGATGGTATCGTATCGCATCAGTGCTCCTTTATGCAGCGGCGCGGGCATTTTTGTACGCAGAGCATACAGCCGACGCACTTTTTATAGTCGATCTCGGGCAGGCCGTCCTTCATGGCGATGGCGCCCTGCGGACAATTTTTGGCGCAGATGCCGCAGCCGATGCAGCCGTGCTTGCAAAGCTCCATGACGTCCTTGCCCTTGCCGTGGTTGGAACAGGCGATATACACTTTCGCCGCCTTGGGGATAAACCCGATAATCTGTTTGGGGCAATTGGAAACGCACACCCCGCAGGAGATGCACTTCTCCTTATCCACTTCGGCATATCCGCCGTCGCCCACGCCGATCGCAAAATGCGGGCACACGTCCGCGCACGTTTTTTTGCCGATACAGCCGACGGGGCACGCCTTGACGCCGCCCGCGATCAGTTCGCAGGACAAGCAGTTCCCGTACCCCTGATAATCGTATTTGTCGAAGCAGGCATTGCCGCCGTTGCAGTGCACGACGGCAACCGTGTCTTCCCCGACTTCGCCGCCGCCTAAGAGCGCGGCGATTTTTTCTTTATTGGCGGCGGGCGTCGCCTTGCAGTCGGAAAGTTTTGCCTCCCCTTTGACGAGCGCCTCCGCGAACTGCGCGCACCCCGCCCTGCCGCAGCCGCCGCAATTGGACTTGGCGAGCAGATTTTCCACCTGCTCGGCGCGGCTGTCTTTTTTGACCGCAAAGACGTTGGAGCAGATGACGAGGATGACGCCGAATATGAGCGCGATGGCGACCATGACGCCGCCCGCTATGAGTATCTGAACGAAAACTTCCATGCCGCCCCCTTTACGCCAAGATCCCCGCGAACCCCGCAAACGCCAGCGCCATGATCGCCGCCGTCACGAGCGTGATAGGGAAACCTTTGAAGCACTGCGGGATGTCCGCTTTGTCCGTTTTCAGGCGCACGCAGGCGAGCAGGAGGATGGCGAAGAGAAAGCCCGCCCCCGTTGCGACCGAGACGCCGAAAGTGTAGATGAAGTTATACGAATTGTAGACGACCGCGCTGTTTGCCGTGCCGAGGATGGCGCAGTTGGTCGTGATGAGGGGCAGATATACCCCGAGCGCGCTGTACAGGGTGGGCGAATACCGCTTGACGACCATCTCCGTCACCTGCACGAGGCTGGCGATGACGAGGATGAACGCCATCGTGTAGAGATAGTCTATCCCGAGCGGCAGGAGGACGTAGTTGTAGACGAGCCAGGTGAACACGGAGGCGATCGCCATGACGAAGATGACGGCAAAGCCCATGCCCGCCGCGCTCGAGATCTTTTTGGAGACGCCGAGGAAGGGGCAGATGCCCTGGTACTGCGAAAGGACGATGTTGTTGGAAATGACCGCCGCAAACATGACGGAAACAAGGGATGCTGTCATGCCTTATCCTCCTTTGCGGGCGCGGCGCTCCCGCCGCCGAGGGGCAGCACCGCCGCCTTCATTTTTTCCTTGCGTTCGTTGATCTTTTGGATCGCGAAATTGAAGAGCGCCATCATGCAGCCGAACACGATAAATCCGAACGCGCTCGCCCCCGCGCCCGACATGGCGGGAAAGCCGGGGATCTTCATCCCCGCGAAAGCGCCGCCGGCCAGAAATTCGCGGACGATGCCGATGAGGCAGAGAGCGCCCGTAAAGCCGAGCCCGATGGATACGCCGTCGAGCATACTGTACAGCGGCTTATTGCAGGAAGCATAGCTCTCCGCCCGCGCCAGGATGATGCAGTTGACGACGATGAGGGCGATGAAGGCGCGCATCGTCTCGTACAGATCGGGCATGAACTTCTGCATGACCATCTGCACGATGATGACGAAGGTAGAGATGAGGACGATATAGCAAGGGATGCGCACCTTGTCCGGGATCAGGTTCCTGAGCAGGCTGATAAACAGATTGGAAAAGATGAGCACGAAGGTCGTGGCGATCCCCATCGCAAACGATTGGAAGAGAGAGGTCGTCATGGCGATGGTCGGGCAGGTCCCGAGCACGAGGACGAAGGTCGGATTGTTTTTGATGAGCCCGCCGAGCACGGTCTCTTTGACTTTGCGCCTATCCATTGCTTTCCCCTCCCGCGATCTTTTCGTTATAATACCGCACCGCGGCGTTCACGCCGTTTTTGACGGCGGTAGAACTGCGCGTCGCGCTCGCGACGGCGTCCACAGAAAGCGGATCGAAAGACGTCACGTCCTGTCCCACGAAGCGGGCGTAAAAATCGGCTTTTTCCAATTTATCGAGATACGTCTCGCCGTTCTCGCCGATGACGAGCTTGTCGATGACGGCGTCTTTGATATAGAGATAGATCTGCACGTTCCCGCCGAAGCCGCCGCCGCCCGAAACGAGGAAGGCGTCGATGCCGCCGTCGTCCGAACGGGCGTAATAGACGACCGAACCGTTGCCGTAATCCGCGCCCTCTTCGTCCGTCATTTCGCTGAACGAAGCGCCCGTATCCGCCGCAAAGCGTTCATACGTCGCCGCCAAAGGGTCCACATAGGTCAGATGATTGACCGCGCCGAGCAGCAGCCCGCACACGAGCGCGATGCAGGCGAGCGCCGCCACCCCTTGCAGCATGGATCTGAATTTTGCCGTCATTGTCCACCTCCCGTAAGAGAGAAGCATTCCAGGATCATCCCCTTGAGGGCGGTATTCGTGCGCGTGGCGCTCGTATGGGAATCGGAAGAAAGATCGGTCAGCCCCTCTATCTCCTCCTTCGTCTTTCCCTCAAACAAGGCGAGCTCCGCCGTGAATCCCTGCGTGCTCTGTACGACGGGAACGATCTTTCCGACTTTGCCGTCCGCAATGCAGATATAATAGCAAAGCGCCTGATCGTAATCGTATTCTTCGAGGTGCGCCGTTCCCTGCGCGAGGAACGCCGTGCCGCCGAACAGTTCGGAATTTACCGCCGCCGAGACATATTCGCCGCGCACGGGCGACGCGTTTTTATGGATGTCTTTTGCCGTAAAGCATTCGAGCAGCATTTCTTTGAGCGCCTTGTTGGTATACGTCGCGCTCGTCAAAGAATCGGCGGAGAGATCGTCAAGCGCCGCGATCTCTTCATATGTCTTGCCGGCAAAGAGGGAAAGCTCCGCCGTATACCCCGCCGTGCTCTGCACGACGGGAAGGATCGAAGCCACCTTGCCGTCCGCGCCGATCGTCACCTTGTATTCGAGGGGCTGACGGTAATCGTACTCGTCGAGATACGCCTCCCCTTCGACCGTAAAATAGTAGGCACCCGCCCTGTCGTAAGACATCGCCGCGATATGCGCGAAGGGAGCGGGCAGCGCGGCGCTTTTCGGGCTGTTGTATTCCGCGACCGCGACGGGCGGCACCGCCGCGGCGAGCGCCGCCGCGAGGAAAATGCACAGCCCGCGCATCATCCACTGCATGAGGTGCGGCACGGGCCTGCCCTTTTTCGTCATCTGCCCGAAGCGCACGGGCAAAAGGAATCTGTCCATCGCGGGGACGAGAAGGTTCATAAAGAGGATGGCGAGGGACACGCCCTCGGGATACGAGCCGAACCTACGGATGACGACGGTAATGACGCCCAGGCCGAAGCCGTAGAGGATACGGTTATATTTCCATTTCGGCGAAGTCGCGTAATCGGTCGCCATAAAGAAAGCGCCGAACATGAGCCCGCCCGAAAACAGCTGCAAAAGGATCTCACGCGCGCTCCCGTAACAGAGGAGGGTCATGGCGGCGGCTGTCAGAAGAAAAGAAAACGGGATACGCCAGTCGATGACGCGGCGGGCGATGAGGTACGCCCCGCCCGCGAGCACCGCCAAGGCGCACGTTTCGCCGATGCTGCCGCCCGTAAAGCCGAAAAAGAGCTGTAAAACGTATCCCCAATACCCTTCGGCGCCGAGGAATTTTTCCGCCAGCGCGGCGACGCCGCCCCCGAGATAGGTGGCGCCCGTCACGGCGTCCGCCGAGAGGATGTTGCCGGAAATATCCGCGCCGATAAAGGAAGTCATCGCGCCGCTGTACGCGAGGAGCAAAAAGACGCGGCTCGCCGCCGCGGGGTTCGCGAAGTTCTTGCCCAGCCCGCCGAAGAGCATTTTGACGATGACGATGGCGAACAATCCGCCGACAACGGGGATATACCACGGCGCGCGCGGCGGCAGGTTGAGCCCTAAGATGACGCCCGTAACGAGGGCGGAAAGGTCGAACGTAAAGGGCTTTTTGCGGATGAGGTTATACGCCTGTTCCCCCGCAAAGCACGCCGCCGTGCAGATAGCGACGAGCATGAGCGCGTACAGCCCGAAAAAGAGCACTCCCGCGGCGAGGCAGGGCAAGAGCGCGATGAGCACGTCGAGCATGATCCGCCGCGTGGAGGCGCCGTCCGACACCTGCGGCGGCGCGGCGACTTTATAGTTGGAAATCTCAGCCATTTGCCTTCTCCCCGGATGTTTCCTTGTGTGCGCGCAAGAGTTTTTTGGCGAGCTTCGCACTCGGCGCGAGAGCGCGCCCCGCGGGGCAGACAAAGGAGCAGCAGCCGCAGCCGATACACTGCTCCGCCCCGTATACGCGCATTTCGCGGTAATTCTTTTCCGCCAGCGCGTTT
Source organism: uncultured Clostridia bacterium (assembly GCA_944376445.1). GTDB lineage: Bacteria > Bacillota > Clostridia > Christensenellales > Borkfalkiaceae > Borkfalkia. The sequence goes on along the minus strand of CALWCR010000031.1, from coordinate 1,118 downwards.
TCGATAAAGACGGGCGAAAGCCCCATGGGGCAGGCCTGCACGCATCTGCCGCAGCCTATGCAGGGCCCCGCGTCTGCCGTGCGGCATTCATCTTTCTCCAAAAACAGCAGAGCGGAAGTTCCTTTCCCCGTGCAGATCTTGAGAGAAAATACGGGTTCGCCCATCATCGGCCCGCCCGAAACGATGCGTTCCGCCCCCTCGTCGCCGCCGCAAAATTCTTGTATGTCGCGGTAGGGCGTGCCGTTTTTCACCCAGAGATTGGAAGGCGTCTTTACCCCCTTCCCGCTCACGGTCATCACCCGCTCGTAACAGGGGGTGTTCTCCTCCGCCGCCTTATAGACGGCAAGGGCGGTATGCACGTTGACGACCACCGCGCCGACGTCGGCGGGCAGCTTGTTTTCGGGCACGACGCGGCGGCAGCAGCCGTAGATGAGCTGTTTTTCCGCGCCCTGCGGATATTTGGTGCGAAGGGGTTTGACCTCGATCCCTTCCCCCGCCGCGGCGGCAAGCCTTGCGATCGCCTCTTTTTTGTTGTCTTCCACGCCCACGATGGCGCGGCGCGCGCCCGAAGCGAGCAGGCAAAGTTCTATCCCGCGCATGAGTTCACGGGTGTATTCGAGCATGATGCGTTCGTCGCAGGTGATATACGGCTCGCACTCCGCGCCGTTGACGATGAGAAGGTCGATCTCCTTCCCCTTCGCTTCCAGCTTGACAGCCGTGGGGAAACACGCCCCGCCCATGCCGACGATGCCCGCCTCGGCAATGCGCGCGAGCACGGAAGCGCGCGTCGGCTCGCCGAGGGGAGGCAAAAATTCTTTATCGCCGAAAAAATCGTTCTCGATGAGGATATGGTCCGCCTTTTTGCCCGAAAGGGTGATATGCCCGACCACGCCTTTTACGACGCCGGACACGGGCGAAAAGACGTTGGCGGAAAGCCCCTCCGCCGCCGCGGCGATCAGCGTGCCGCAGCGCACCTTCTGCCCTGCCGAAACGACGGGCACCGCAGGCCGCCCGATATGCTGTGACAAGGGCACATAGACCTCTTTGGGCTCGGGCCCGCGCACGATGGGCGCGGACGACGAGAGAGATTTACGGCCCTTCGGATGTACTCCGCCGAA
>CALWCR010000030.1 GCA_944376445.1 uncultured Clostridia bacterium | reverse complement strand
TTCGGGTTTCCCCTCAGATCACGGCAAAAAATTTTGTCAGCACAAAATTTTTTGCGTGAACAGCTTATGCGAAAAAGCAAAAATCACACTTTTTGCTTTTTCACCCTATTTGCCAATCCTTTGGCTTACGGAAAGGGTGAATGCGCGGCATTGTATGGTATGTGTGCCCTCATCTATGCCGCGCAGAGGGGAAAGCCGTTCGGGTTTCCCCTAAAATCACGGAAAATCGCAGGCGTCAGCTCGCCGAGATTTTCGTGAACAGTTAAGTGTGAATAAGGATAGGTTAACTTATGATTTCTATTCCCAAGGGGACGAAAGACGTTCTCCCCGCAGACGCTTATCAATGGCATTTTGTAGAAAACACCGCGCGCAGGATCGCTGCGCTGTATAACCTGAAAGAGATCCGCACCCCCGTATTCGAGCATACCGAGCTCTTCCTTCGCGGGGTGGGGGATACGACGGACATCGTCAATAAGGAGATGTATACCTTCCTCGACAAGGGGGAGCGTTCCATCACCTTAAAGCCGGAAGGTACGGCGGGCGTCGTGCGGGCGTTTATTGAAAACGGGCGCGGGGGCGGCGTCATGGCACTCAAAATGTATTATATCACCCCCGTTTTCCGCTATGAGCGGCCGCAGGCGGGGCGGCTCCGCGAACACCACCAGTTCGGCGTGGAGATCTTCGGCGGAAAGGGCCCCGAAACGGACGCGGAGGTCATCCTGCTCGCGCGCGATTACATCGCCGCGTTGGGGGTGGAAAACGTCGAGCTCAACCTCAATTCCATCGGCTGCAAGCACTGCCGTCCCAAATTCAACGAAGCGCTCAGAGAATACCTTCGCCCTCATCTGCCACAAATGTGCCCGACCTGCAACGCGCGCTTTGAGAAAAACCCGCTGCGCATCCTCGACTGCAAGGAAGAGCGCTGCGCCGAGATCAATGCGGGCGCGCCGAAGACTGTCGATTTTTTGTGCGACGAGTGCCGCGAGCACTTTGAAAAGCTCAAAGAGATCCTCTCTGCCTGCGGCGTGGCATATAAACTCAACCCCAAGCTCGTGCGCGGGCTGGATTATTATTCCAAGACGGTGTTTGAATTCGTCTCCACCGACATCGGCGCGCAGGGCACCGTGCTCGGCGGCGGCAGATATGATACCCTCATCGAAAATCTCGGCGGGCCTTCGGTGCCGGCGGTCGGTTTCGGCAGCGGCATAGAGCGTATGCTGCTCGTTCTGGAAAATACGGGCAAGCGCATTCCCGAAGAAGCGCCGCTCGGCGTATACGCCGCGGGGCTGGACGAAGAGGGGAGAAAGGCTGCATTCGCCCTTGCGGACAAGCTCAGAAAAGAAGGGATCTCCGCGGAGTTCGATCATGCGGAGCGCTCCGTCAAGGCGCAGTTCAAATACGCGGGCAAGGCGGGCGCGCGCTTTGTCGTCGTCATCGGCTCGAACGAGCTTGCAAGCGGCGCCTATACCGTCAAAGACATGGCGGATTCTTCTTCCGTGACCGTAAAGGCGGAAGAGGCGGTCGCCTATCTCAAAGAGAGGCTGTCGTGAGAGAGCGCGCCCGTATCGAAAAAGTATCGGGCAAGATCGCCGTTCTGCGCATCGAAAAAAAGCCCGAATGCGAAGGCTGCAAGGTCTGCGTCTTCAAGGCGGGCGAAAGCACCGTCAAGGTCAGGGCGCTCAACAGAGCGGGCGCAAAGGCGGGAGACGAGGTCATCGTCGAGGCGGAAAAGGACAACCGCGCCCTCGCTTCTTTTATCGTCTATATCCTGCCCGTCCTCTTTGCGGGCGCGGGCGCGCTCATCGGCGCGCTGTGCTTTGAGCGGGAGCTCGTTGCGGCGCTTTTGTGCCTTGCGGGGCTCGCGCTCGGCTTTGCCGCCGTGTTTGCGGCAGATAAATTATGTTCGCGTTTGCGCGGCTTCGGTATGGAAGTCGTCGAAATATGCAATACAAAGAATACAGACAAGGAGGATACCCATGGTACTCAAAGTTGACAGCGCGGCGTTCCGTTCCGCGCTTTCCGAAGGCAAGACGCTCGTCGTCGATTTTTATGCCGATTGGTGCGGCCCCTGCCGTATGCTCGCCCCCGTGATGGAAGAGCTTTCCGAAGAATATGCGGACAAGGCGGCATTTTGCAAGATGAACGTCGACGACAATCCCGACATCGCGCGCGAATACGGGATCATGAGCATCCCGTGCGTCATGGTCTTCAAGGGCGGCGCGCTCGCGGGCAAAAACGTCGGTTTCGTCCCGCGCGCAGGCATGAAAGAGTTTTTGGAGAAGAACATCTGACCCTTCTATGCACCCTTTGCAAGGGAGAAGGCTGTTTTGGCGGTCTTTGTAAAAGTTCCGCGGCGGCAGGCGCTTTTGCGCCTGCCGCCGCGGAATTTTATTTTTTCGCAAAGAAGAGAGCGCCGAAAAGCCGACCCTTTGCGGCGGCTTGCTTTTTGACGTTGTATCTGCTATAATAGAGAAAAAATTCGGCGCGCCCGCGTGGAAAGCGGGCGCGGGGAGATGGGTATGCAGAACGAGGTCGCCGTCAAAGTCAAGTGCAACTACTGCTTTATTTACAGCGGCGTTTATTTCGCGCTCGCGGCGGTCCTTTCCATCATCTGCGCCTTCGCCTTCCGTGATACAAAATATATCGTCGGCGCGGTGGGGATCCTCTGCGCGGCATACCTTGTCGCCGCCTCCGCCGCGGCGCTCGTTTCGGGCATACGGCTGGCGCGCCTGCCCCGCGTGCTGATCAGAGAGGAGGAGGGAGAATTTATCTTTGCCCTCCGCACGGGCGAAGTGCGCGCGGCGGCCGTTTCCGTCAAAGACGCCGCCGAACGGCGCACGCGCAACCGCTACGGCATTTTGCGCTGCGGCGCGCTGATGGTCGCCCTGAAAGACGGGCGCGTCATCGCGGTAGAGGGGGTCGCGGGCGCGGAAGAGGCGAAGGCGCGGCTCCTTCTTTACAGAGACCGCGCGAAAGAAGCGAGGCAAAGCGCCCTTGCGGGCCGCGGCGGGAAGGAGAGTAAAAAATGAGCGAAGAGATCGTGGCGCATAAGCACAGGCGCGGCGTCTACGCCTTTTCCGCCGTCACGGCGTGGGTCGCGGGCGCGCTGTTTATCGTCGCTGGCGTCTTTTTTCTGTCCGTTGATGCCTGGCTCGGGGTCTTGTGTTTCGTTTTTGCGGCGGTCATGGAAGGCATGGCGTTTTATGAGACGCGCCGTGCGCTGCGCGTGCGGGCACAGCCGCAGGAGCTGATCGTCTATGCGGGAGAGAAGCTGCATATCTTTGCCAAAGAGGGGAAAGAAGAAGTGCGCCCGCGCGAGATCGCTTTGGTGGAAGAAAAGCCCTTGCACAGCCATTGGAGGGTGTTTACATACGGCGAACTGCGCCTTACCTTCCGCGACGGGCTGAGTCTGACAGTCGAGAACGTCGACTCGCTCGCCGGCGTTAAACAGCGGCTCGTCGAGCTGAAGGCGCTCGACGAGATCGGCCGAGGCGGTGCGGATACATGAAAAAATGGTGCAATGCCGCCGCGAAATTCTTGTAAAAAAGGCGCGCTTGCGCTATAATAATAGAGAAAAATAAATCACTACGGAGAAAAACAATGATCGATCTGACGACTATCAAAAATACCGATACCGAAGTGTACGAGGCGATGCGCCTCGAGCTTTCCCGCCAGAGGGACAACATCGAACTTATCGCGAGCGAAAACTTTGTTTCCCCCGCGGTCATGGCGGCGGTTGGTTCGCATCTTACCAACAAATACGCGGAAGGGCTGCCCGGCAAGCGCTATTACGGCGGCTGCCGCTATGTGGACATCGTGGAAAATCTCGCCATCGAGCGCTGCAAACAGCTCTTCGGCTGCGATCACGTCAACGTCCAGCCCCACAGCGGCGCGCAGGCGAATACCGCCGTCTATTTCGCGCTTCTGACCCCCGGGGATACCATTCTCGGCATGAACCTTTCCCACGGCGGTCACCTCACGCACGGTTCGCCCGTCAATATTTCGGGCAAATATTTCAAGATCGTCCCTTACGGCGTGTCCGAAAAGGACGAACGCATCGATTATGACGCATTGGAAGCGCTCGCCCTCGAAAACAAGCCGAAGATGATCGTCGCGGGCGCGTCCGCATACCCCCGCATCATCGATTTTGCGCGCCTTCGCGAGATCGCGGACAAGGTCGGGGCGTACCTGATGGTCGACATCGCCCACATCGCGGGGCTGGTGGCGGCGGGGCTGCACCCTTCGCCCGTGCCGTATGCCGACATCGTCACGACGACCACCCACAAGACCCTGCGCGGCCCGCGCGGCGGCGTCATCATGTGTAAAGAAGAATACGCCAAAGCCATCGACAAGGCGGTCTTCCCCGGGATGCAGGGCGGCCCGCTCATGCACGTCATCGCGGGTAAGGCAGTCGCTTTCAAAGAGGCGCTCTCTCCCGAATTCAAAAAATATCAGGAGCAGGTCGTCAAAAACGCGGCGGCGATGGCGGACGAATTCCAAAAATGCGGCGTGCGCCTCGTTTCGGGCGGCACGGACAACCACCTCATGCTCGTCGATCTGCGCGACAAGGATATGACGGGCAAAGAGCTGGAAAAGATGCTCGACGAGGTGAACATCACCGTCAACAAGAACACCATCCCCTTTGAGACGACCAGCCCCTTCGTGACCAGCGGTATCCGCGTCGGCACGCCCAGCATCACCACCCGCGGCTTCAAGGAAGAGGACGCCCGCCTCGTCGCGCGCCTGATCGCCAAGATCATCGCCGAAAAAGAAAACGCGTTCGCTTTCGTCAGTGCGGAAGTGAAAAAGCTCTGCGAAAAATACCCGCTCTATGCGGAAGACGTGCAGTGAGGGACGGGAATGACCAAGGAAGAAAAGAAAAAGGCGAAAGAAGAGGCAAAGGCGAAAAAGAAGGAGCAAAAGGCCGCCCTGAAAGCGCAAAAACGCGCGGAGAAAGAGGCGAAAAAGAGCAAAGCCCCTATAAACGCCGAAACTTCAAAAGCGCAGCCCGTAGCCGAACAGAACGCCGCCGCGCCTTCTAAGACGGAAGGGGAGGAAAAGGCGAGGCCTATAATCAGAAATTATCACGTGGCGCACCGTGCGGACGGCAAGTGGCAGGTGAAATTCGCCAAGGGCGAAAAGGCGATCAAGCTGTTCGACACGCAGGAAGAGGCGATCGCCTACGCCAAAAAGCTCACCGCCAACCGGGGCGGCAACATGACCATCCATAAAAAAGACGGCAGCATCCGCAAGCAGAAGTATTGAGCTGCGGCGCCGTGCTCATATCGCAAAGGCAAGGGCGCGCCTTTACCGAAATTCCCTTATGGGGATCGCGGTAACGGGCGCGCCCTGTTTTATGTATCAAGGCAGATTTTAAAGTTGATTTCTTTTTTCAAGGCCGCGCGGGGAAGAGAGGTCCGCCTCTGAGGAGCGGGGCGCGACGCGGTGCGTACTTAACCAAGTCAAAATAAAGCGGACCCGATCGAAAGCGGGGATCTCACCACATCTGCTGCGTTAAATCCCTTGCCAATACGTCGCTGTATTGCCTGCGGGCTTTGCCTTGCATCTGCGGCGATCTACCCGCTTTCGATTGCTTCGCACCCTGAAAGAGCGCATTTTGCGATGGATCGCGGCGGCGAAGCAGTAATACCCGCTGCGGTATTGCAATGAGGATGAGCCGCAAGACGCGCAAAAGACGCCTTTTAGGGCGGGTTCGGATCATTTTGACTTGGTTACGATCATGCAGACGCCGACAAAGAGGATGAGGGCGGCGGCGACGCCGCCCGTGATGTCGTTGAAGACGCGTTCCCGCGCGCTGCCGAACGCCTGTATCAAGGCGACCTGCAAAGCCAAAACCGAATAGACGGCGGCGGCTAAATTGACGCTTCGCACCGCCTGCACGATGGGGCTGTCCTGCCTTCTCGCCCGAATGCACTGCATGACGGCGGAGACGATCTTATAAAAGGTATATGCCGCCGCGGCATAGATCATATAGCCGGGGTATTCATAGCGCGCGGCTTCCCTGTTGATGAGCACGAGGATGCCCGTGAGCGTAAGGGTGAGAAGGCTGAGCGAATATCCGCAGGCGCGGCAGGCCTTTATCTGTTTTTCGGGATCTTTGTACTTTTTTGCACAGAGGAGCAGCCCTCCTTTCAGGGCGATGAGCACGAGATAGAAGGCGGCGACGGCGATATGCCAGATAGAGCGCAGGAGTATGCCCGCAGCCGTCTGCAGGGCGACGTAGGCGGCATTGGCGCAGGCGCCCGCCGCGGCAAAGACGAGGGTGCGGAACCCGTAATTTTGCAGGATGCTTTGGGTGAAAGCGTTTTTCCGCAAGAGCCGCACGGCGGCGGCTTTGCCCTTCGGCGCGAGCAAAACGAGGGTATAGACGAAGTAGGCGAGCCCGGCCGCCGAAAGGGCGTACAAGAGATAGTGCAGGGGGCTTTTTTTCGGCGAGAAGGCGAGAAGCAGCGCCGTGCCCGCGAGCGCCGCAAAAAAGAGGATATAGAAGCAGACGAGCAGCGCCGCGCGCGGATGCCCGATCTTTTCAAAGAGGCTGCAAAAAAATTTTTTCATCGCTGCGCCCTTCCTTCTTTGTCTGTATTTTTATAGCCGTTTGCTTAGATCAGTTCCGTGTGCAAGAGTTCGTTTCCCTGTTCGAGGATATTGGCAAATTCTTCTTCCGCTTCGTCGATGAGAGAAAGCAGCGCGGCGCTCTTGCGCGCGGCGATTTTTTGATAGAGAAAATAGTTGACAATGCAAAGAGCGATGCCGATGATGCCCAAAACGATGCCGCCCGCCATGGCGGGGATGCTGTCTTGGATGCACATCGTCAGGCTCATCCCGCCGCCCAGAACGAGCGCGGCAAAACAGCCGAAGATACAGGCAAATATGCGCGCGCCCAGCGTCTTGGCTCGTTCCAGCTCATTGACGGAGGCGAAGGCGTCTTCCGCCCGCCGTTGGAGTTTGTTGAGTTCCTGCTTGTGGCGGATATGCCTGTCCCGCTTCATGGAGAGCGCCGCGCCGCCGAACGGAGCGGGGGCGGCGTTGGTGATCTCCCAGCCGAACGCTTCATACATATCCGTCGCTTTTGTGCGGTCTTTGGCTTTGACCGACACCGTCTTGTATTCGTAGCCGATAAAATCTTTTTCCTGCATAAGACACCTCGAAATTTTCTGTTTTTCCTGCAAAGCGCAAGCCGGCGCGCGTTTCGGTTGACTTCTTTGTAAGACAAGTGTATCATAGAACAGGGAGCGGAAAAAAGCAACCGTCCGCGGGGCGGATAAGACACGTCCGCGCGCCGTGTCGCCGCAAATGATACAAAAAGGGGAGGTTTGTCTCATGGGGGCTTCTTCGGAAGAGTACACGAAGCACTATATCGTGACGGCGCTTTTCAAACTGATGAACGCCTATGTGTACGAAAAGATCACCGTCAAAGATATTGCGCAAAAGGCGGGCGTGGGCAGGGCGACCTTTTACCGCTACTTCAAGAATAAAGAAGAGGTCATCGCCTATTATTTTGAACATCACACGCGGGAATTTGTCTTCGGGCAGCGCTTCTATCCGCGCTGCAAGGAAGATCATATCAAGATCGCCGCCGACGCTTTGGAGATGTTCAGGGCGAATAAAGAACCCTTCAAATTATTGAAAAAGGCGCACCTTAGCGATCTGTATCTCGATTTTCTCAACCGCAAATTTGTCGGAATGTTTGCAAGCGACAACCCGGGCAAGAGCCCCTATCTTCCCTATCTTTACGCGGGGATGCTCTACAACGTGTCCATGCATTGGCTGGAAGAGGACTGCGCCGAGGATGTAAAGGTCCTCGCCGCGCTCATCGTGGACGCCATTTATACAAAAACCGCCCCGTTAGGCGGCGCGCTTTGAGGAGGGGATCATGCTCTGGCTGGAAAAATTTATTTTGCCCGACGAAGAGGGGGAATGGCGGCTCGCGCGGCGGCGGATGGAGCAGAACGGCGGCGCCTTCGGCTACCTCGACAACCCGTATCCCTGCGGGCTGTTTTTGAAAAAGGAGCTCACCGAGCTGGATTTTGCGCCCGTGACGGTGCTTTGCGGGGGCAACGGCAGCGGCAAGAGCACCCTTTTGAACCTCATTGCCGAAAAGCTCGCCCTCAAGCGGCAGGCGCCGTACAACGGCGGGGAACTCTTTTCTCCCTACGCCGCGGCGTGCGGGGTGCGCTTCGGGTTTGACGACGAAGGGGAGCCCGTCACCCTTCCCGCAAAGAGCCGTATCTTCACGAGCGACGACGTGTTTGAATATATGCTCGCCGCCCGCACCCGCAACGAGGAGATCGCCGAAAACACGCAGGCGGGCAAAGCGGATTACGCCGCCCTCAAATTCGGGGAGACGCTGCCCTTTGACGGGCTTGAAAATTACGAGGCGTACCGCCTGCAGATCCTGGCGCGTTCCCGCTCCCTCTCGCGGCGCAAATTTTTGCATAGGTTTGCGGGGAAAGAGGTCAGGCTCAACAGCAACGGCGAAACGGCGCTCGGATTTTTTGAGCACATCCTGCAAAACGACACCCTCTATCTTTTGGACGAGCCCGAAAACAGCCTCTCGCCTAAAATGCAGCTTTCCGTCAAGGCGCTCATTGAAAAGAAGGCGCGCTATTGCGGCTGCCAGTTCGTCATCGCCACCCATTCGCCCTTTTTGCTCGCGCTTTACGGGGCGAAGATCTACGACCTCGACAGCGTTCCCGTCACGTTGAAAAAGTGGTGGGAGCTGGAAAACACGCGCACCTATTTTTCTTTTTTTGACGAAAACAGGGCGCTGTTCAAAGCAAAAGACTGAGCCGCGTTTGTTTGTATAACCAAGTCAAAGTAATCCGAATCCGCCCTGAAAGGCGACTTTTTCGCGTCTTGCGGCTCATCCTCATTGCAATACCGCAGTGGGTATTGCCGCTTCGTCTGTCGCCCCAATCCATCGCAAAATGCGCTCTTTCAGGGTGCGTAGCAATCGCAAGCGGGTAAATTGCCGCAGATGCAAGGCAAAGCCCGCAGGCAATACAGCGACGTATTGGCAAGGGCTTTAACGATGCAGATGTGGTAATATCCCCGCTTTCGATCGGGTTCGCTTTATTTTGACTTGGTTAAGAAGATAAAAAGGGCCGCCCCGCGCAAAAATTTGCGCGGGGCGGTTACGGTATGTCTTTTATTTTTCAAAGCGCAGGGAGATGTCGCCCGTATCGGTGACGATCGTCACCCGCCGCGCGCCTTCTCCGCCCGAAGGAAAATTGGAAGAGCCGACGTTTGCCGTCAGAAAGAGGGTGTAGTCTTCTCTCGCGCCCGCCAGCGCGCCGCGCACCTTTACGTCGCCCACGTCTGTCGCGATGTCGATCTTTTGCGCGTCGGCAAGGCAGCCTTCGGCAAAGAGCACGTTGCCCACGTCCGTGCGGATGCGCAGCGTTTCGGCGCCGATCTTGCCCTTTAAGAGCGCGTCGCCTACGTCCGTCGTGACGGAAACGGTGTCTGCCTGCACGTTCTCGACGGCGGCGTCGCCCACGTCCGTCGTGACGGTGAGCGCCTTCGCCGAGATATTTGCCGCCGAAACGTCGCCCGAGCCGCTTTCAAATTTCATCTCTCCCGTAAGGGAGATGCCGCCTTGCGGGCAAACGTCGATGTCGCCGTTTTCGGAAACGAACGCCATGTCCGTTCCTTGGATCTGCCCTGCGGAGGAGAGTGAGATGTCGCCGCTTTCCGTGCGGATGTCGAGCGCGCAGGGGGCATTGGCGGGCAGGGTCACGGTGAGCACGGGCGTTTCCAGCTGAAAGGCAAAAAAGTCGAAACCGCTCTTTTTTTCCCGGATGGTGAGCTTTCCGTTGTCGATGCCGACGTCGACTTGCGCCTTTTCCCGCCCTTCCATGTCCGTGCGCACGGGGTAGGATACCAGCACGCCTTCCCGTTCTTCGTAGCGTATCTGCACGTTTGCGGACGTGTAGCGCACCGTGAGGGAAGAGGGCGCCTCTTCGGCTGTAAATTCTTTTTGTATGAAGTGCACGGTGGAGAGCTTTTTGAAGTCCCAGTCCACCGCCGTCATGCCGCCGACAAAGAGGGCGATCGCCGCCGTGAGCGCCACGGCGCCGACGATGAGGAATATTTTGTTGAAGATGTGTTTTTTCTTTTCCATGTCAGAGCGCCTCCCGTTTTCCGCGGATGAATCTGCCCGTGACGGCGAACAGTTTGCCGCAGAGGATGAACAGTTTTTTGGTCAGGTAGAGAAAGAGGGGGATGAGCAGGCACCCCGCGCCGACGGCGGCGAGCCCGATGCCGATATGCGCCACGAACGCGCCGCCTGCGCCCGATACGCAGATCTGTACGATGAAATAGGCGATGTCCGCAATGCCCGCCGCGGCGATGGCGAACCCGCTCAAAAAGAGGGCGGCGCCCGTCACGGCGAGGGCGAACAGGACGGCGGCGACGGGCAGGCCCACGAAGAGGAAGAGGATAAGCGCGAGGAAAAACCGCCCTACGGCGTTGCCCTTTTTGCTCTTTTGCGTCGGGTATTCCTGCAAAAACCGCTTTGCCGCCTCTTCGGGCGGACCGAATTCCGCTAAGATCGCCTCTTCTTCGAGCCCCGCGTCCCGCTTGTCGAGGTACATTTCTTCATAATATTCCGAGATCTTTTCCCGCTCCTCTCTGGGGAGCGGAGAAAGCGCTTTTTTGAGCTTGCTGCTCCATTTTGCCTTGTTCATTGTCTGCCTCCGTTGACGATAAATTCATAGATACGCTCGAATTCGCGCACGTCTTCGATAAACTCGCAGATCTTCTGCAAGCCCTTTTCGGTGATCTTGTAATATTTTCGCAGCCTGCCGTTGAATTCGCGGCTGTGCGTCGTCACCGCGCCCGAAGATTCCAGCCGTTTGAGGATGGGATAGAGGGTGGATTCCGAGATCTCGATATACGGCGCGACGTCCGCGATGATCTTGTATCCGTAAGACTCTTCCTTCCGCAGAACGGACAGCACGCATACGTCGAGCAGCCCTTTTTTCAGCTGTGTGTCCATGGCCCCTCCCGCAAATACTGTCTTATGCATAATACTATACATTGCATAGTATAGAAAGTCAAGCGTTTTTGCGAAAATTTTTTAAATTAATTTTTCGGGGCGGCAGGGGCGCAAGGATAAGGGGTGCAGCCACAATGGCGGACGTTTTGCCGGCGTTTATGTCAATCACATTCTATTTTATAAATTACATAATACAGAAGAGCCGCGGTTTTACCCTTTGGGCCCGCAAGGGGCGCACCGTTCGACGTG
>CALWCR010000029.1 GCA_944376445.1 uncultured Clostridia bacterium | reverse complement strand
AAGAAACCTTCCGCCGCGGCAAAAAAGTACGCCCCCTTGGCCGCAGAGAGCGGACAAAGGGGCGCGTTTGCCTCAGGAAAAATTATTTGAGTTCCGCGAAGTATTTGATCGTGCGGACCATCTGGCTGGTGTAAGAGTTCTCGTTGTCATACCAGGAAACGACTTTCACGAGGGTCATGCCGTCGCCCATGGGCATGCATTTGGTCTGCGTGCCGTCAAACAGGGAACCGTAGGTGATGCCGACGATGTCAGAAGAGACGATCTCGTCTTCCGTATAGCCGAAGGAATCGGAAGCCGCAGCTTTCATGGCGGCGTTGACGCCGTCTTTATCGACATCCCCTTCCACGATCGCCACGAGCTGGGTCAAAGAGCCGGTGGGAACGGGAACGCGCTGTGCGCAGCCGTCGAGCACGCCGTTGAGTTCGGGGATAACGAGGCCGATCGCCTTCGCAGCGCCCGTGCTGTTCGGGGTGATGTTGACTGCGGCAGCCCTTGCGCGGCGCAGATCACCTTTGCGGTGCGGCCCGTCGAGGGTCATCTGGTCGCCCGTGTAAGCGTGGATGGTGGTCATGTAGCCCTTCTTGATCTTCGCGAACTTATTGAGGGTGTTCGCCATCGGAGCGAGGCAGTTGGTCGTGCAAGAAGCCGCGGAGATGATGGTGTCTTCGGGTTTGAGAGTCTTTTCGTTGACGCTGTAAACAATGGTCGGCAGATCGTTGCCCGCAGGAGCGGAGATGACGACCTTTTTCGCGCCCGCATCGATGTGCGCCTGGCTCTTGGCTTTGGAGCAATAGAAGCCCGTGCATTCGAGGACGACGTCCACGCCGATCTTGCCCCAAGGCAGATCCTTCGCGTCTTTTTCCGCATAGATCTTGATCTCTTTGCCGTCGACGATGATGGAATCCTCGGTGCAGGAGACCTTGTCCGCCAAAGCATATCTGCCCTGCGCGGAGTCATACTTCAGAAGGTGCGCGAGCATCTTCGGGCTGGTGAGGTCGTTGATAGCGACGACTTCATAGCCCTTAGCGCCGAACATCTGCCTGAACGCGAGGCGGCCGATACGGCCGAAACCATTGATCGCAACTCTTACATTAGCCATTTGATTTATCCTCCATTTATTAAAAAATGATTTTTCGCCTTGATTTATCCAGCATTCTTATTATAGCAAAAAGGAAAAATTTAGTCAATAGTTTGCGCGAAATAACTTCCGTTTTGAAATTTTTATGAATATTCCGCACAAATTGCGGGCTGTTTTTCCGCAATCTGCCCAAAGCGGCGGGCGCGGCGGCTTATTTGAGCGCGTCGGGATTGAGACATTTGAGCTCGTCGCTCACGAACAGACCGTCCTTACGGATGAGCACATCGTCAAAATAGATCTCGCCGCCGCCCCATTCCGGCGTCTGGATGAGCACCATGTCCCAATGCACGCTCGACTTGTTGCCGTTATAGGCGTCGTCATAGCAGCAGCCGGGCGTAAAATGAATGGAGCCGCAGATCTTTTCATCAAAGAGTATGTCGAGCATGGGGCTGACGACATAGGGGTTGACGCCGATGGCGAATTCCCCCACATAGCGGGCGCCTTCGTCCGTGTCGAGCACGTCGTTGAGCGCTTTCGTATCGGAAGAAGTCGCCTCGACGATCCTGCCGTTCTTAAAGACGAGCCGCACTTTTTCGTGGCGGACTCCGTTTTCAAGGGTGGGCGCGTTGTAGGTGATGACGCCGTTGACGCTGTCCTTGACGGGCGCGGTATACACCTCGCCGTCGGGGATGTTCATCTGCCCCGAGCACTTGATGGCGGGCATCCCCTTGATGGAGAAGGTGATGTCGGTATCTTTGGCGACGATGCGCACCTTGTCCGTCCGCTCCATCAGCGCTTTGAGCGCGTCCATCGCCTTATCCATTTTGGAATAGTCGAGGGTGCACACATCGAAATAGAAATTCTCGAATTTTTCGGTGGAAACGCCCGCATTTTGCGCCATGGACGGATTGGGATAGCGCAGCACCACCCATTTCGTCTTCTTGACGCGCGTCTCGTGATGGACGGGGAAGGAATAGCTCCTGTCAAAGACCTGCATATTCCCCGCGGGCACGTCGGATAGTTCAAAGGTGTTGTCCCCGCCGCGGATGCCGATATAGCAGTCCATGTCCTCCATCCTGTATTTATCGTACTTGGCGCGCAGTTCGCAGTGCTTTTTGCCCGTGCCCATCAGAAGGGCGCGCTCGACGGAAAGGTCGATCACTTCCACGAACGGGAACCCGCCCGCGGCAAAGACCTTTTCCACGCAAGCGTTGACAAGCTCATGCCCGACGCCGCGCGCCTCGATGAGCACTTTTTCTCCCTTGCCGCAGCGGACGGAATAGTTGACCAGAACGTCCGCAAGTTTATCTATCCTCGGATCTCTCATAATTACAGCCTCCGCACTCCGCGCCGCCCGCACGCCTTGAACGGGCGGAGCGGACGGCACGGACAATATTTTTTGTATTTCCTTATATATTATAACACCGCGGATGAAAAAATCAAAGATAAAATAACGATAATTTTGAAAATTATATTGCTTTTTGCCGCCGATTAGTGTAAAATAAGAACAGTGAAAAAAATTTATCGGAGGAAGATTCACTATGCCTTTGGTCACATCTACCGAAATGTTCAAAAAAGCCTATGCGGGCGGCTATGCGGTCGGCGCGTTCAACGTCAACAACATGGAAACCATCCAGGGTATCGTCGAAGCGGGACAGGAATGCAAGTCCCCTCTTATCCTGCAGGTCTCCGCGGGCGCGAGAAAATACGCCAACCCCGTCTACCTCAAACACCTCATCGAGGCTGCCGTACAGACGACGGATATCCCCATCGTCATGCACCTCGACCACGGCGCGGATTTTGAAGCCTGCAAATCCGCCATCGACGACGGGTTCACTTCCGTCATGATCGACGCTTCGCACCACGCCTTCAACGAAAACATCGAGATCACGAAGAAAGTCGTCGCCTACGCGCATGAGCGGGGCGTCGTCGTCGAGGCAGAGCTCGGACAGCTCGCCGGCATCGAAGACGCGGTCAACGTCAAGGCGGAAGACGCCTGCTTCACCCATCCCGACGAAGTGTGCGAATTCACCGAAAAGACGGGCTGCGATTCCCTCGCCATCGCCATCGGCACCAGCCACGGCGCCTATAAGTTCAAACCCGGCCAGAAACCGCAGCTTCGCTTCGACATCCTCGAAGAAGTCGGCAAACGACTGCCCGGGTTCCCCATCGTCCTGCACGGCGCCTCTTCCGTCCCGCAGGATAAAGTCGCCATCATCAACCAGTTCGGCGGCAAGATGCCCGACGCGATCGGCATCCCCGAAGATATGCTCCGCAAAGCCGCGACGATGGCGGTCTGCAAGATCAACATCGACTCCGACCTCCGCGTGGCGTGCACGGCGGCGGTCCGCAAACATTTCTTCGAGCACCCCGACCACTTCGATCCCCGCCAGTATCTCGGCGACGCAAGGGCGGCGGTCAAAGAGCTCGTCAAGCACAAGATCGTCGACGTACTCGGCAGCAACGGCAAGGCATAAATTCCTATCGATCGTCCAAAATAGCGAAAGGGCCGCACAACGCGGTCCTTTCTTTTATCTTGCAAGGTTTTACGCTTGGTTTAAAATTTATCTCGCAAAATAGCGCCGTAAAATATATACGGTGAAAAAGGAGACCGCTTCGCGCCAGTCCCCTTTTTTGCTGCTCCCGCGCCCTCTTTACGCCTGCGGCGCTTCGCCCCTCGTTTCCACGCCGATCAGCGATTCGATGCTTTCAACGCCCTTGCCGCTTGCAAGATCGAGCGTGAGCGTTGCGGAAAACGTACCCGTTGTAACCGTTTCGTTCGCTTCGCAGAACTGCACGCCCATCACAGAAGAATTGATATAGAGAGCGAGCTTATACGTTTCTCTCAATGAATCGATCGGCAATTTCACGGATTTGACGTAATACACGTTCCCGCCTTTGCCCGCAACAAAGTCGTCGCCCGTGCTGTATCTTACTTCCACGCCTTCCGTCACGAGCGTTCCGTCCTCGTCATATACGCCGATGGTACCGTCCTCAACGCCTTTGCTCGTGCCCGCGTCGGCAAGGTCGGTGTCAATGAAAGTATCGCAGGAGATCGTGTAAATGGTCACTTGGCTCTTGTTGAAAATAAGCGTCATGTAATACTCGCCTTCTTCCTCTTCCACATACGCGCCCGCGAGCAGACCGTCGCCGAATTCGATGCCGCCCATCGCCGTCACAAAACAGCTCAGTTCCGCGTCATACTGCGTATAAGCAGGCTCCGGTTCGGGCTGCGGCGCTTCCCCTTTTGTTGCCGCGCCCAAACCGCTTACAGACTGCACCTCTTTTCCGTTTTCAAGATCGAGATCCAGCGTCGCTTTATATGTATCATTCGAGAACTGCGCACCCATCAGCGCCGAATTGACGTACAGCGTCATATCATAGCTTGCGCGCAGCCCGTCCACGGGGATCGTTGCCGACTGAACGTAATAGACGTTCTTCCCCGACGGCGTTGCCAGATAGTTTTCTCCAGAACTGTACGTCTTACTCACGCCGTCCGTCATGAGGGTACCGTCCTCGGCATACACGCCGATCGTGCCGTCTTTGATACCGTTATTGGTCGCCGCATTTTCCGGGGCGTCGTCGACAAAGATATTTTGCGAAATGCCCATAACTTCGATCGGGCCCGCCTTGAAGATGACGGTGAGC
The DNA here is from genome assembly GCA_944376445.1 of uncultured Clostridia bacterium. Taxonomy (GTDB): domain Bacteria; phylum Bacillota; class Clostridia; order Christensenellales; family Borkfalkiaceae; genus Borkfalkia. Next base: position 1,057 of record CALWCR010000029.1, on the reverse strand, counting down.
GAATATTTCCCGTCTTGCGCCGTCACATAGCTCGTTTCCACGAGGCTGCCGCCGAAGTCGATTTCGCCCATCGCGCCCATCGTTATGCCCGCGTCCAGATCGGCAGCGTACTGCGTGATCACTGCTTCGCCGCCCGTCTCACCGCCGCCCGGCTTGCCGTTATCGCAGGCCGCGAATACCGTCACAATGCAAAGAAGCATTGCGATCACTGTGAACATCATTGCTTTTGAAGTTCTTGCCAAAGTTTTCATAAAGATCTCCTTTATAATGAATTTTTATTGAACAAGCAGTAGCTGCCCGTTTCCAAATGAATGATCTCGGACGTTATCCCGTAAGTTCCGCGTATATTATCCTCCGTGATCACGTCCTGCGTCTTCCCCTGACAGAGCGCCCGCCCGTCTTTCATCACGATCGTCGTATCCGCGTATTGCAGCGTCTGATTGATATCGTGCAGCACCATTACGACCGACGTTCCGAAAGTTTTATTCAGCGATCCGATCAGATTGAGAATTTCATACTGATAGCGAATATCCAAATACGTCGTCATCTCGTCCAAAAGCAGCACTTCGCGCGACTGCGTAATGGCAAGCGCCAGCCACACCCTCTGCATTTGGCCGCCGGAAAGTTCTTTCATCTGTCTGTTTGCAAACTGCGTGACCCCGGCAAGTTCCATTGACTCCTCTACGATCTTTGCGTCGGCTTTGGACCTTGCGCCGAAGATCGTGTTGTGATAAGGCGTTCTTCCCATCGCGACCAGATTTCTTACGCTCATATCGTCGGGAACGGTATTATACTGATGTACGACGGAAACGAGCTTTGCGAACTCTTTCAGGCGGTATTCCCGCAGCGGTTTGCCGCGAAATAAAATTTCTCCGCTTTTCAAAGCAAACGCCTTGCAAAGAAGCCCGAAGAGCGTGGTCTTGCCGCAGCCGTTCGGCCCGATGACGGCGGTGATCTCCCCTGCACCGATCTTTGCATTCAACCCGTTGATGACGGTCGAACGCTTGTCATATCCGAATACCGCGTCTTTGATCTCAAACAATGTTTCATGCATATT
>CALWCR010000028.1 GCA_944376445.1 uncultured Clostridia bacterium | reverse complement strand
GTGAAAAGGTCATCCAAAATTACAACCGCACCGTCTATAACGAAAAGGTGTACCACGACCTGCAGCAGAGCAGCGCCAAAACGTGGATGAGCATCGTCCGCCGCAACGAGCTGAACTCGCCCGTCGTAGGCCTGTTCTGGAACTACGGCACGGTCATGCTCTATGCCGTCGCCTTCCTGCTCATGCAGACGGGCGCCATGGGCGTCACCACGGGCGTGGTCATCGCCTTTCTCAGCTATATGGGGCTGTTCTCCACCCCGCTGACGCAGCTTTCGCAGATCATCCAGAACCTGGCGCAGGTGTCGGCAAACCTCGAACGCATCTTCGAGACCATCGACGCTCCCGCCGGCATCGCCGATAAAGAGGGGAATATCGACCTCGGCGACGTGCGCGGCGAGATCGACTTCAACGACGTGACCTTCTCGTACGAAGAGGGGGTGAACATCCTCGAACACTTCGACCTGCATGTAAAGCCGGGCGAGAGCATCGCTTTGGTGGGGCCGACGGGCGCGGGCAAGACGACGGTCATCAACCTTCTGACCCGCTTTTACGACGTCAAAGAGGGGAGCGTGTGCATCGACGGCACCGACGTGCGCGATATCCACCTCAAATCGCTGCGCGGCAAGGTGGGCGTGCTCATGCAGGACCCGTTCATCTTCAAGGGAACGGTGATCGACAATATCCGCTACGGCAGGCCGGACGCGACGGACGAAGAGTGCATCGCCGCCGCAAAGGCCATCTTTGCCGACAAGTGCATCGAGCGGCTGCCGGGCGGCTATTATGAACAGCTCGCCGAGCGGGGCGAAGGGCTCTCTTCCGGCGAAAAACAGCTGATCAGCTTTGCCCGCATCGTGGTCAAAGATCCCGCCGTGGTCATCCTCGACGAGGCGACCAGCTCCATCTCTTCCGACGTGGAAAAGCTCATCCAGGAGGCGCTGCAGGTGCTGCTCAAGGGCAGAACTTCGTTCATCGTCGCGCACAGGCTCTCCACCATCCGCGGCTGCGACCGCATTTTGTTCATCTCCAATAAAGGAATTGCCGAAGAAGGTACGCACGAACAGTTGCTAAAACGTCGCGGTTTGTATTATAATCTATACAATAGCATGAAGCAGTAGGAGGTTTGTATGCCGCATATCGAAGTAAAGATGCTCGCAGGCAGGACGGAAGAACAAAAAAAGAAGCTCGCCGCGGCGCTCGTCAAGGCGCTCACGCAGGAGCTGCACTGTTCCGATCATTATGTGACGTGCACGATCGAAGATTACGACGCGCGCGCCTGGCAGGATGTGTTCAAGACGGAGATAACCGACAAGCCGCAGTCCGTCGTCTACAAAAAGGCGGAATACGACCCGAAAGACCTGCTCTGAGCTTGAAAACCATCCAATGCAAGAGCTGCGGCTTTGCCGCAAAATACGACTATCGGTAGGAGGTAATTATGGCAGAAGAATGTTCGCACGACTGCGGCAGCTGCAATCAGGACTGTTCGCAGCGCGATATGCATAAAAAGCCGCACGAGCTGAGCAATATCAAACATGTGATCGGCATCGTCAGCGGCAAGGGCGGCGTCGGCAAATCGATGACGACGGCGATGCTCTCCGTCATCGCCCGCCGCAACGGCCTGAATACGGCCATCATGGACGCAGACGTCACCGGCCCTTCCATCCCCAAAATGTTCGGCATCACCGAAAAGGCGCTGGGCTCGGATATGGGCATCCTGCCCGTCATGAGCAAGACGGGCATCGAGATCATGTCGATGAACGTGCTGCTGGAAGAGGACACCGAACCCGTCATCTGGCGCGGGCCCGTCATCGCCGGCACGGTGCTGCAATTCTGGACGGACGTCATCTGGAACGACGTCGACTTCATGTTCGTCGATATGCCCCCGGGAACGGGCGACGTGCCGCTGAGCATCTATCAGTCGCTCCCGCTAGACGGCATCATCATCGTCTCCACCCCGCAGGAGCTCGTCTCCATGATCGTTCAGAAGGCGGCGCACATGGCGGAAAAGATGAATATCCCCATCCTCGGCATCGTCGAAAACATGAGTTACGCCGTCTGCCCCGACTGCGGCAGCAAGATCGAGCTGTTCGGCAAGAGCCGCGCCGAAGAGCTGGCGCAGCAGTTCGGCATCGCCAACGTGGCGCGCGTTCCCTTTGACCCGGAACTGACCAACTGCGCCGACCGCGGCCTGATCGAATTGTTTGAAGGGGAGTATTTAGACAAGCTCTTCCTTGCCGTCGAAGAAGCGGTCAAAGATAAAAAACAGGGATAACGAAACAAACACCTCCGCGCGGGGGTGTTTTTCCGTATCGGGCGGCCTTGTAGCCTGCGCGCGAATTTTTGTATAAAAACGGCCTGTAACTTTCAGAACAGGTAAAACTTTTTTGCCGTGTTCTTACATCGGAGGGAAAGATATGCTATAATCAAAGGCGCAAGAAGATATAAGAGCATTGCCTGCTCTTTGACCTTAAAAATAAAAGGGAGAAACGAAAATGAGTTTCATCAGAAAAATGAAGAAGGTATTGTCAAACAAGAAATATCGGGAAAACCCGGATCCGGAGAATTTATCGCAGGAAAGGCTGGCGGCTTTGAGCGTCGGGGCGATCAACTCCGAACAGACCTGCTATTATTGCGACAGCCTGACGACAGGAGAAGAGGTATGCGAGATCAAAGGCAATCTGGAAAACTTCTACGATATCACCGACCACGACTCTGCCATCGAAACGCTGGACTGGCTGTTTGAGCGCGGGCACAGGGTGTATTTCGATGCGATCAAAGCCATCTATGCGGGCAGGGGAGAAGGCATCGACTACAGCAGGTTCACCGAAGAAGATCAGGCAAATCTCATGGAGTATTTCATGAATATGCAGGGAGTTCTGCCGCTGCTGATGCAGGAAGGCTATTTTTCGGGGAATATTTTCGACCTTGCCAATGTGTCCGTCGTCGCCTGGGATATGGGGCGTTTGGTCATGGCAACGCGCAGCTGTTACGATAGCGGCTATATCGACGAAGAAGAAGCGTGGAAGTATATTGAAAACGCGTATAAGGCATGTAAGGAAGTATATGCCGACTGGGACGAGTTTGCCAAGGGATATGTGTTCGGCAGGGCAATGTGGTCGAGCGACGCGCAGTTCCTTCTCGGGATCATGGGCATCGCGGAAGGATTGCTTGCCGATGAAAAGAGCCCCTGGAAGAGGGTCTCTCTGCAATAAGAGTAGCTTTTTACACCCACGTTTTTTATACTATTTTTTCTGCATATTGCGCGATAAATCAATATCCACCGCCATAGCGGTGGATATTGATTTATGTCAGCACAAATAAACTTTTGCCGCTTCGTTTTTTACCCTTCAATGCTCCGCAAGAGATCGCTCATATTGCGAGGTCATATCTCCAATTCGCGGCAGATCTCGTCCAGATTGCGCTTTGCGTACACGATGCGGATGATATATACGACCTTTTCCGCATCTACGGCTTTATAGTAGAGGATATAATTGTCTATCAGAACACGGCGCACGTCTTTATCGGTCAAAAAGGGATTATCCACAACCATACCCGATTGCGGAAAGTGCCGGATGGCGTCGATATTTTCAAACACCTTTCGTCCGAGA
>CALWCR010000027.1 GCA_944376445.1 uncultured Clostridia bacterium | reverse complement strand
TATGAAGGCACGTTTTCCGCGTCGATGAACACCGCCACGTTCTTTACTTTTTCCATATTTCTCTCCCCCGTCATTTGCCGTCTTTGTTCTGAAATTCGCCGAACGGGTCATCGGAAGAAGGCCCGCCCTGCCCGCCGTTTTGCGGGGTGCCATCCCCCTGCCCGCCGCTTTTCCGCTCGGACTACTCTCCGAAGGGATCGTCGGGCTCTTTCGGCGCCGCGTTCTGCCCGTACTGCCCGCCGCCGTAAGGGCCGTTGTACGGGTTGTTGTACGGATTATTATACGGGTTTTGCTGCTGATAGTAATACTGCTGACGGCGGATGGCTTCCGCGCGGGCGCGCATATAGGCGTCGTAATCGATGCGCTTGCGGTTGCGGAAGGCGAACACGAGCGCGCCGCCGACGGGAAGGATGACGCAGAGGATGGTGAGCCAGATATAGGACGAGGGCGCGTAGCACCTGAAAAAGTAGATGAACAGGAATACCGCCGCGAGGATATAGAGCACATTGAAGATCCACACCAAAACGTTGCCGACGCGGTACATATTATAAAAAACGAGAGGAAATTCGCTCGTAAACGCCGCCGAGAGCCCGTATTCGGATTCGGTCACGGTGACAAAGCGCGCCGTATCCGTATAGGCATACAGCTGCGGCAGGCAGCAGACGGCGATCGCCGCCGAATAGAGGATCTCGGCGATGAGGGCGTATACCCCTGTCTTTTTGATGCGGACATTGCCGAGCTTCGCCTCCCCCGCGATCTCGCCCATTAGGTAAGTGGACGCATAGGGCACGAAGGCGCACCAGGCGATATTTTGTTTGCCCGTGCGGCGCGCCATCGTATACAGCCCGGCGGCTTTGAGGGCGTACATCGCCGCAAAGACCGCCGCCGAAATGCCGACCAAGACCCATGAAAGGACGTCCGCCGCCGCGATGCCGTAAAATTCCGCCGCCGCGGGGTTTATTATGTTGATCAGCCAATTGAGTACGATAAAGAACTCCATAGTTTCTCCTTGAAGGCGGGCAGCCCCGCCTGTTTATTCGCCGAAAAGAGGAAATCCGTAATCCACCCGCAGGAGGGTGAGCCCCGGGGCGGGCATCGTTTTGCCCAAAAGATCCCGCTCTCCCGTCGCGAGCGCTTCTTCCACGCCGGCAAGGGGAAGTTTCCCCGTTCCGCAACCGAGGATGGCGCCCGCCATGATGCGCACCATATTATATAGGAAGCCGCCGCCGCACACGTCGATGTGCGCGCCCGTCATCCCTTCCGCATATACGTCCGCCCGGGGAGCGATCTCCACCGAATACACCGTGCGCACCGTCGTATTTGCGGACGATCCGCTCGAAGAGAAGGCGGCAAAGTCGTGCTCGCCCTCCAAAAGCCGCGCGCATTCGCCCATGCGCGCAAAATCGGGGACTTCGCCGAAGCGCGCCGCGTACCGCTCGAGGAGCGGGTTTTCCCGCCGCGAAAAATAGACGCAATAGCGGTAGGTCTTTTTCTTTGCCGAACGGCAGGCGTCAAAATCTTCTGCCGCGGCGGCGCTTTTGAGGACGCGGACGTCTGGCGGGAGCCTGACGTTGAGCGCGTCGGCGACCCGTCCGGGCGAGATCTTGATCCCGTCCGCGAGGGCGAAGTTTGCGACCTGCCCCGCCGCGTGCACGCCCGCGTCCGTCCTGCCGCTGCCCGTGACGCGCACGCGCGCGCCGAACGCTTCGGCAACGGCGCGTTCGAGTTCCCCCTGCACCGTCCTGCCGTTATTTTGTATCTGCCAGCCCGAAAAATGCGTGCCGTCGTAACCGATCAAGAGCGCGATGTTCATTTTTCACCCGCGGCGCGCCGCGCCGTCACTGCATAAAATAGTCGATGATGCCGAATTTTCCGCCGAAATAGATGTTGAACAGGACGACGCCCGCGATGAGCGCCCCCAAAAGGAGGAGCCCCAGAAGGTCGCGCCAGGTGAACACGAGCTTTTTGTATTTCGTGCGCCCCTTGGCGCCGCTGTAACAGCGTGCGTCCATCGCGTCGCCGAGGTCCTCGGCGCGGCGGAAGGCGGAGACGAGCAGCGGGATGAGGATGGGAACGACCGCCTTTGCCCGCTTGATGAGCCCGCCCGATTCAAAATCCGCCCCCCTCGCCTTCTGCGCCGCCACGATGCGGTTGGTCTCGTCCATCAGCGTGGGGATGAAGCGGAGGGCGATGCTCATAATGAGCGCGAGCTCGTGCACGGGCACGCGGATCCATTTGAGCGGGGTCAGAAGGCTCTCGATGCCGTCGGTGAGGGCGACGGGCGTCGTCGTCAGCGTCAGCACCGAAGTACCCATGACGAGCAAAAAGAGGCGCAGCGCCAGAAAGATCATGTTGACGACAGACTCCCAGGAGAGGGAGAGGAATTTCCACTGCCAGATCATGTGCTCTTCCCCGCCCGACGAATAAAAGAAGAGGTTGAGCACCGCCGTAAAGAGGATGAGGAAGAGGATCATTTTGACCGAGCGCAGCACCCTGCCGAAGGGCACGCGCGAAAAGAGGACCGCGACGATCAGGAACAAGGTCACCGCCGCCAGCGCGAGGAAGTTATCCGCCACAAAGATCGCGACGATGTAGGCGATCATGAATACGATCTTCGCGCGCGGGTCCATGTTGTGCACGAAGGAACGGGTCGGGTAGTACTGCCCGAATGTCACGTCATTGAGCATCTGCCTTCCCCCTTTCCTTCCACAGGGCGAGAACGCGGCCGATGAAATCGTCGCAGGTGAAATCCGTCTGCACCTCTATGCCCCGCTCTTTGAGAAGGCGGGCGCATTTTGCCGTGACGGGGATGTCCAGCCCGAGCGAGACGAGCTCGTCCGAGCGGCAAAAGATCGCCGCGGGCGTATCTTCCATCACCACCTTCCCCTCCGAAAAGACGGCGGCGCGGGTGCAGTTTTCGGAGATCTCGTCCATATCGTGCGAGACGATGATGACCGTCTTACACCAACTGCCGTGAATGGCGTGCAAAAGCTGCATGATCTCCTTTTTGCCGAGCGGGTCGAGCCCCGCGGCGGGTTCGTCGAGGATGAGGATCTCGGGGCGGGTGACGATGACGCCCGCGATGGCGACGCGGCGGCGCTGCCCGCCCGAAAGCTCGAAGGGGGATTTATCCTTCACCTCTTCATAGTTCAGATCCACCCGTTCGAGCGCCTCGCGGACGGCGGTGCGCATCTCCTCCTCTTTCATCTCTTTATGAAAGTTTTTCAGCCCGAACATGACGTCTTTTTCCACCGTTTCGGCAAAGAGCTGGTATTCGGGGTACTGAAAGACCATGCCGACCTTGCTTCGAAGCTCCAAAAATTTGCATTTCTTGTCCGCGAGGTCGTAATCGCCCACCGTCAACGAGCCGCCCGTGAGCCTGATGAGGGCGTTGAGGTGCTGCACGAAGGTGGATTTGCCGCTGCCCGTATGGCCGATGATGCCGAAAAATTCTCCCTCTTCGATGACGATATCCACCCCTTTGAGCGCCTGCGAAGCGAAGGGAGATTTGGGATTATAGGTATAGGTCAGGCCTTTTGCAACGATGCGCATATCTCCTCCGCAAGCGCCTCCGCGTTGAAGGCGCCCTTTACGGGCATACCCCCTTCCGCGAGCTTTTTAGAAATGTACGCCGCGCGCGGCAACGTGAGGTTGTAAGCCTCCAGCTCCTCCGCGCGGGAAAAGATCTCTTCGGGCGAGGCGTCCATGACGACCTCTCCCCTGTGCATGACGACCGCCCTGTCCGCTTCGAGCGCCTCTTCCATGAAATGGGTGATGAGGATGACCGTCATGCCCCGCTCCTTGTTGAGCTTTTTGATGACGTCCATCACCTCGCGCCTGCCCTTCGGGTCGAGCATGGCGGTGGATTCGTCCAGGATCATGATCTTGGGCAGGACGGCGAGCACCCCGGCGATGGCGATGCGCTGTTTCTGCCCGCCCGAAAGGCGGGAAGGGGTCATATGGCGGAACGCCTGCATCCCGACCGCGTCCAACGCAAAATCGATGCGCCTGCCGATCTCCTCCCGCGGCACGCCGATGTTTTCGGGGCCGAAGGCAATGTCGTCTTCGACGATGGAGGCGACGGTCTGGTTGTCGGGATTCTGAAAGACCATCCCGGCATTCTTTCTGATCTCGAACGTCTTTTTCTCGTCAGAAGTATCCATGCCGAAGACGGTGACTTTGCCTTCCGAAGGCACCAAGAGCGCGTTGATGAGTTTTGCGAGGGTGGATTTGCAGCTGCCGTTCCTTCCGAGCACGGCGACAAATTCTCCCTCTCCGACGGTGAGCGTGACGCCGTTGACCGCATAGTCTCCGTCTTCACGGTATAAAAATTTTACATTTTCAAAACGGACCGCTTCCATGGTTCAATATTATAGCAAAAGCGCAAAAATTTCACAACGATTTTGGGGGTGCCTTCCCCCGTTTTCACCGCTCCGTTATAAATATTTGACAAATTATCGTTTTTATATTGACTAATCACGGGAAAACCTTTATAATATCATTGAACGTGCCGCAAAATGCCCCGTCAGCGGGAGAGCGCGGACGTATTTCAGCAGAAATTTATAGAATTCGGAGGTTATAGTTTCTATGAAAAAGATGACGATCGACGGCAATACAGCCGCCAGCCACGTCGCTTATGCCTTCTCGGAAGTTGCGGCTATCTACCCCATAACCCCTTCTTCCCCGATGGCGGAAGTCGCGGACGAATGGGCGACTGCCGGCCGCGTCAATATGTTCGGCCAGAAGCTGCGTCTTGCCGAGATGCAGTCGGAAGGCGGCGCCGCGGGCGCCGTGCACGGCTCCCTTTCCGCGGGCGCTCTGACCACGACTTATACCGCGAGCCAGGGGCTCTTGCTCATGATCCCGAATATGTACAAGATCGCGGGCGAACTGCTCCCCACCGTCTTCCACGTCTCCGCGCGTGCGATCGCGGCGCATTCGCTCAACATCTTCGGCGACCATCAGGACGTCATGGCGTGCCGCCAGACGGGCTTTGCGATGCTCGCTTCTGGCTCCGTGCAGGAAGTCATGGACCTCGCGCTCGTCGCGCACCTTTCCACCCTCAAAGCGAAAGTACCTTTCCTGCACTTCTTTGACGGGTTCAGGACCTCGCACGAAGTGTCCAAGATCGACGTCATCGACTACGACGAAATGAAAGCGCTCGTCGACATGAAGGACATCGACGATTTCAAGAAACGCGCGCTCAACCCCGAACATCCTATCCAGAAAGGCACCGCCCAGAACGGCGATACCTACTTCCAGAACCGCGAAACGGCGAACAAGTACTATCTCGCCACCCCCGCCATCGTCGAAGAGATGATGGAAAAGGTCGGCAAGCTCACGGGCAGGCAGTATCACCTCTTTGACTACTGCGGCGCGCCCGACGCGGAAAACGTCGTCGTCATCATGGGCAGCGGCGCGGACGCGATGGAAGAGACCATCAACAA
>CALWCR010000026.1 GCA_944376445.1 uncultured Clostridia bacterium | reverse complement strand
CGGAAGAGATGTGCGGGTTGAGGGCGTAAAAATGCAGCCCGACGATGCCGCTGCCCGCGCAGAAATCCGCCGCCTTGTCCCCCTTTTTGCCCTTGACGAAGCGGGAAAGGAGCACCGCGTCGCTCGTGAAACGATAGTAAGAGACGTTCTGGATGATCTTCAGCTCCCCTTCCAGAAGCTCCTCGATCTGTTCCCCTTCGCCGAGCGTGCACATACAAAAAACCTCCCCGCGCCTTCCGATCCGAAAAAAAGCGCGCCCTGTTTTTCCCGTACGGTATGCCATACGGGCGCGATAGGGGCCCGCCCGAAAGCGAGGCCCGCGTTTTTCCCTTACAGTATAGCATAAAAAGCGGCGAAATTCAATCAAAAAACGTGGTTGACAAAGGGCGGCGGCGGGGGTATAATGGAGAAAAAAAGGAGATTAGCTATGGATGTTTTAGAGGCGATCGCCGCGCGCAGAAGCGTGCGCAAGTTCAAAAAAGAGGCCGTGGGCAAAGACAAGATCGAGACCCTGTTGGACGCGGCGATGCACGCGCCCAGCGCGGTGAACAGCAGGCCGTGGGAGTTTTACTGTTCGGATAAAGCGGAAGTCAAAGCCGCCATCATGACGGCGCACCCCGCGAGCAAAATTCTGGAAACGGCGAGCTGGGCGATCGTCGTCTGCGCCCGCCCCGAATGGCAGCCCAAGCACAACTATTGGCAGCAGGACTGCGCCGCGGCTGTGGAAAACATTTTGCTGGCGGCGGCGGGCACGGGGCTGGGCGCCTGCTGGTGCGGGTGCTATCCCTCGCAGCCGCGCACGGACGAAGTCGCCAAGGCGATCGGCTGTACGGGGATCCCCGTCGCCGTCGTCGCCGTGGGCGTGCCCGACGAAGCGCCCGCCGCCAAGGGCTTTTACGACCCCGCGCGCGTGCATTTTATCTGAGCCCGCGTTTTATCCGAGCCCGCGTTTGCGGGCGCATTTCTGCGGGGCTGCCGCGTTTACCGCCCCGCGCGGCTTCCGCCGCGCCTTGCATTTTTTTGCATTGCGCTTTTTTGCCGCGCTTTGCATATAACAAAAGCGCGGCGCCCCGCAACGCGTAATTTAAGCGTCCTTCTTTTTGAGACGGCCCGCAAAGAGGGCTTCAAACTCGTCGAAGGTGCCCTTTTTCAAGAGATTGCGCTGGCAGAGGACGAGGCTGCCCGCATCGGGCGCGTACAGATAGTAGCAGCCGCCGCAAAGCACCGCCTTTTTCACCTTTTTTAAGGGGCGGGTCTTTTTCACCTCCTCCCCGCCGCAGCGGGTGACGGTGAGCGTGTCCCCTTCGATCTCGACGCGAAGGATCATCCTTTCTTTGCAGCTGTTTTTAAATTGCGGCGCGACGAAAAGATAGACGGTGAGCGCCGCCAAGAGGGCGGCAAAGACGGTAAAGAGGACAAAATCCCTGCCCGTCGCCCCGTTCAAGGCGGCGAGCCCGCCCACGATGAGGGTCAAAACGAGCGTCCACAGCGCATAGTGGCGCTTTCTCAGTTTGTCCGCCCTCTGTTTGCAGGGAAGGGCGATCTCCCCGTAAAATTCGATCATATCCTGCCTTTTGCCCGCCGCAAAATTTGCGGGCGGGAACGGTTGACTTTTTTTGCGCGATGTTTTATAGTTGTGTTGCAATTGCAACAAGGAGACTGAAATGGACGAGAGGACGAGCCTTTTCGACGGAGTGACCAAGAGCGAATACGCCGCGATGAAAGAATGCTTCAAGGCGGCGGTGCGCACCTATAAAAAGGGGGAAGAGATCCCCATGCCGCACGCGCGGGTCGCCGTCGTGCAAAGGGGGCGGGTGAGCCTTATCAAGACGGACGTAAACGGCGCGCGCACCATCTTTGAACAGCTCAAAACGGGCGGCGTGTTCGGAGACGTGCTCGGCTATGCCTGGGCGGACGCGAGCTTCTTTCTCGTCGCCGACGAGGACAGCGAAGTGCTCTATATCGATTACGAACACATCGTCAAGCGCTGCCCCAACGCCTGCACCCACCACAGCACCGTCGTTTCCAACCTCGTGAAACTGATGAGCGAAAAGACGCAGGCGCTTTCCGAACATCTCGAGATCCTCAGCCGCCGCACGACGCGGGAAAAACTCCTGGCGTACTTTTCCATGGCGGCGGCAAAAAATAAGAGCTCGTATTTTACTCTCCCCTTTTCCCAGACGAGCCTTGCCGACTACATCTGCGTCGACCGCAGCGCGATGGCGCGGGAGCTCAAGCGCATGGCGGAAGAGGGGCTCGTGGAGATAGACAGGCGCAACGTCAAGCTGATCGGCGCCAAACACGCACGCGCATGACCCTTCCCCTTGCAAAAATCGGCGGCGGACAAACGCTCCGCCGTTTTTTTTGCGCCCTTTTTTAGGCAAACGTCCGCACTTTTTGCGCACTTTGCACGGGATTGCCGCTTGCCACTTTTTTGCGGCGGAGCGCACAGCCCTTTTTGCCGCAGCCGCACTTTTTGCGCTCCGACCTGCGCGCTACCCGCGCGCGATGAGGTCTTTGACGATCTCCCCCGCGAGCAGCAGGCCCGCCGCCGAAGGAACGAAGGAGATACTGCCGATCGTCCGCTCCCCTTCCGTTCGGGAAACGGGGCGGGGGTCTTCTTCCGAATAGACCGCCTTGACGCCCGCAACGCCCGCCTTTTTCAGTTCCCTGCGCATGATGCGCGCGAGCGGGCATTGCCGCGTGTTTTCTATCGCCGCAACGCGGAAAGCGCCGCCGTCCAGCTTGTTACCCGCCCCCATGCAGGAAATGGCGGGCACGCCCGCCGCCCGCGCGGAGCTCAGAAGGCGCACTTTGGCAGCCACGTCGTCGATACAGTCCGCGACATAAGAAAAGGAGGCAAAATCGAAAAGATGCGCCGTCTCTTCGTTAAAATAGACAGGCACCGCCTCCGCGCGGCAGGAAGGCGCAATGTCTGCGGCGCGGCGCGCCATGACTTCCGCCTTGTTCTGCCCGAGGGTGGAGTGAAGGGCGATGAGCTGGCGGTTGAGGTTGGATCCGGCGACGGCGTCGCCGTCGACCAGCACGATGCCGCCGATCCCCGCCCGCACGAGCGCTTCCGCCGCAAAAGAGCCGACCCCGCCCACGCCGAACAAAAGGACGCGCGCCGCCTGTAATTTTTGAAAATTCTCTTCGCCGATGAGGGCGATCTCGCGGATAAACGCCTGTTCCATGCCTCTTCCCTTCCGTACCGCACGCATTTGCCCGCGCGCCTCTTTGCCGCGCGCGGACACGCTATCAGTATACCCCCAAACGGCCTTGCAGGCAAGCAAAAAGGCGCAAATGTTCAAATTTTGCAAAAAATTTTCAAATACCTATTGAAATGCGGCCGTTTATGGTTTATAATGATAGAAAGCGGGCTTGCAGTGCAAATTTTTCCGCCCGCGGATAAGGGAGTACACATCCATGAGCATTCAAGCGAAAGACATCAGAAATATCGCGGTCATCGGGCACAGCGGCGAAGGCAAGACCTCCGTCGTCGAGGCCATCCTCTTCAACGGCAAATCGACGGACCGTCTCGGCAAAGTGACGGAGGGCAACACGGTCACCGATTATGACGAGCAGGAGATCGCCAGAAAAATGTCCATTTCCCTCTCCATGGCGTATACCATGTGGGACGGGGTCAAACTCAACCTTTTAGACGTCCCCGGGTTTTATGATTTTGAAGGGGAACGCAACGAGGCGCTGCGCGCCGCGGGCGGGGCGCTCATCGTGACGGGCGCTTCGGGCGGGCTGACCGTCGGCGCGGAAAAATGCATCGACACCTGCCTGAAAGCGAAGATCCCCATGGTCGTGTTCATCAACGGCACCGACAAGGAAAACGCCGACTACAAGGGCACCGTCGCCGCGCTCACCGCCAAATACGCGGGCAAGATCGCGCCCATCCAGATACCCATCATGGAAGGGAACAAGATGGTCGGCTATGTGAACGCGCTCAAAGAGACCTGCTACCGCTTTGCGGACGAAGCGCAGAAAAAGTCCATACCCATCCCCGAAGAGCTCAAAGGCACCCTCGCCGAAATGCAGGCGAGCCTCACCGAGACCGCCGCGGAAAACGACGAGGCGCTGCTCGACAAATACTTCGAGGAAGGAAAACTTTCCAAAGACGAGATCATCCACGGCATCCGCAAGGGCATCTACAACGTGAACACCATCCCCGTGATGGCGGGTTCCGCCCTGCAGAACAGGGGCATCATCAACCTCATGGACGAGATCGTCAAATATATGCCGAGCGCGGAAGAGCGAAGAGAGATGCTCGCCTCGGGCGTGGATAAAGACGAAATGATCGAGGTGACCTGCACCGAAAACGAGCCCTTCGCCGCGCAGGTGTTCAAGACGGTCGTCGACCCCTTCGTCGGCAAAATGAACGTGATGAAAGTGTTCCGCGGCACCTTAAAAGCGGGTTCGAGCGTGTACAACGCGACGACGGGCAAGACGGAGCGCATCAGCCAGATCTATCTTCTCAAAGGCAAAAAGCAGGAGACGGTGAACGAACTGACCGCGGGCGACATCGGCGCGGTGAGCAAACTTGCCGCCACCAATACGGGCGACACTCTCTGCGACGAGAGCGCCAAACTCAGATTCGACCCCATACACTTCCCCCGCCCCGTACTCTCCATGGCGATCTATGCGGAAAAGAAGGGCGAGGAAGACAAGATCTTCCAGGGGCTCAACAAGCTCGCCGAAGAGGATTACACCTTCTCCGTCGCCAAAAACGCGGATACGGGCGAAATGATCATCAACGGGCAGGGCGAGACGCACCTGGACGTCATCAATAAAAAACTCAAGGCGAAATTCAACGTATCCGCTCTCCTGAAGACGCCCAAGATCGCCTATAAAGAGACCATCCGCAAGACGGTCGAGGCGGAAGGCAAACACAAGAAACAGTCGGGCGGGCACGGCCAGTACGGGCACTGCAAAGTGCGCTTCGAGCCCTTCGACGGGGATTTTGAATTTGCCGAAGAGGTCGTGGGCGGCTCGGTGCCCAAACAGTACATCCCCGCCGTCGAAAAGGGGCTCATCGAATGCCTGCCCCACGGCGTGCTCGCGGGCTATCCCGTGACGGGGCTCAAAGCGGTGCTCTACGACGGCAGCTATCACGATGTCGACTCTTCGGAAATGGCGTTCAAGCTCGCGGCGGCGATCGCCTTCAAGGAAGGGCTCAAAAACGCCAACCCCGTCCTCTTGGAACCCATCATGAAGCTCAAGATCGCCATCCCCGAGGCATACCTCGGCGACATCATGGGCGACATGAACAAGCGGCGCGGCAGGATCCTCGGCATCGACATGATGGAAGATCTGCAGATCGTCAACGCGGAAGCGCCGCAGGCGGAGATCCAAAAGTACGCCACAGATCTTCGCAGCATGACGCAGGGGCGCGGCAGGTTCGTCGCCGAACTCGAGCGCTATGAAGAAGTGCCCTTCGCCGAATCGGAAAAGATCGTCAAGGCACGCAAAGAAGAAATGCAGCAATAAGCCTTTTCAAAGGGAACGGCGCGCCCGCATTTTGCGGGCGCGCCTGTCTTTTCTCTAACCCGCCGCACGCTCTCTGCGCCCGTTTCCCGAAGAAAAGCGCGCGCTTTTTGCAGGGCGATCTTTTTGCGCACCGCTTTTCTCGCCGCCGGGCGCTGAGCGGCCCGCCCTTTTGCGCGCACCGCTTTCTTGCCGCAAGGTGCCTAACAGTCCGCCTTTTTGCGCGCCGCAAGGTACGGGGCGCTCCCCTTCTTTCGGACAAAAGAGGCGCGAAAAACGCACACGTACCCCCGCCTTTTGCCGATACGGACAAGTGAGAGCAACGCAGCTAAGTCAAAACGGCCGGAATAGGTTCGGATCACTTTGGCGAT
>CALWCR010000025.1 GCA_944376445.1 uncultured Clostridia bacterium | reverse complement strand
GGTATTCGGTAAAGGCGGGCGTGAAGGGGTAACGGCCGATGCCGGAGACGTCTTCCCCGCAAAACAGATGGAGCATGGTCGTGTTGCCGCAGACGGCAACCTTGTCGATCCCGACGGCATATTTTTGACGGAAGCGGGCAAGGGCGCCCTCGATCTGCGAGCGCACCGTTTCGGCAAGCAGCGCCGCGCCGCCACCCTCCGCCGCCATGATACGGCTGATGACGTCCGCGCCGAACGCCGCCTGACGGTTGAGTTCGGCATATTTTTCCAGCGTTTTGCCCGTGGAGAGCTGCAAAAGGGAAAAGGCGACGGTCGTGGTGCCGATATCCACGGCGACGCCGAAGCCCTCCTCTTTATCCGTCGGATAGCGCGCGGAGAGCCCTTCCGTCAAACCGCCGCCCCCAAATTCGCTCTCGACGGCGATCCCGTCCTCGGCGGGCGTTTCGCAGGCGAGGACGACCTTCCCTTCGCCGAAGCTGCCGCCGAAAACGCGGACGCGGCATCTGCCGCAGATCCCCCTGCCGCCGCAGTCCGCGGCGACGGGAAAACCGTTCTGCCGCAATACGGCAAGGAGAGTTTCCCCTTCCTTACAGCCGGCGACGACCTTTTTTCCTCCGCCGATCAACGTGATCTTCATCCTTTCACCTTCCTTTGCATCCGTAAAATGCAAAGAGGCAACCCCTGTACGGGCTGCCTCCGATACCTGCTTTTTTCAGGCAAAATAGGAACGCGCCTTTTCCGCGGCGCTCGCAGCGTCCGGCGTATAGGCGTCCGCGCCGATCTCGTCGGCAAATGCCTGTGTGACGGGTGCGCCGCCGACCATGACTTTGACTTTGTCGCGCAGCCCCGCCGCTTTGAGCGCGTCGATGATGTCTTTCTGATACATCATCGTCGTGGTCAGAAGTGCGGACAGGCAGACGATGTCCGCATTGTTTTCCTTGACGGCATTGACGATCTTTTCCGCAGAGCAATCCACCCCGAGGTCGATCA
Organism: uncultured Clostridia bacterium; assembly: GCA_944376445.1. Lineage (GTDB taxonomy): Bacteria > Bacillota > Clostridia > Christensenellales > Borkfalkiaceae > Borkfalkia. Next base: position 3,326 of record CALWCR010000025.1, on the reverse strand, counting down.
CGCGGATACCCGTGCCCTCGATCATCATTTTGACGAGGTTCTTGCCGATGTCATGCAGATCCCCCTTGACGGTGCAGATGACCGCCGTCCCGACGGGTTCCACGCCCGAATCGGCGAGCGCGGGCTTCAAAACGGCGAGCGCCGCGTTCATCGCGCGCGCGGCGATGAGCACTTCGGGGACGAAGATCTCGTTGTTTTTGAACTTCGTGCCGACCACGCCCATGCCCGCGATGAGCCCTTCCGTGAGAATATCTTTGGGGGAAACGCCCGCCGCCAGCTCTTCGGAAACGAGCGCGGCGAGGTCCTTTGCTTTGCCGCGCTGCAAAAGCGCGGAGATCTCTTCAAATTTTGCCATAAAAATGCCTCCTGCATCTTTGTCATTCACTGCACCTATTATAGCACCGCAGGAAACTTTTTATAAGTGATATTTTTGTTAGAAAAGGGTAAAATCTTGCCCCCGCCGCCGCGGTTTTGGGGAATATCTTGCGCTTATTGCCGCTTTGCGATCGCGGCGAACGCCCTTCTGAGCGGCTCGAAAAGGAGGGCGACCGTGACGGCGGCGCAAACGGGCTGCACCGCCAAAACGAGCAGCGAATTGTAAAAATACACCTTCGCCGCGCGCGGGCTGTACCCGAAAAAGAGCGGGGTGATCAGATCGTCCAAAAGGGTAAAAAGCGCCGTCATCGCCGCCGCCGAAACGATCAGGATGACGAGCCGCACAAGCGGCGATACACCTTTGAGCGCCCTGCCCGCAAGCCCGAACACGAGCGCGAACAGATTATAGTAGACGATATATAAGATGACGACGGTGGGGAAAAAGCCGAACAGCAGGCAGCGCAGGAGGGAAAAACAGTTGGCGACGACGAGCCCGCGGCGGACGCCGAAGGAATAGCAGAAGGAAAGGAAGAGCACGGTGACGACCTCCACCCCCTGCACCGCACTGAGCGCAAGCTGGCAGGCGATGAGAAGGGCGGTCATCAGCGCTATGAAGGCGAGTTCTTTCGCCGTTGTGAACAGCGCGCCCTGCCGCGCTCCCGCTCCGCGCATCTTCCTTACTCTCCTTTACATCGCCCAGACGATGGTCGTGATATAGATGACCGCGCCGTCTTCGATGTGCATTTGACCGATGCCGTTTAGCGATTCCGCGAGGACTTCGCCGCCGTATTCGACCGTGGTCATGCCTTCGTAGTCGTTTTTATCCGCATCGACGTTGGTATAGAGATACAGATACACCCCTTCCGCGGCGTTCTGACTGACGATGTACGTCTCCTTGCCGTCGCGCCAGACACCCGCTTCGGTGAGCATACCGTCGCTCTCTTTGTAGCAAAGTTTTTTGTCCGCGGCGAGCTGCTTGATGACGTCCATGGCGCTGTCGCCCGTATCAAAGGCGGAAAGGTCCGCCTCCACCGTCTCCACCGTGCCCGCCTTGTCGTCGAGGACAAAGGTCATTTTTGCGCCCGCGAGCGGCTCGCCCTCTTTGTTTTCTTTGCAGCCCGCAAAGACAAAGGCGGCGATGAGCGCGGCGCATACCGCGACAAGTGCGATTTTTGCAAATTTCTTCATGATTTGGCTCCTTGGTTTCAGCAATGTAGCTCCGTCAAAAAAAGCGCGTTCCGAACAATGAGAACGCGCACCCGTGACGGAATCGGTCCATTTTCCCATTACCCGGAAATGAAGACGACAAAAGAAACGCTCCGACGGGCTATCCGACTATACGGTAATGGCTGTTGCGACGGATTTTCACCGCACTTCCCCCGCTCTTAGCAAAACGATCTTGCAGCTCGGAGCGCTGTTTCGGTTGTCTGTGCCTCTATTATATCACAAGCGCGCGCATTTGCAATCCATTCTCTTGCGAAAAAACAGTAAATTTTTGCGGGAAGCGATGAGCCGTCCGCAAAAATCGCAAACGTGTACTGTTTTTCGGCAAAACTATGCCTTGAAAAACCGCCGCGGCGCGATTATAATGGAGAAAACGAACAAGCGGAAGAGGCGGAAAAAAATGGGTTATCCCGTAGAAAAACTCAAAGCGCTCGCTTTGGCGGAAGGATTCGACGCGGCGGGCGAGCTGAACATACAGGCGCTCGTGTTCATGCCCGAAGTGCGCGAGATGTGCAGCGCGGACAAATGCGGCGCATACGGAAAAAACTGGCGCTGCCCGCCCGCCTGCGGCTCCATCGAAGAGGCGGCAAAGCGCGCCGCAAACTACTCCTTCGGGATGCTCGTGCAGACGATCGCGCACATGGAAGACGAATTTGATTACGAGACCATCGAAAAGGCGCAAAAGGCGCACGCGGAGAGCTTTATCCGCATGATGCGGACGCTCAAAGCCGAATACCCCGACATTCTCGGCATGGGCGCGGGCACCTGCCGCCGCTGCAAGCAATGCACCTACCCGGACGCCCCCTGCCGCTTCCCCGAAGATTCCTATTCTTCAATGGAAGCATACGGGCTGTGGGTGAGCAAAGTGTGCGAGCTGTCGGGCGTCCCCTATAACTACGGGCCCTGTACCGTAGCCTTTACGAGCTGTTACCTCCTGAAATAAACCTCTTTAAACGGGAGCGGGGCGCACGACAACGTGCGCCCCGCTCTCACGCCTCAAATAAAAGTGCTCCCCGAAGCCGCGGCTTCGGGGAGCGTTTTTATTTGAATGAATACTCAGCCTTCCATCTTTTCGAGAAGTTTCAGATCGATGCCCTTCTCGCCGATCTTGATGATCTCGACTTTAACGACGTCGCCGATGTTGAGGACGTCTTCGACCTGGTTGACGCGCTTGTCGGAGAGGCGGGAGATGTGGATCATGCCGTCTTTGCCGGGCGCAAGCTCGACAAAGGCGCCGACCTTGGAGAGGACGCGCACGACGGAGCCGATGAACATATCGCCCACTTCCGGATCGCGCGCGATGGAGAGGATGATCGCCTTGGCGCGCTCGGCGTTTTCGGTGTTCTCGCCATACGTCGCGATGCAGACCTTTCCGTCGTCGTCGATGTCGATCTTGACGTTGGTCTCTTCGATGATCTTGTTGATGACCTTGCCGCCGCTGCCGATGACTTCGCGGATCTTATCGGGATCGATATTGAAGGAGATGATCTTGGGCGCGTATTTGGAGAGCTCCTTGCGGGGTTCGGGCAGCACTTCGAGCATCTTGTGGAGGATGAACTGCCTGCCTTCGTTCGCCTGGGCGATCGCGCGGCGGAGGATATCTTCGGAAATGCCCTTGATCTTGATATCCATCTGGATGGCGGTGATGCCCTTCTCGGTGCCGGCGACCTTGAAGTCCATGTCGCCCAGGAAGTCTTCGAGGCCCTGGATGTCGGTGAGGATGGCGA
>CALWCR010000024.1 GCA_944376445.1 uncultured Clostridia bacterium | reverse complement strand
GAATTTCACGCCCTCTGCGACGAAAACTTCATCCCCGTCATCGCGCTGGACAGCGTCATCGACGACCCCGTCTTTTATCAGATCAACCTCGACGCCGTGAAAATGCGCGGCGCCGTCGAAAACGCGGTCGGCGCGTTCACCTACATCGCCCTCGACAGCGAGAACGAAGAGCTGAAAAGCCGCATCCTGCAGGCGATGCCCGATACGGTGTTCGTATCCACCTTCGCGCAGTTTTTTGCCGCCTGCCAAAAGGGGCAATGCGCCGTTTCCGACCCCGCCCTCATCGAACTTGCGACGGATATGCGGGCGGAAAACGTCTTTTTGTACCGCGATTATCCCGCCGAAAAGTGCAAACTCGTCATGGAAGCGGTGAAAAAGGCGCTCTCCCGCGAAAGCGTGCCCGACGAAGGACACTTCATCCTGGCATAAACGCCGCACGCATTTTGTATGCGCGCCCCGCAAAAACGGGGCGCGCTTTTTCATGTATTACGCCTCTGCCTCGAAGATGGTCACCTTGCCGCTCGCCGCGTTGTAGACGATGCGGTATGTGCCGCTTTCGGGCACGACAAAGTTGGCGCCCGTCGTCACGAAATCTGCCGTGACGCCGCCTTCGCCCGCCGCGGACGCGCCGAAGTAATCGCCGTAGCCTTCTTGAGAGCCTTCGTCAAAGCGCACGAGCCCGAAGTCGTCTCCCTTTGTAAGCGCGACGATCAGTTCGTATTCGCTGCCGTTTTCCTCCGTCCTGGTAAACTTGAACTCGTCGGCAAAGCCGTGGTTCCAGCCCGTGACCGTCGTTCCGTTGATATATACGTCATACGCGGCGTCTTCCGCCTTGATCGTCATGATCTTGGAATAAGAATCGAAAGTAAAGGAGTACGTTCCCGCGGCCTTGACGCTGATGTTGTTGTTATTGCCGCCGACCGCAGCGAACGGTTCGCCCGCGCCCGTAAGATAGCGGAAATCGTAGCTGCCGAGCAGGGCATATCCTTCTTCTCCCCATGTGCCTTCCGCCGTCGCGCCCGCGGTATAGGCAAAGAGGGTGATCTCGTCCCCCGCTTCGAGGGCGACGCCGCCGAGCGTATAGACGCCCGAGCCTGCCTCCGTTTCGGTCAATTTATATTCGGAAGAGAGTGTCAGCGCCGCGGGATCGTCATAGCGGTGTTTCCAGGCGTCCGCCTCCTCGCCGAAAACGCCGTCGAGATAGTAATCTTCCGCCGCGGGCACTTTATCCGCGTCGAGGGAAGCGGTGAGCACCCCTTCTTCCGCGTCAAAAGTGAAAGTATATGTTCCCGCCGCCTTGGCTTTGATGTTTTCGGTCTCTTCCGTGAACAGCGCCTTGGACGCCTCGTCGAGGTTCGCAAATTTCGCGTAGGCGTTGCCGGGCGCCATCGTGCCGTCCGTCGCCGTGTTCACCGCGCTGAACAGGAAGGTCTCCCCTGCCTTCAGATAGATCTCCAGCGTATACACTCCGTCTGCGGATCCCATCTTCAGATACGGGCTGTACACGTCCTGCCAGTTGGAAATGCCGCTGCCCTTGATGTAATAGTCGACCGTAAGTTCGACGGGGCCTTCGATCATGTCGCCGTTGCGCACGACTTCGATGGTGTCGAAAGAGCCCGTCACATTATAGATGGCGTTCGGGCCGTCCTCGCCGTCCGAACCCCAGTTGAGGTGGGCGGGATACGTCTTCATCGTGAAGGTATAGTTGCCCGATTCGAGCACCTTGATGTTGGAGAGCTTATCCCCTTCGGCAAAACATTCCTTGCCGCCGAGCGTGCGCTCAACGATATAGCCCGCGCCGTGTTTATACCCCCAACCCGGAATGGCAAAGACGAACTCGTCCCCCGCCGCGAGGTCGACGGTAAAGGTATAGATGTTTTCTTCCGTCGAGGAAGACTTGCTCATCTTGTAAGTATCGTCGTAGTGGTTGCCCCAGTTGCTCGCATAGAGCAGTTTAGAAGTGCCGCTGCCCAAAAGATAATAATCGCGCGTGTCGTTTTCGTGACGGGCAAAGCCTGCAAACACGGAAACGTCGTCATTGACGACCCTGTCAAAATCATAGACGTGCGTAAAAGTAGGCGTGCCGTACCAGTCGATGAAGATATATCCCTCTTTGGAAGGGTCCTCTTCGGGGCGCACCGCCTTGCCGCCCTTTTCCACCTTCTGCGTTTCCAGCACCGTCTCCCCGTCATAGAAGGTGACCGTCATCTTGCCGTCGTCCGTCTTTTTGTCGCAAGCGGCAAAAAGCCCTACCGCGCAGAGCGCCGCCACGAGGGCGAGGACGAGCACGATCAGTTTCTTTTTCATGTGTTTTGCTCCTTATCTTATATTTATGGCAAAAGCCACCGTTTCCTCTGTGTTCGTGCTTTCAAATGAAAATTACGCACAAAAAATGATTGCTTAATCAGTTAAGCAATCACATTATAGCACGCTGTTCCCCGCTTGTCAATACTGTTTGGGAAAATTTATGTGAAAAAATTTTTGCGCGAAACGCCGCCAAACCACCCGCAAAGCAAAGGCGCAAACAGCGTGCCGAAAACGCCGCGCACCTTGTTCCCGCCCGCCGGAAACGCCCCGTTCCCGCCGAAAATGCCGCGCCGCGCTCTTTTGCGGTAAAACGTTGCGGGAGCGCCCCTGCAATAAAAATACCGCGGGCGCACCCGAGAAGAGTGCGCCCGCGGCAGATCATATTTCTTTTATGCCCCTTTCTATTTAAAAAGGCAGCGTAAGGAACGGTTTTTCTTTTCTTCACAGAAGATCGTCGTACAGGGAAATATTTTCAAAGGAGATCGGATATTTCCCCTCCTCTATATCGTGCACGATCTTGACCGTCCTGTCGTTGAAGGGGGTGGGCACGCCGTATTTTTCGCCGAACGCGCTCACCGTGCCGTTGATGAAGTCGATCTCGCACTTTTTGCCCTTTTTCAGATCCTGCAGCATGCTCGAAATGAGGGAGGCGTGTTTTTTCATCGCCACGGGGATGAGGGCAAAGGAGAGCGCACGCTTGACGGGTCCCCTGTAATCGAAGAGCTTGTCGATCTTGTGCCCCTGCACGGGCTCTATGCGAATGCCCGCGCCCTTGGCGACGTCGATGCACTCCTTAATGAGCCGCTGGGCGACGCGGCGGGAGTCTTTGCGCTTTGCGACCTCGCCGAACGTGCCGCCCGTGACGGTGGAAAGCCCCGAAAAGGCGCTGTTGATGAGAAGTTTGGACCAGCGCGCGCCGATAAAGTTTTCTTCGACGCTGACCGTGCCCATACACTCCAAAAGCGACTTGACATCCTGCAGATGATTCCCTTTTCCGAGCGCGCCGAGAGAAAATGTGAGCGCGGAAGGGTCGGAAGTAAGTTCGGATACCCCCTCCCCGCGGAAGGTGGCGCCCCAGGCGATGGCACAGCCGAGCGTGCGGTCTTTGCCCACGATCTCGGCGACGGCGGGTTCGGGCAGCCCGTTCTGGCAGGTGCAGAGCGCCCCGTCTTCTTTTAAGTAGTCTTTGAGAAAGGCGACGATGGCGGCGTTTTCCCGCTGTTTGGTCATGAGCAGGATAATGTCATACTTTTCTTTCATCTCGGAAGGGAGCATGGCGTTGACCTTCTGCACGAAATCTGCCTTGCCGACGATGTGCGCGCCCTTCTCTTTCAGCGCCGCGACGTGCCGTTCGTTGCGGTTGATAAGGTCGATATCCCTGCCCGCTCTTGCGATATATGCGCCCAGCACCGTTCCCATGGCGCCCGCGCCGTAGATCGCACATTTCATAATAAAAACCTCCTTGCAAACCGCAAGATCCGCCCGACGGCGAGCCGTCGGGCGGACAAAGGGCTGTTCCGTTATTCTTTTTTATACGATGTATTTGTCTTCCGCCTGCGGCGCGTTGTCGAGCTCTTCCTTCTTCGCCTCATAGCCGTGTTTGCCGAGGAGCGCATACGTCGCCTGCTTGCCCGCTTCGACGCCCGGCTGGTTGAAGGTGTCGATGTTGAACATCGCGCCCGCATACGCCGTCTGCAGTTCAAAGAGGAACATGAGCTCGCCGAGGGTGAACTCGTTGACTTCGGGGATATTGACGGTATAGTTCTGCCTGCCCGCCTTGGTGAGGGCATACGCGGTCGCCTTGTTTTCGGCGGTGATGAGCTCGTTCATCGTGTGCCCGCCGAGGAAGGAGACGTCGGGGATGTCCTCGCAGCCGTGCGGGATCTCCACCACTTTGCGGTAGTTGCCGACGGAGAGGAAGGTGACGACTTTATCGAAGGGACCTTCGGTATACAGCTGCACCTGCGAATGCTGGTCGGTAACGCCCAAAGATTTGACGGGCGTCTGGCCGACGTTGCAAGGCTTGCCGTCCAGCGTGACGTTTTTGCCGAGGCTTTCCGCCCAGAGCTGGCAATACCAGTCCGCCATGAGCTTGAGCCCGTCCGCATACGGCATCATGACGCCGACGTTCTTGCCGCGCTTCATCGCCATCACCTGCAAAAGGGCGCAGGCAAGCGCGGGGTTTTTGGCAACGGAAGGCTTGCTGCAGATGCCGTCCATGTACGCCGCGCCCGCGAGCATCGCCTTGATGTCCAGCCCGAGCACCGCCGCGGGAAGAAGCCCCACGGGGCAAAGTTCGGAGAATCTGCCGCCGACGCCGTCGGGGATATAGAAGGTCTTATACCCGTTCTGTTTGGCAAGTTTGATGAGGTTGCCCTTGATATGGTCGGTCGTGGCGATGATATTTTCGCTCGCTTTTTCGCCGAGCGTCTTTTTGAGGATGTCGTTGATGATGAGGTACTGCGTCATCGTCTCGCTGGTCGCGCCCGATTTGGTGATGACGTTGAAGCAGGTCTTTTCCGGCTCGATGACGTCGAGAAGCGCCGCCATCCTTTCGGGGTCGACGTTGTCCTCGACATAGAATTTGGGCCCCTTCCTCTTGGACGGCGCCAGATCGTTATAATGCAGATGGCAAAGCGCATTGAATACGGCGATGGGGCCGAGCGCGCTGCCGCCGATGCCGAGCACGACGAAATATTTGAATTTGCGGCGCACTTCTTTGGCGGTCGCGATGATCTCTTCGACGATCTCTTTCTGGTTATACGGAAGCTCCGTCCAACCCATCATGCCCTTGCCGCGGTTTTCCGCCACATAGTCGAACGCGTCCGCCGCCAATTCCTTTTCGCGCGCAAGGTCTGCGTCCGTGAACCCGTCGCTGCCGACGAATTTCTTCATCATATTGTTGTAATCGACGCTCACGCGCATACTGTTGCGCCATTCTTTGTTCCTGAAATTCATACCGAAAAACCCCTCCGTATCGGATTATAATACTCTCGGCAGCTCTCACTGCCGTTTTCTATTGTAAAACAAAAGGCGGCGTATGTCAACAATTCGCCGAAAAAAAGGCGGATTTTTATCATTTTCGGGCAATTTGCCACTAAAAAATATGCAAAAATAAGGCGACGAGGACAGACCCCGCGACGGCGGAAAGCGCGTTCGCCGCGACCGTATAGCCGAACAGATTTTTATACGAGTGAAATTCTTTGAGCACCGCATATTCCGCCCAAACGACGGCCGCCTCAAAAAGCACGGTAAGACAGCCGAGCAGATAAGCGGCGACGGCGTCTTCCCCGACGTCTACGCCGAATGCGCCCAAAAAGTGTATGATGACGGAAAAGACCAGATTCAGCGACACGTTGGTCGCCACATTCACGCAGTAAAAGGCGGCGATGAAATACCCGTCTTTTTTCAAAAAAAGAGGAAGAAAAACAAGCGTTTCGAGCACGAACGTAGCGGCAAGCCCCGCGCAAATGAGAAAGAGCGCGTACATCAGTCCTTCCCCTCCCCGTCCTGCGGCGGCTCATGGCTGCTTTTTTCCACGGGCAGGCTGTCCGCGCCGCCCTTCTTTTTACGCGACCTTCTGAGAAGCACGATCAAAAGGATGAGAGACGCCGCTATGACCGCGAGCGCCAAAAGGACCAGGCCCGCGCCCAACACAATGGCCGGCCAAATGATAACGTCGAGAAAAGATTCATACATGATCTGCTCCCCCTTTGCGCCTGACAGACAGGCAGCATTTATTTTTTGCCGGGCGCGGCGACGCGAAGATCGCCGCTCCGCTTAAAAGCACGAGCGCAAACGCCGCCGGGCGCGGCACGGAGATCGCCATGGCGAGCACGCTGCCCGCCATCAAAAAACACGCCATCACGCCGAATGCGGTATTGCGCATACGCGGCAGTGCGGCAAAAGAGAGCCACAGCGTTACGGGCATAGAGGTATTAAAGAGCGCCAGCCCGATAAGATACAGCGCCGGCTGTTTGGCGCCGAACAGGAGCAGGCACGCCGAAACGGGCAGACACACCAATGCGACCCCCCCCGTGCCGAGCGTATCCGCCAAAAACCCGCCCGACGCCTTTCCCGCTGCCGCGGCAGCGGCGGCAAGCAGCACGAAAAGTTCCGTCGCCGCATACCCTGCGGGCAGCGCCACTCCGCCGAGACCGCGCACGAAGACCGCGAAAAGGAGCAGCAGC
>CALWCR010000023.1 GCA_944376445.1 uncultured Clostridia bacterium | reverse complement strand
AGAAGGTCTTCCGGTTTGAATTTCCCGTGAAAATCGTAGACGAAGATGGCGGAGCCGCACAGCCATTGCCCGAACAGCTTTCCCCAGCTCGCCTTCGCCCAGCCCGTCTCGGCGAGGGTGAAGTGTAGGCCGTTGTCCATGCAGTTGAGCCAGAATTTTGCCGTCACGATGTGGCCGAGGGTATAGCGCTGGCTCAAAGAGCCCATTTTGGGCATACCCGTCGTGCCCGAAGTAAAATAGACGAGCAGGATGTCCGCCGCGCTGCATTCGCGCTTATACGGCAGATCGAGCGTCTCGCTCTGCTTTTCGATTGCTTCCGTCAGGTCTATGAAGCCTTCGCGCCTGCCCACGCACAGCGCATGGCGGACGGAAGGGGATTTTTTCATCGCCTTTAAGATGTTGTCGCACAGTTCGTCCTCGTCGACGGCGACGACCGCCTTGACGTTCGCCTTCTGCATACGGTAGACGAGGTCTTTTTCCATCAGCATATGGGTCGCGGGGATGGCGACGGCGCCGATCTTGGAAAGCGCCATCAGCGATGTCCAGTATTCGTATCTGCGCTGGAGGATCAGAAGGACGGTGTCGCCCCTGCCGATGCCGAGGGAGAGGAAGTAATTGGCGGTCTTGTCCGAAAGGCGTTTGATGTCCGCAAAGGTGAAGGTGTGCTCTTCTCCGAGATCGTCGCACCAGACCATGGCGCGCTTGCCGGGGTCGAGGCGCGCGTATTCGTCCACGACGTCGTATGCATAGTTGAAGTGTTCCGGAACGTTCAGCTTGAAGTTGTTGTAAAAGTCGTTATAGTCGCGGAATTGTGTAGCATTGGTAAAGCGATCGAGCAGATTCATAGGCAATTGCCTCCGTCGGGCCGGTTTCAGACCATATTTTTTATATTATAACACACATTTTGACAATAATAAAGTATATTTTGAAAATTCCTCTGAAAATTGTATGTTTATTTGCAAAATTTGCAAGATAATGGTATACTGTAAGGGAAAATACGGACCGCGCTTTGGATCGGATGCGTATTGTTCCCCCAACCGCAGGGTAAGGGAAATACGGGCCGCGCTTTGTGCGGCGGCGTTTGTGCGGTGCGGCGTGGCCGTTTTGCGGCGGTTGCCGCGCGTATCGCGTTGCCGTTTGTGCGCGCCGGCGTATGATCCGGGCGGAAAAGTGCAAAAAACATAGAGCTGCCGCAAGGCAGACGAGGTGGGATATGCTGGACAAACTGACGGCGGCAGTGCTCGCGGCGGTCAACGAACTCGCGGGCGGCGCCTATAAAGTGATCGAGGCGAAAGAGCTTGCCGATGTTCTGCCCGCCAAATACAAGGCGTACGAGCGCGGGCTTTGCGACGCGCTCAAATACCTGGGCGCGCGCGGCTATGTCGACATCCGCTACGAAGACGGCGGGACCTTTTGCCTGCGTTCGCTGCCCAAGGGCAGGGCGTATACCGAAAGGGGAGAAGAGGAAAAAAAGGAGCGCCGCACGAAGGGCGGGCTGCTCGCGCTGTTTTTCGGCTCCTTTGCGGGCGGCGCGCTCGGCGCGCTGGTGACGGGGCTTTTGCTCGCATTTTTACTTTGACGCGGAGAATTTCTGATGCTGAACAAACAGGAAAACGAAGTGATGAAGGCCGTCTATGATATGTGCGACGGCAAGGGGAGCTGCCTCGTGAGCCCGCTCGAGATCATGAGTATCCTTCCCGAAAAGAAAAAGTACACCCCCGAAAAGGTGGACGCCATCCTGCGCTCCCTCGAACTGGACGACTATTTCGACATGATCGAATCGGAGCGGAAGGGGGAAAAGATGTACGTCATCACCCTGCACCCGAACGGAGAGGCATATGACAGGACGCGCCTGCAGACCCGCCGCAGCGTCGCCTTCAAGATCGCCCTTTCCGCCGCGGGCGCGGTCGTCACTTTCGTCGTCGGCGTCATTTTGAAGAGTATTTTTTCCTGAAGATGCAATGCCGACCGTTGCATCTTATTTTTCGTGCAAAGGCGGTTGACAAGCGCGCGCCGCTGCGTTATAATATGGAAAGCAAACATTTGTTCACGGTAGGAGGCGGAAGGCGGTATGCATAAATTTGAATTGGTATCTCCCTATTCGCCGACGGGGGACCAGCCCGAGGCGATCCAAAAACTGACGGAAGGGGTGCTGGACGGCATCCGCACGCAGGTGCTTCTGGGCGTCACGGGCAGCGGCAAGACGTTCACGATGGCGAACATCATCAAAAACGTCAACAGGCCGACGTTGGTCATCGCGCACAACAAGACGCTCGCGGCGCAGCTTTGCAACGAATTCCGCGAATTTTTCCCGCATAACCGCGTCGAATATTTCGTCTCCTATTACGATTATTATCAGCCTGAGAGCTATATCCCCAGCACGGATACCTATATCGAAAAGGATATGTCGGTGAACGACGAGATCGACAAGCTGCGCAACAGCGCCACCGCTTCCCTCGGCGAGCGGGAGGATACCCTCGTCGTCGCCAGCGTCTCCTGTATCTACGGGCTCGGCGCACCGGAAGAGTATTTTAAACTCGCGATCTCCCTGCGCCCCGGCGACGCCCTTTCCCGCGACGAACTCATCCGCCGCCTTATCGAGCTGCAATATACCCGCAACGACATCGATTTTGCCCGTTCGACCTTCCGCGTGCGGGGGGATACCGTCGAGATCTTCCCTGCGGGCGCGTCCGAGATCGCCATCCGCGTCGAATTTTTCGGCGACGAGATCGACAGATTGTGTGAAGAAGAAGTGGTCACGGGCAAGATCACGGCGGATCTGAAACACGCGGCCATTTTCCCCGCCAGCCACTATGCCGTGGGCAGCCAAAAGCTCATGTCCGCTATCGAGGCGATCGAACGGGATCTGAAAGTGGAAGTGAAGGCGTTTCGCGACGAGGGAAAACTTTTAGAGGCGCAGCGCCTCGAACAGCGCACCGAATACGACATAGAGATGATGAAGGAAGTCGGTTATTGCAGCGGCATCGAAAATTACAGCCGCTATTTTGACGGGCGGGCGCCCGGGGAGCCGTCGTTTACCCTGCTCGATTATTTTCCGAAAAACTTCCTCGTCTTTATCGACGAGAGCCATATGACCATCCCGCAGATCCGCGCCATGTATCACGGGGATCTGTCGCGCAAGACCAATCTCGTCAATTACGGCTTCCGTATGCAGTCGGCATATGACAACAGGCCGCTCACTTTTGAGGAATTTGACGCGCGCGTGCCTCAGCTCATCTGCGTCTCGGCGACGCCCGCCGAATACGAACTCAAAGAGGCGGGGCAGATCGCAGAGCAGATTATCCGCCCGACGGGGCTTCTTGACCCGAAAGTCGAAGTGCGGCCTGTGAAGGGGCAGATCGACGATCTTTTAGGGGAGATCAGAAAGGTTACGGCGCAGAACGGGCGCATCCTCATCACGACGCTCACCAAGCGCATGGCGGAGAGTTTGACCGATTTTCTCAAAGAGAGCGGCGTCAAAGTGCGCTATATGCACAGCGACATCGATACGCTTGAACGCATCGACATCGTCAACGG
>CALWCR010000022.1 GCA_944376445.1 uncultured Clostridia bacterium | reverse complement strand
GCACCCTGAAAGAGCGCATTTTGCGATGGATTGGGGCGACAGACGAAGCGGCAATACCCACTGCGGTATTGCAATGAGGATGAGCCGCAAGACGCGCAAAAGTCGCCTTTCAGGGCGGATTCGGATTACTTTGACTTGGTTAACCAGCGCGGCGTCGAATGCCTCGCGCGGGACGTTCGTCTTGTCGGGGCGATGCCGGATCATATCCAGATAAAAGAGGGGCAGGCCGCTCACGTCGCGCAATTTGCGGGAAAACACGCTCTTGCCCGCGCCGGGGCAGCCTATGACGATGGCCCGCTCCACGGACGGCTCACTCCCATTCGATGGTGCCGCAGGGCTTGGGCGTCAGATCGTACAGGACGCGGTTGACCCCCTTGACCTCCTTGGTGATGCGCTCGGTGATATGCTGCAAAAGCGCGAACGGCACGTCTTCGACGGTCGCCGTCATGGCGTCCACCGTGTTGACGGCGCGGATGATGACGGGATATTCAAAGGTGCGCGCCCCGCCTTTCACGCCGACCGACTTGAAATCGGGCACGACGGTGAAATACTGCCAGACTTTGCCCTCGAGCCCGTTCTTTGCGAACTCTTCGCGCAGGATCGCGTCCGATTCGCACACGCATTCCAGCCTGTCGCGGGTGATGGCGCCGAGGCAGCGCACGCCCAGCCCGGGGCCGGGGAAAGGCTGACGGAATACCATGTTATCGGGCAGATCGAGCGCCTTGCCGACGACGCGCACTTCGTCTTTGAACAAAAATTTGAGGGGTTCCACGAGCTCGAACTGCAGATCGTCGGGAAGCCCGCCCACGTTATGATGCGCCTTGACGGGGCCGCTCTCCAGAATGTCGGGATAGATGGTCCCCTGCGCCAAAAATTCGATGCCGTCCTGCTTTCTCGCCTCTTCTTCAAAGACGCGGATAAATTCGGCGCCGATGATCTTGCGCTTCTTTTCGGGCTCCGCCACCCCCGCAAGTTTATCCAAGAATCTGTCCGCCGCGTCGACATAGACGAGGTTGGCGTTCATCCGGTTGCGGAACACCTCGACGACCTGCTCGGGCTCGCCCTTGCGCAAAAGCCTGTGATTGACGTGCACGCAGACGAGGTTTTTGCCGATCGCCTTGATGAGAAGCGCGGCGACGACGGACGAATCCACCCCGCCCGAAAGGGCGAGGAGCACCTTCTTGTCTTTGACCTGCTCTTTGACCGCGGCGATCTGTTCCGCAATGAACTTGTCCGCAAGCTCGCGCGTCGTGATGCGCGCCATATCTTCGGGGCGCTTATTGTTTTGCATTTGAATATCCTCCGTATATCTGCTATTTATTTTTTCCGTTTTTCCTGCCGGGAGCGGAAAAAGCCGCCGCGGCGGGCGCTTATTTTTTTATTTTTTCGCCGCTCACTCCCACTCGATGGTCGCGGGCGGTTTGCTCGTGATGTCGTAGACGATGCGGTTGGCGTGCGGCACCTCGTTGATGATGCGGCTCGATATGCGCTCCAGCACATCGTAAGGGATGCGGGCCCAGTCCGCCGTCATGGCGTCGACGCTCGTCACCGCGCGCAGGGCGATGACCGGTTCATAGGTGCGCGCGTCCCCCATCACGCCGACCGTGCTCGTAGAAGTGATGACGGCAAAGTACTGCCAGATCTCCCTGTCCAGCCCCGCCTTGGCGATCTCTTCGCGCAGGATATAGTCCGCGTCGCGCAGCGTCTGCAATTTTTCTTCGGTCACCTCGCCCATGATGCGGATGGCAAGCCCGGGACCCGGGAAGGGCTGGCGCTGCACGACCGTATCGGGCAGGCCGAGCTCGGTACCGACTTTGCGCACTTCGTCTTTGAAAAGATCCCGAAGCGGCTCTACGATCTCCTTGAAATCGACGACGGAAGGAAGCCCGCCCACGTTGTGGTGGCTCTTGATGACGGCAGACGCGCCCTTGCCGCTCTCGATGACGTCGGGATAGATGGTGCCCTGTACGAGATAATCGACCGCGCCGATCTTTTTAGCCTCTTTTTCAAAGACTTTGATAAATTCTTCGCCGATGATCTTGCGCTTGGCTTCCGGTTCGGACACGCCCGCAAGTTTGGAAAGGAAGAGCGCGCCCGCGTCCGCCTTGACGAGGTTCATGCCCAATCTGCCGCGGAACACATCGACGACTTCTTCCGCCTCTCCCTTGCGCAAAAGTCCGTGGTCGACAAAGACGCAGGTCAGATCGTCGCCCGCCGCCCTGTGCACGAGGGTCGCGGCGACGGCGCTGTCCACCCCGCCGCTCATCGCGCAGAGGACTTTCTTCCCCGCAAGTTTTTCCTTGAGCGCGGCGACCTGTTCTTCCACAAAATTCGCCATCGTCCAATCCCCTTTCGCGCCGCAGACGCCGTAGAGGAAGTTGCGCAGGATCTTTTCCCCTTCGAGGGTGTGGTGCACTTCGGTATGGAACTGGATGCCGTAGATCTTCCGCTTCGCGTCTTCAAACCCCGCCGCGGGGCAGGTCGCCGTCCTCGCGGTGACGCGAAAGTCCTGCGGCACTTCGCTCACATAATCGGTATGGCTCATCCAGCAGATATTTTTCTCCGCCACGCCCTTGAAAAGGGCGCTGTCCGCGTCTTGCACGATCTCGCTCTTGCCGTGTTCGCGCGTGTCGGCATGAGATACGCTGCCGCCCAGCTTATGGGCGATGAGCTGGCAGCCGTAACTTATGCCTAGAACGGGGATACCAAGTCGGAATATCTCTTCGTCT
>CALWCR010000021.1 GCA_944376445.1 uncultured Clostridia bacterium | reverse complement strand
GCCGCCCCCGGCAGATTCACGACGTATATAAAGGAGCATCCCGTATCCGTGATCTTGCTGGACGAAATAGAGAAATCTCACATAACGGTGCACAACAATTTTCTGCAGATACTCGACAAGGGCGAGGCGCGCGATCTGTTTTATGAACAGGATTTCAGCGTGCGCGACTGTATTTTGATATTTACCACCAATGCCGGCACGAACGCGTATGACGTCGGCGATCCGTATAACCTTTCCGCCACGCCGATGCCTACGATCATAAAGGCGCTCGAAGAAGAGCGCCGCCCCGATACGGGCGAGCCGTGTTTTTCGCGCGAACTCGTTTCCCGCTTTGCTTCGGGCAAAATAATCGTTTTCAACAAGCTCCGCCTTGAAGTTTTGCACCGCATCGCCGTCGGGCATATCACCGAAATTTGCCGTTATTATTATGATACGTACAGCATACTTAGCAAGATCGACGTCGACGCCGTTGCCGATTTGATCTTGTATTCGCAGGGCGGCAATGCCGACGTGCGCTCTATCGTGCGCGCCGTAAAGGAGTTCTTCTCAAAAAATTTCGAGCGCGTGGCGGAAACGGTCACAAAAAACGGCTGCGGCGGCAGGATCTGCGCCATACGGTATCGTATGGATCTTTCGTCGGCGTCTTCGGAGACGGCGGATATGCTTGGCGGCAAAGAGGCCCGCGTGCTTTCATTTGGCGGCAGCCTCGAAGCGGTCATATCCAAGATAAAAAAGAGCGGCATATCGGAGGTGACGGCCGATGACGGCCTGTGCCTTCACGATATCAAAAGGCTGGATCTCGATATTGCCGTTGTGGGCGTAACAAACAAAAACGCCGCAAAAGCAAAAGCATTGTTTGACGATCTTATCGCCGCGGGCATACCGACATACGTCTATACCAAAAATAAAAATATACAGCTCACCTATTATGCGGAAAGCGGCGCTGCCTGCTGTTTTGTCCCGAAGGGGACGCTTTCCTTGAACAAGTGGCTCAGCGGCGCGGTGCGGGGCATCGGGCTTAGCCGGGTAGCGGGGCAGTTGTTTCGCGCAAACAAAGTGATGACCTTTTCCGCTTCTTATAAGTATTCAAAGCATACTTGCGTGGCAGAAGTCACTTTGTCCGATTTTGCCATGCAGATCGCTTTCTGCGGCGGTGAAAGTTCGCTGTTTGCGGGCAGGAGCGCCATTCCCGACGTGACGTTCGATGATGTAATAGGCGCAAACGAGGCGAAACGCGAGCTTATGCCCGTGATACGCCAGCTGAAAAATTACAGGGACTATCAGAGAAACGGCATACGCATCCCGCGCGGCATGATCCTCGACGGCCCTCCGGGAAGCGGCAAAACTTTTATTGCCAAAGCGATCGCAAACGCCGCGGGGCTGCCGTTTATATCGCTGAACGCTACAGAATTTCTTTCCAAATGGGTGGGCGAGGGGGAGCAAAAAGTGCGCGATATATTTGCCGCCGCCCGCAGATACGCTCCCTCCATCATATTTATCGACGAAATCGACTGTATCGCCAAGGACCGCGCGGGCAGCGCTGCCGGAGTGTCTCCCGCCGACGGGCTGACGAACGCGCTCCTTTTAGAGCTTGACGGGTTTGATCCGAAAAACAGCGCCCCCGTGTTCGTGATCGCCGCGACAAACTTCGACACGCGCGGCGGCGACACGCTGCTCGATAAAGCATTGCTGCGCCGCTTCGATAAAAAGATACATATCGATCTGCCCAGGGTTTGCGACCGTGAAAAATACATGGCGCGCGAGCTTGCAAAATACGATTTCAGCGAAGTTGGCGGCTCTTTGATAGCAAGTATTGCCAAACGTTCTGTCGGTTGGTCGCTTGCAGAGCTCAACCTCGTCATTCAAAACGCCGTAAGGCACAGCGAGAGCGATGGCGTTTTTTCGCTCACCGATCGCGTGCTGGAAGAGGCTTTTGCGGGTTTCGGCGCGGGAGACAGAAAAATTTACGGCGGGGAAGCGAGACAAAAAACGGCGTATCACGAGGCGGGCCACGCCGTTGCGGCTATGCTCTTCGGGTTAAACCCTTCATATACGACGATCGTCGCCCGCGCCGGTCACGGCGGCTATATGCAGTATTTTGAAGAGGACAAATTCGATCTTTCCCGCGAAGAATGCCTGAACAGGATCTGCGTGGCTATGGCGGGGCGCGCGGCGGAGGTCTGTTTTTACGATCGCGGCGGGATCACCACGGACGCGGGCGGCGACATACGTTCGGCTACGGATATGGCTACGCGCATGGTGTGCGTTTACGGCATGGAAGAGGATATGCTTTGCTGCATTGACCAAGATAAAGCGGCGGAAAACATGGCGGTATATGCACGCGTTCGGGATATTTTGGCGGAACAATACGGGCGCGCGCTGCAGCTCATCCGCGATAATACGGAGCAGGTGGAGGCGGTCGCCAAAGCGCTCATTGAAAGGGAAAGCCTTACCGACAGCGAACTTTCGGCCTTGCTTTCGGGCAGGCAGAGGAGGATATCATGCACGGAATAACGGTAAATTTTCTTTTGACAAAACTCAATACGGGCAAAAAATTTTTTACGCGGTCGGAACTTAAAGACTGCGGCGACGGCCCGGGCTTTAATGCCGGGCGAGAGATCAAAGCCCTTTTAAAAGAGGGGCTTGTCAGCGAAGCCGACGATGGCAGATATAAAATAGTCGTCGATATATATGCCCTTCGTAAAAAGGTGCTCGAAGGCGAGGCCGAAAAGGCAGACGGGCATATGTCTTCGGCATCGGAAGGCTGCAGATTCAGTTGCCTTGACATTATTCGTTCGGTGTGGCGGGTCAAAGGCGATATCGCCCAAGCGGACCGCGCTTGCAAAGAGCAAGCCGAGGAGGAGGAAGAGGAGGAAAAGAACCGCCGCCGTCGGGAATATCTCGAAAAGCGCCGTCTGGAGCTTATGGCCCGCGCACATAATGAAGCGGACGATGACGAAGACGACGAATACATTGTTGACGATGACGAAGACAGCGAATATATTGTTGACGATGATAACGAAGACGATGACGACGAATACATTGTTGACAATGATGACGATGACGGCGATACGGATGACGGATCCGAGAAGGCGGAGCCCTCTTTTTTTGAGGCGGATGAAGAGCAAAACTTGCACAAAAAACTGGTGGATCTTATCTTAGACGGATCCCGTAACAGCCAACTGGCCGTTTCCGCATTAAAATTGTGCGCCGGCGAGGGGTATGTTTCCCCGTGGCTGTTGTGTCAGAACGCTGACGCGGATAAAGATCGGGCGGAGTTTATTTGTTTTTGGCTGCACCGTCACGGCTTGATCGAAAGGGATGGCAAAGATGAAAACAAGTATTTGCTGGCAGTGCCCGAAAGTTTGCTTTTTACGTGCTTTCGCGAGGCCGGGGAATGTAAAGATCCTTCGGGCGCGGAAAATACAGGCGGACAGAAACAGCCGATAAGGCAGAGCGGGCGCGCGGCCGACCAAAAGTATGTAAACGGCTTGCGCATCAAAAAGGATGTGCGCGCCAAGCTGACGGCGCTTGTGCGTACAGATTTGAAGATGACGCGGGCAAAGGCCATTACAAAGGCGGAGGGCTGCCTGTATGCCGCCCGCGATATGGGCAACGAAAAAGCGGCAGCCGTCTACGAAAAGGTCATCTTTGAACTCAATAATATGAGCGACTATATGTTCAATTGCCTGAAAAGCAGGCCGGATGGTTGAAAATCCGATCCGCATCATGTATAATGAAAGTATAAAAAAACGGGGTGAAAGCATGATCTATGTAACAGGAGATACGCACAGGGATGCGGACAGTATAAAACTCGGTTTGTTTGCGGAGAATGCCCCGCAGCTCACGAAAAGCGACTATGTGATCATCGCGGGCGACTTCGGCGGCGTGTGGTCGGAAAAGACTTTGGACGACGATTTGGCTATTTACGAAAAATTGCCGTTTACCGTGCTCTTTGTAGACGGCAATCACGAAAATTTCGATCTGCTCAATTCGTATCCCGTGAGTAAGTGGTGCGGCGGCAAGGTGCATTTTATAAAGCCCGACGTTATCCATTTAATGCGCGGTCAGGTGTTTGAGATAGAAGGCAATACCATCTTTACGTTCGGCGGCGCGACGAGCATAGATAAGTACAGGCGTCGGGAGGGCGTCTCCTGGTGGAAAGAGGAGGCGCCGTCTTATGAGGAGCTGGACGAGGGCATCGCCAATCTGAAGCGGTATGGGAACAAGGTCGACTATATCGTCACCCACTCCTGCGGCGAACGGGCGCTGATGTACCCGCCGCTACGAACGCGCACCTTTCAGATGGGCAGATACCCCGAAAATCAGATGCTTTCCTACTTTGAAGATATTGTCCGATATAAAAAATGGTACTTCGGGCACTATCACATGGACGGCAAGCTCAATGATGAGCTGCGCGTTTTATATCACGACATAGTGCCGCTGGGGGAATAAATGAAAATTCTATTTCTCGATATCGACGGCGTGCTCAACTCCCGCGCATACGATTGCCGTCGGAATTGGAACGAGAAGACGAATATCGACGAAACACGCCTGCCTTTGGTCAAAGAAATTATAGACAAGACGGGCGCGAAAATCGTGCTCATCTCGACCTGGCGCAGGCATTGGAATAGCAATGAAAACCTCTGCGACGAGGACGGAAAATGTATAAACAGCCTGTTTTCAAAGTACGGGCTCGCCATATACGATAAGACGCCCGATTTCGGCTTGCTCTGCGGGCGAAAAGACGAAGTTAAGGCTTGGCTCGCAGGGCACGCAGATGAAATTGAGCGCTTCGTGATTTTGGACGACTATCGTTTTGGTTGGGAGGATTTGTCCGATTTTTGTATTTTTACCGATCCTCGCTATGGTTTAGGTTTAGAAGAGGAGCACGCGGCAAAAGCCATATCCTTTTTGCGAGGGTGAAAGAGTAAAAAGGCGGCGCAATGCGCAGTTGATATATTGTATAAGCAATGTACTTCCGAATATAATATAGGATGCCTTTCACGATTGAATAAACCGGGGGAAAGTCGGGGGCTGAAAATTTCGGCGCGCCAAAAAAAATGCTTTGTCCGTGCGTCTTCTATGACGCCTTCCCGCATATGTAATATAGACGGGGGCTTCCCCGCAGCCGGGAGGCAGATATGCGTATGATTGCGGCGGAGCGCGTATGGGCGGAGGTGGACCTCGGGGCGATCCGCCGTAATATCGTCAGGATCGGCGGCAATCTCGGGGCAGGCACGAAGATCTGCGCGGTCGTAAAAGCGGACGGATACGGGCACGGCGCCGTAGCGGTGGCAAAATATATCGAGGACCTCGTCGGCTTTTATGCGGTCGCCGCCCTGGAAGAGGGGATAGAGCTCAAGGAAGCGGGGATCGGGAAACCCGTGTTGGTGCTCGGCTATGTGCCGCCCTCCTTGGCGGCGGCCGCGGCAGAGGCGGGGATACGTTTGTGTGTATTCGACTGCGAAACGGCGGCGGCGCTTTCTGCGGCCGCCCTGAAAGCGGGGAAAAAACTCTTCGTGCATATCAAACTGGATACGGGAATGAACAGGATCGGGTTCAGGGCGGACGGCGCTTTTGTGGATGCCGTAAAGCAAATTTCGCGCATGGAGGGGCTCTCGGCCGAAGGAGTGTTTACGCATTTTCATTCCGCGGACGCGCGCGATACGGCTTCCGCCTGTGCGCAGGCGGACCTTTTTGCGAAGATGTGCGCGCGCCTGGACGAAGCGGGGATCGCCGTTCCCGTCAAACATTGCGCAAACAGCGCCGCCGCCGTCGCGATGCCCGAAACGTGCGCAGACATGGTGCGCCTCGGCATAGCGATGTACGGGCTGTACCCTTCCGAATACAGAAAGGAAGTGCGCTTGGAGCCCGCCCTTTCCCTCAAAAGCAAGATCGTCATGGTCAAAGAGATCGAAGCGGGCGAGACGGTCGGCTACGGCGCCGCCTTCACCGCTTTGAAAAGGACAAAGATCGCCACCATATCCGCAGGCTATGCCGACGGATATATGCGCGCCGTTTCCGAGCGGGGCTATGTTCTGATCCGCGGCAAGCGGGCGCCGATTGCGGGAAGGATCTGCATGGACCAATTTATGGCGAACGTATCCGCGATCGAAGGCTGTTCGTGCGGCGATACGGTCACGCTCATCGGCAAAGACGGAGGCGAGGCGCTCTCCATGGAAGAGGTTTCGGCATGGGCGGGCTCGTTCAATTACGAATTTGCCTGCGGCATCCATAAGCGGGTCCCGCGGCTGTATTTCGCGGACGGAGCGCGGCTGCCGAACTGAAAAGATCTTTTATATAAACTTTATTTTCCTTCCCGATCCCGCAACTTCTTCCCGTGGCCGAAAAAGTGCGTGCGGGCAGTTGACAGGGCGGGAAAAAGGTACTATAATAGTGGCATAAATCGATCAGATTCTTTGGGGCGGGGTGAAATTCCCCACCGGCAGTATAGTCTGCGAAAGGCGCGAGCCTCCGAACGGGTGCGATCCCCGTACCGACGGTATAGTCCGGAAGAGAAAAGAATGTTTTCGGGTCTTTTTCGCGCGCGGTGCGCCGCGCGGCAAAATCATTCCCAAACCGCCCCGTTCTTTCGGACGGGGCGTTCTTTCTTCCCCCTTGGAAAATATATTTTTTTCGAGGTGTTTTTTTATGAACGAAAAGATCGCAGTGCGGACGGAAGCGCCGCTTTCGCAGCCTGCCCGTGAAGGGCAGCCGCTGCCGAACGAAGAAATGCCGCAGCCCGCCCGAGAAGTGCCGCTGCCTGCGGCGGAAGGGGAAGGCGCGCCCGCAAAGCCGCTTGCGGGGGGCAGGCGCCGCAAAAAATTTTTTTCCGCCTCCAATATCGCCAAGATCGCCATGTTCGCGGCGCTGGCGGCGGTCTTGCAGCTGTTCCGCATCCCGCTGCCCTTCCTCTTTCCCTCCTTCCTCGAACTCAACTTTGCGGACATCCCCGCCCTCGTGGGCACTTTTGCGCTCGGTCCGGTCGCGGGGAGCGTCATCGTCGTCGTCAAACTTCTCATCAAACTCCTCATCCAGGGCACGGGTTCGGGGTTCGTGGGGGATCTTTCCGACCTCTTTTGCGGGCTCACCCTCGTCGTCCCCGCGGGGCTCGTCTACAAATACGACCGCACCTTCAAGGGCGCCCTGTTCGCCCTTTTGGCGGGCACCCTCGCATCGGTCGGCATTTCCCTTCTGACCAACCGCTTCATCATCATCCCCGCTTATGCGGAGATGTTCGGCGGGATCGAAGCGATCGCGGGTATGCTCACGGAGCTTTTCCCCGCCTGCACGGGCGAAAATTTCTACGCTTACTATCTGCCCCTCTCCGTGCTGCCCTTCAATCTTTTGCGCTGCCTGATCGCGTCGGGGGTCACCCTTCTCGTATACAAGAGAATTTCCCGCCTTTTGAATAAGTTTTAATTGCAAAATCCGCTCGGTTATATTATAATAAAGGAGGCGTAAGGGCGCCTCTTTTATTTTTTCGGAGCGGACATGATCTCACACAGCGAACGGGAAACAACGGAATACGCAAAAAAATACGCAAAGACCCTCTCCGCGGGGGACGTCGTTCTTCTGGAAGGGGAGATGGGCGCGGGCACGACGGTGTTCGTCAAGGGGCTCGCGCGGGGGCTCGGCATCGAAGAGGAGATCACCAGCCCCACCTACGCCTATATGAACGACTACGGCGGCGTATTGTATCATTACGACTGTTACCGCCTCAAAAGCGGCGCCGAGGCGGAGGCGCTCGGCCTCACCGATTATTTTTATGCGGGCGGGATCTGCGTCATCGAATGGCCGCAGAATATCGCCGACGTGCTGCCCGCGGGCGCAAAGCGGGTCAGGATCGTCCGCCGCGGCGAGAAGGAGAGGGAGATCGTTGCCGATGAATAGTTATCTTGCGGTGGACACCGCGAACGAATATCTCACCGTCATCGCCTGCAAAGAGGGCAAAGAGACGGTATATTTTGAACCGCATTGCGGTATGCAGCATTCCGTGCGGCTGATGGACGCCGTCGAAAAGACGCTTGCGCGGGCGGAGCTTGCCTTAAAAGACTGCGATTTTTTCGCGGCGGTGACGGGTCCCGGCTCCTTTACGGGCATACGTATCGGCATTTCCTGCGTCAAGGGCTTTTGCGCGGCGCTCAAAAAACCCGCCGTCGGCATAACATCCCTGGAGACGCTGGCATATAATGCAGAGGGCAGGCGGATCGCGGCGGTGCCTGCGGGCAGAGGGTTTTACTATGTGTGCGGATATGACGGGGACGCGCTCTTTCTGCCGCCTGTGCGCATCGATGAAGAAGAACTTTCCCGACTGGCGGGGCAATATCCCGTATATTCCCGCCTGCCCCTTCCCGTCCCGTACAGGGAAGCCGACCCTGCCGCGGGGCTCAAGGCGGCGCTGCAAAAACGCCGCCCGGACGGGCAGCCGCTTGCCGCCTTCTACCTCAAAAAGAGCCAGGCGGAAGAGGAACGGGAAAAGCGGGGCGGATGAGGGCAGAGGAGAAAAGATATGGAATACCGCAGTTGGGTCTATGAAGATATTTTTTCCGTCGCCGAACTGGAAAAGCGCTGTTTTTCCGATCCGTGGAGCTTTCAGATGCTGGCGGACACCTTTTTCGGCGCGAATACGCTGACCGTCGCCGCCGTGGAAGGGGGCAAAACGGCCGGATATGCCTTCGCCGTCGCGGCGGGGGAAGAGGCAGACCTTGCCAACATCGCCGTCGACCCCGCCGCAAGGCGCAGGGGTACGGCGCGCGCGCTTTTGGCTTGCCTGGAGGAAAAGGCGCGCGCCGCGGGCGTCAAAAAAATGTTTCTGGAAGTGCGCGTTTCCAATGCGCCCGCCATGGCGCTGTACCTGAAAGCGGGATACGTCGGGCGGTATGCGCGCCCCCGCTATTACGGCGACGGGGAAGACGCGCTGGTGATGGAAAAGTTTCTCTGAAAAAAAACGATAACATAACGGAGGCGGCGCCATTTTATCGGAAGGAAAGGAGATCTCCGTTTTTCGGAAGGGCGAGGGGGAAGACCTCGTGTTTTTCCACGGGTATCTCGCGTCAAAAGAGTGTTTTACCTTTCAGACAGAGTATTTTTCAAGATTTTACCGCGTCACCGCCTTTGATTTCCGCGGGTTCGGGCAAAGCGCGCCCCTTCCCGCCGCCTGGTCGGTCGGCGACTACGCCGCGGATACGGCGCGTTTTCTGGACGGCATGGGAATACGCCGCGCCCGCCTGATCGCCCATTCGTTCGGCGGGCGGGTCGCCATAAAGCTGCTCGCCGCGCGGCATGACCTCTTTTCCAAGGCGCTCCTCGTCGGCTGTGCGGGCGTTCTGCCGCGGCGGGGGCTTTCTTACCGCCTGAAAGTGCGCGCCTACCGCGCCGTAAAAAAATTCGCGCCGCGCTTTGCCGAGAAAAAGTTCGGTTCTCGCGAATACCGCGCCCTGCCGCCCCTCATGCGCGAGAGCTATAAAAAGATCGTCAACGAAGATCTGACCCCCTTCCTTCCCCGTATCGGCGCCGAAGTTTTGTATGTCGTCGGGGAAAAGGATACGGCGACCCCCGTCGGGGACGTGCGCATCCTGCAGGCGGGCACGCGCGGCGCAGGGCTCGCCGTGCTGCCCTCGCTCGGGCATTTTTGTTTTGCCGAAGACCCCGCGCGGTTCAACGCCGTCGCCCGTGAATTTTTCCGCTGAACCTTTGTAAAAAGGAAAGGAGTAATATGTTTACACTCGAAAAGATCGCCGAATATGCGCTCGTGTCCGTCGCGCTCGCGCTCTTGCTGCCGCTTTGCTCGTTCAAGATGCTTGGCGCGCTGCAGCAGTCGGGCTATGACGGGGCGCGCTTTGCCAAATGGACGCGCAGGAAGGGGAATATGATCTATTCCCGCCTCACCCTGCTCGCCTTTCTCATCCTCCTTTCGTCGGCGGCGCTTTCCGTGCTCTTCTCGTTTACGGGCAGATGGGCGGCGTATATCTCCCTTCTCCCGTTCCCGCTCTTTGTCGCCGTCTATTGCGCGGCGGACAAAAAGGCGCTCAAAGTGCCCCTCGCTTCCACGGCGCGCGCGGGCCGCGTCTATGCCCTCACGGCGGTTGTCGTGTTTTTTGCGGCGGCTGCCTTGACGCTTGCGGTCAACGCCGCGGCGTATTATGCGGATGCGGCGCTTTTGAGCCATGTGCGCTATCTGCCCCTTGCCGTACTGCCCGTGCTCCTGCCCTTCCTGCTGCGGGCGGGCAATGCGCTCGATAAGCCCTTTTCGGGCAAAAAAAATCAAAAATATCTCGCCGCCGCGCGCGAAAAGCTGCACGCCGCCGAATGCGTCAAGATCGCCGTCACGGGCAGCTTCGCCAAGACGAGCGTCAAGACCTTTATCGCCGCCCTCCTTTCCGAAAAATACAGGGTGCTGGCGACGCCCGCTTCGTACAATACGCCGCTCGGCATCGCCAAGGCGGTGGAAGGGGAAGACCTCGCTTCCTTCGACGTGTTCGTGGCGGAGATGGGTGCGCGGCAGGAAGGGGACATCCGCGAGCTTTGCGATCTGGTCGCGCCCGATCATTGCGTCGTTACGGGGATATGTCCCCAACATTTGGAGACGTTCGGCGATCTTGCGTCCGTCATCCGCGCCAAAGGCGAAGTCCTTGCGGGCACGAAGGAGGGCGGCTACGCCTTTATCGGCATGGACGAAAATACCGAAAAGCTGGACGTTGCCGCGGCGAAACTCGTCAAAGTGGGGGTGGGCGTGCACGGCGAATGCGGCGCGCACGATATCCGCTGCAGCGAAAGCGGCGCCGATTTCAAACTGGCGCTCGGGATCGGAGAGATCGCGGTACATACCTCTCTTTTAGGCGCGCACAACGCGCGCAATATCGCCCTCGCGGCGGCCGTCGCCTATAAACTGGGGCTTAGCAAGGAAGAGATCGCCGCGGGCATCGCCAAACTTGCGCCCGTGGAGCACCGCCTGCAGCCGTACAGGGCGCACGGCGTCACGATCTTGGACGATGCGTATAACGCCAACATCGTCGGCGCGGGCGAAGCGCTTGCCGTGCTTAGGCTGTTTGGCGGCAGAAAATTTGTCGTAACGCCCGGGCTTGTCGAGCTCGGCGTGCTCGAAGAGGAAGAAAACGCTGCCCTCGGCGAAAAGCTGGCGGGGCTCGACCGTGTCATTCTCGTCGGCGCGACGCTCGTCACCGCCGTAAAGCGGGGCTATCTCGCCGCGGGCGGAGACGCGGAAAAACTGACGCTCGTGCCCACGCTTGCGGCGGCGGAAACGCTCTTGTCGGAAGAGCTTTCCGAAGGCGACGCGGTGCTCTTTTTGAATGATTTGCCGGATATTTATAACTGATAAGGGGTTCACACTTTTTGAGCGCAAAGGCACTCAAAAAGTCGTGATTCTTAGGAAAACCCCAACGTTCGCCGTTTTTTAAGAAAAAACGGCTCTGCGTTCGGATTTTTCCTCTTCGGCGCTTTTTAGGGGCTTTCACTATTATGTATGCGTCGAATTCACCTTTCCTGCCCGAGGCCGCTTATCGCGGCAAATTGGGGGCTTTTTCCGCAAAGCGTGGTTTGCGGAAACGCAAAAGAGTAAACAGTTCACACTTTTCTCGTGCAAAGGCACTGCGAAAAGTCGTGATATTGAGAGACAACCGCCGTTCGCCGCTAAAGAAGCGGCTCTGCGGCGTTTTTCTCTCTGCGAAAATAGATAGGGGCTTACATATTATCAAAATTTTCGCATTCACACTTTTTCGGCAAGCCGCAAGGATGCGGCAAATAGAGTGCGCTTATCGAAAATGCGATTTCCGAACGCGCCGCAATTATTTAAAAAATAAAATACTCATATGAAAAAGCAAAAATCACACTTTTTGCTTTTTCACCCTATTTGCCAACGCATTGGCTTACGGAAAGGGTGAATGCGCGGCATTGTATGGTATGTGTGCCCTTATGTATGCCGCGCAGAGGGGAAAGCCGTTCGGGTTTCCCCTAAAATCACGGAAAATCGAGAAAACAGCTTTTCGAGATTTTCGTGAACTTGTTCCGCGAAAAAGCAAAAATCACACTTTTTGCTTTTTCACCCCATTTGCCAACGCATTGGCTTGCGGGAAGAGGGTGAATTTTTTGCCGTGCTATAATAGTGCGTGCCCCTAAAAGGCAAAAAAGAGGGAGAAAACGCCGCTAAAACGCTGCCGCGTTTGTACGGCGGTGTCTCCCTCAAATCACGGAAAATCGCAGGCGACGTCTCGCCGAGATTTTCGTGAACCTTTTTTACCAAAGCAAAAAATTTTTTGCGGAGGTGTTTTTTATGCGTTCGGTTCGGAAAAATGTCGCCGTCGTGTTCGGCGGGATGTCTTCGGAAAACGAAGTCTCCGTCATAACGGGGACGCTGGCGGTCAATCTTTTGGACGGGGCGGGCTATGCGGCGTATCCCGTCTATCTTGCGCAGGACGGGCGGATGTATACGGGCAGGCGCCTTGCCGATGTCTCCGCCTTCCGCGGCGGGATGTCGAAGGCGGACGAAGCGCTTTTTTTGCACGGCGCGCTCTATGCCGTCGAGGGCAAAAAGCTCGCCTTGCTTTCGGGGATAGACTGCGGGCTCAACTGCTGCCACGGCGCGGGCGGGGAAGACGGGCTGGTTGCCGCCCTCTTCGCGCAAAATCATATCCCGAACGCCTCGCCCGATATGGCGGCTTCGGCGCTCTTCATGGATAAAGGGCTCACCAAGCTCGCCGCCAAGGCGCTGGGGGTGCGCACGGCGCCGTACTTTCGCATCGGCGAGGCGGAATACGCCAAGCGCGGCGCCTTCGCCATCCGCTGCGTGGAAGAGCGCATCGGCTATCCCGTAGTCGTCAAGCCCGTCTGCCAGGGTTCCAGCATCGGCGTCTCCGTCGCGGCCGACCGCCCCGCCTTCGTGCGCGCCGTCGAGACCGCTTTCTCCTTCGACCGCTGCCTGATCGCCGAAAAATACCTCGCGGGCGCGCGCGAGATCAACTGCGCCGCTTACCGCGCGGGGGGAGAGATCGTCCTCTCCGAATGCGAAGAGCCCGTCACCGCCAACGAGATACTGACCTTTTCGGATAAATATCTTGCGGGCGAAAAGGGGGCGCGCCGCCGCTTTCCCGCCGATCTTCCCGCCGTATCCGCCGCGCGCGTCAAGGGGTATACAAAACTTTTATACCGCCGCCTCGGCCTGCGCGGCGTGGTGCGCGCGGATTTTCTGCTTAGCGGGGAAGAGGTGTATTTCAACGAACTCAACACCGTGCCGGGCTCTCTTGCCTGTTATCTCTTTTCCGAAAGCCTGGCAGGCTTTTCGCGCGTCCTTTCCGATATCATCGGCGAAGGGATCGCCGCCGCCGCGGCGGGTCGGGGCAAAAAGCTGCTCAAAAATACGGGCGTGTTTTCCTCCTTCTCGGGTAAAGGCGGCAAGCGCGCGCGGTAGTTTTTGCGGCGCTTCGGGCAGCTGTATGGCTCGCCGCGCTTGACTTTGCCTTCCGCCTTTTTTATAATGAAGGAAAAACGGAGGAGGGGACGCATATGGCAAAGAGCGCTTTTTGGCGGCGCGCGGCGGCAGCCGCAAAAAAGCTGCGCAGCGATCTTGCCTTTCGCGCCCTCTGCGTCCTCTGTGCGGCGTTTATCGTCAACGCCGCATACATCGTCTACAACGCGGTCTCTTTCGCAAAAGAACCGTCCGTCTGGTTTTCCGCGCAGATCGTCTGGTTTTCCCTGCTCGCGGCGGGCAGGGGCGGGCTCGCCCTCCTGTGGCGGGAAAAGAGCGGCCGTATATGCCTGTTTTGCGCGCCCGTTTTCGCCCTTTTGGGTATCGAGGCGGCCCTGCTCTCTTTTATCGTCTACCGCTATGCCGTGCCGATGACGCTGACCTTTCTGTATGTGATCGTCGGCGGCGTATACATTCTGATCAAATTGTGCGTCTCCCTCGGCGGAAGGCGGCGCTACCGCGCAAAGACGGCGGAAGGGGACCTTCTCTTTTGCAAAAAATTTTTCTCCCGCGCGGAAAATTTATTCCTTTTTGTCCTGCTCTTTCACCGCCTCATCTATTATTACGGCTGGCAGGGAAACGGCGGGCTGCGCCTTTCCTGCCTTTTGGCGGGCTTTGCCTGCGGCGCGCTTTCCCTTTGCATGGCGCTTTTCGCTCTTTTGCGCGCTTTGGCGGGCAAACGCTTGAATTTCGGGCGCAAATTTGATAAAATAGAGGAAATTCCAACAGGGAGAGTGCCTTGTATGAAAGAAAAGATCATGATGAAAACGCCCCTCGTCGAAATGGACGGGGACGAGATGACCCGCGTTTTGTGGCAGTGGATCAAGGAGATCCTCATCTGCCCCTATGTCGAACTTCGGACGGAGTATTACGATCTCGGGCTCGTCAACCGCGACAGGACGGACGACGAAGTGACCGTCGCGGCGGCTCTGGCGAATAAAAAATACGGCGTGGGCGTCAAATGCGCCACCATCACCCCCAACGCGCAGCGCGTGGAGGAATATAAACTCAAAAAGATGTGGAAGAGCCCCAACGGCACCATCCGCCGCATTCTGGACGGAACGGTCTTCCGCGCTCCCATCCTCGCCAAGGGCATCACGCCCTATATCCCCGGCTGGAAAAAGCCCATCGTGCTCGCGCGCCACGCTTACGGCGACGTGTATTCGGGCGTGGAGACGCGCGCGGCGGCGGGGGATAAGGCGTACCTTGTCGTCGAAGACGAAAAGGGCTCCGTCAAGGAAAAACTTCTTGTACACGACTTTGCGGAGGGGAGCGGCATCGTGCAGTCGGTGCACAATACGGACGCATCCGTTCAAAGTTTTGCCCGTTCCTGTTTCAATTACGCCCTCGACTTGAAGATGCCCCTCTGGTTCGCCACCAAAGACACCATCTCCAAGCAGTACGATCACCGCTTCAAGGACATTTTTCAAGAGATCTTCGACGCGGAATACAAGGAGAGATTCGCGGCGGCGGGCATCGAATATATGTATACCCTCATCGACGACGCGGTCGCGCGCATCGTGCGTTCGGAAGGGGGCGTGCTCTGGGCGTGCAAAAACTACGACGGCGACGTGATGAGCGACATGGTCGCCACCGCCTTCGGCTCTCTCGGCATGATGACCTCCGTGCTCGTCTCGCCCGAGGGCAATTATGAGTTTGAAGCGGCGCACGGCACCGTCACCCGCCACTATTATAAATATCTGAAAGGGGAAACGACTTCCACCAATTCGGTGGCGACCATCTTCGCCTGGACGGGCGCGCTCGCCAAGCGCGGCGAGCTGGACGGTATCCCCGCCCTCACCGCGTTTGCCAAAAAGCTGGAACAGGCGACCGTCGCCGTCATCGAAGATGGCAAAATGACGGGCGATCTCGTCCCGCTGTTCAGATCGGAAGGGATCGTGCCCGTAAAACTCGACTCCAAAGAGTTTTTGCAGGCGATCGCCGAAAAACTGTAAAAACATAAAGACGAAGGAGGGGGCGGCACATTTTCATGCGCCGCCCCCGCTTTTTGCCGTCCGTTTTTTGCCGCTCGTTATCTGTCCGCCGCTGCTTTTTGTGTTGTCTGCCGCCGTCCGTTTTTTGCCGCTCGTTATCTGTCCGCCGCCGCTTTTTCGTCTTTTGCTGTGTCTGCTTTCCGCTTTTTTCCCGCCCCGCAAGGAATAAAAAAGAGGAGGAAGAGCTTCAAGCGCCCGCGGCCGCGCCGACGGAGATGCCCGCAAGGAATAAAAAAGCGGGGAAGGAGCTTCCCCGCGTATTGCCGCCGGATGCGGAGGGATACCCCGCGCTTTGACGGTTTATTTGGTTTCTCCCGCCAAAAGGAGGGCGAGCGCCGCCTTGTTCAGGTGCAGCCTGTTTTCCGCCTGATCGTAGATGACGGACTGCGGCCCGTCGGCGACCTTGGCAGCCACTTCTTCGCCGCGGCGGACGGGCATACGGTGCATGAAGAGGGCGTCCGGCTTGGCGAGCGCCATCACCTCGGGGGTGATGCGGTATTTTTCAAACTTTTCCCGCGTCGCCTGCGGGTCTTCCCCGTCTGCGGGCAAAAAGGCGTCCGTATAGACGATGTCCGCGCCGCTGACCGCTTCTTCGACGCTGTCGGTGATGAGCACGTCGCCGAACTGCATGGCGCGCTCGACGATGGACTGCTCGGGTTTATGCCCGCTCGGGCTGGCGACGGAGATGTTCATCGAACATTTCGTGCAGCCGATGATGAGGGAGTTGGTCACGTTGTTGCCGTCGCCGATATAGGCGAGGCGCAGATCGTCCAGCGAGCCCTTCTTCTCCCAGATGGTGAAAAGGTCGGAAAGGACGTGCAGGGGGTGCGATCTGTCCGAGAGCCCGTTGATGACGGGGATCTCGCTGTGGGAAGAAAAATCTTCCAGTTCCGCGTCGTTGAAGGCGCGCAGGACGATGGCGGACAGCCCGTACCGCTTTAAGAGGGCGGCGGTGTCGCGGATGCTCTCCCCGCGCGAAAGCTGGGTCTCGTCTTTGGGAAGGAAGAGGTAATCCCCGCCCATCTGGCGGATGCCGAGCTCGAAGGAGATGCGCGTGCGGGTGGACACGTCTCCGAAGAGGAGCCCGACCGTCTTGCCGCGAAGGAGGGTGACCGTCTCGCCCGCCTTGAGCTTTTTCTTCATCAGTTTTGCCGTATATAAGAGTTCGTAGATCTCTTCTGCCGAAAGGTCGGCAACGTGCATGAGGTCTTTGCTTTTCAGCCTGAATTTCGGCACATATTTATTGATGTCCATTTTCCGCTCCGTAAAATTTCGGGAATGTGCGCCCGCGGGCGCCGTTTTTTTTATGCTTTTCGTCCGCGCCGCTTCGGGCGCGCGGCTTTATCGTTTACAGTATAACAGATTCGTCCGCAAAATACAACTCCCGCGCGCAAAAAATAGGGGGCCATGGCGCGCTTTTTTCGCAAAATGCGGGGGCGGAGCGGATATGTTGGGCAAATTTAACATAAAGGCTAAAATTATTTGTAATAATTGCCCATTGTCTTTTTGCCGCCGATGTTGTAAAATAGATACAGTAAAGTTAAAAACTTATGTAGGGAGGAAACTTTTTATGGCAAGCCTTTTGTTGAAAGGGATCTACAAAGTCTATCCGTCCGGCGTCACGGCGGTCACCGACTTCAACCTGGATATCAAAGATAAAGAATTCATCGTCTTCGTCGGGCCTTCCGGCTGCGGAAAATCCACGACCCTGCGTATGATCGCGGGTCTCGAGGAAATTTCCAAGGGCGAGCTCTATATCGACGGCAAACTCGTCAACGACGTCGTGCCGAAGGACAGGGACATCGCGATGGTGTTCCAGAACTACGCGCTGTATCCGCACATGAGCGTCTATGACAACATGGCGTTCGGTTTGAAACTGCGCAAAGTGCCCAAACAGATCATCGACGAAAGGGTCAAAGAGGCGGCTGCCATCCTCGGCATCACCGATTACCTCACCCGTAAACCGAAGGCTCTCTCCGGTGGTCAGCGCCAGCGTGTCGCGCTCGGCCGCGCGATCGTCCGCGAACCGAAGGTCTTCCTTCTCGACGAACCTCTGTCCAACCTCGACGCGAAACTGCGCGC
This sequence comes from uncultured Clostridia bacterium, assembly GCA_944376445.1. GTDB lineage: Bacteria > Bacillota > Clostridia > Christensenellales > Borkfalkiaceae > Borkfalkia. The sequence goes on along the minus strand of CALWCR010000021.1, from coordinate 260 downwards.
CCAGATGAGGACGGAGATCTCCAAACTGCACGCAAGGCTCGCCACGACCTTTATCTACGTCACGCACGACCAGATCGAGGCGATGACGATGGGTACCCGCATCGTCGTCATGAAAGACGGCTTCATGCAGCAGGTCGACACCCCGCAGAACCTCTGCGATTATCCGATCAACCAGTTCGTCGCGGGCTTTATCGGCACGCCGCAGATGAACTTCTTCCCCGCGACGATCACCCAGAACAAGGGGAAGACGTACGTCGAAT
>CALWCR010000020.1 GCA_944376445.1 uncultured Clostridia bacterium | reverse complement strand
AACGGGAACAGTTTTCCTATCTCGAAAAGAATTTGCCCGCGGCAACGGACGTGCTTTTGCTGCCGTACTTTGCGGGGGCGGCGACGCCTTATCAGGACAGGAATGCCAAGGGCGCGTTCCTGAATCTGACAAAGGAGACGACAGACCTCGATCTGTACCGCGCGATTTTAGAGGGGACATCCTTTGAAATGCGGGTCAATCTGGAAGCGGTATCGCCGTTCGGCATCTCCGTGAAAGAGATCACGGCGACGGGCGGCGGCGCAAATTCCCGCCCCTGGTTGCAGATCAAGAGCGACGTTCTGGGGCTGAACGTAAAGACGCTGCGCTCCGCGGAAGGGGGATTATGCGGCTGCGCAATGCTCTCCGCCGTCGCCCTCGGTGTATGTAAAAGCCTCGAAGAGGCGCGCGGCGTATTCGTTCGCTATAAAGACGAATATTGCCCGCAAGACAAGTATATGGCGGTGTACGAGGCAAAGTACGCAAAATACAAAAAATTATATCATCTGTTAAAGGAGATCTTCTGATATGAAATTCGCACTCTTTTTCGGCAACCGCGGGTTTATGCCCGGGGAACTCATCGAGGGCGCGCGGCGGGAGATGATCGAGGTGGTCACGCGCGCGGGGCATGAGTATTTGGCGATGGACGCTTCTCTCACCCGCTACGGCGGGGTGGAAACGCGCGAGGAGGGCAGGCTGTACCACGACTGGCTGAAAAGCCACGAAGGGGAATACGACGGCGTCATCCTCTGCATGCCCATCTTCATCGACGAAAACGGCGCTGCTGCGGCGCTGCAGGATGCCGGCGTCCCCATCCTTATGCAGGCGTATCCCGATGAGATCGGTAAAATGGACTTTGCGCACCGCAGAGACGCCTTCTGCGGTAAATTCTCGGTGACGGACGTCTTTTATCAGTACAAGATCCCCTTCACGGTGATGAAGCCGCACGTCGTGCATCCTTTGAGCGAGGCGTTTGCGCAGAACCTCAAAGATTTCGCCGCAGTCTGCCGCGTGGTCAAGGGCATGAAGCGCTTTAATTTGGGCTGCATCGGCGCGCGCACGACGGCATTTAAAACGGTGCGCTTCGACGAAGTGACCCTGCAAAGGTACGGCATCAATGTGGAGAGTTTCGACCTTTCCGAACTCATCTTCAAGGTCGGGCAGAAGAAGGATGACGACAAGGCGGTGCTCACCAAGGTCAAACGGTTGGAAAATTACGCCGATTTTTCGCGCGTTCCCGCGGCGAACAAGCTGACCTTCGCCAAGATCTCCGTCGTCATCGACGAGTATATCGAAGAATATAAGCTGGACGCGCTGACCCTTCGTTGCTGGAACGAAATGGAGACCATCCTGCGCGTCTGCCCGTGCGTTCTCATCTCCGAGCTCAACGACCGCGGCATTACCTGCTCGTGCGAGATCGACCTCACTTCCGCCGTCACCATGCGGGCGTTGGCGCTTGCAAGCGGTAAGCCTGCTGCCTGCCTCGATTGGAACAACAATTACGGCGATGACGAAAATAAGGTCATCCTTTTCCACTGCGGGCCCGTTGCGCAGTCGCTCATGGAAGGCAAAGGCACCGTCACCGAGCACAAGATGTTTGCCAAGGGCGACCCCGGCTCGGGCTGGGGCACGAACGAGGGGCGCATCGCCGCCTTCGACATGACTTTTTCCAACGGCTTTACCGAAAACGGCAAGTTCAAAGTATATGCGAGCGAGGCGCGTTTCACGGGCGAGCCCATCGAAAAAGAATTTTTCGGCTGCGGCGGCGTGGCGGAGATCCCCGATTTGCAGAATAAGCTCATCCGCCTCGCAAAGGGCGGGTTCAAACACCACACCACCGTCGCTATGGGGCATATGAAAGCGGTTTTGGAAGAGGCTTTCAAGACCTATCTCGGTTACGAAGTCATCGACATTGACAGGAGGTGAACCATGTTAGCGTCATTGAAAGAAGTCGTTGAAATTTCCAAAAAGAATGGGACTGCGGTCGGCGCGTTCAACACGCCCAACCTCGAATGCCTGCTTGCCGTATTGGACGCGGCGGAAAGCCTCAACGTGCCCGTCATCATCTCCCACGCGCAGCTGCACGAGCCCGTCGCGCCGCTGGATAAGATCGGGCCCGTCATGCTCGAACTTGCCGAACGCAGCAAAGTGCCCGTGTGCGTGCATCTCGACCACGGCGAAGATTTTGCCTATTGCAAGCGCGCCGTCGATATGGGGTTTACGTCGGCGATGATCGACTATTCCACGCGGCCTTATGAAGAAAACGTCAAAGGCACGGCGGAAATGGTAAAATACGCCCATGCGCACGGCGCAGACGTGGAGGCGGAGCTGGGCGCGCTGCCGCAGCGCGAAGGGGGAACGGGCGAAGCTGCCGCCGACCCTTCCGCACTATATACAAAGCCCGAACTTGTGCCCGATTTTCTGAAAAGGACGGGCGTGGACGCGCTCGCCATTGCCTTCGGCACCGCGCACGGCATTTATAAGACAAAACCCGTTCTCAATATGGATATCATCACAAGGGTGCGCGAAAAGACGGATATCCCCCTCGTCATGCACGGCGGCAGCGGCATTTCGCACGAAGAATACCGCGAGGTCATCCGCCGCGGCATCAATAAGATCAACTATTTCAGCTATATGTCCTATGCGGGTTACGCGGCGGCGAAGGCGCACGCCGAACAAAACGGCAGCGGGTTTTTCCACGACATGGCGCTTTCCGCGCAGAAGGCGATGCGGGAAAATGCGGAAAATACGCTGCGCGTTTTCAGCAATATGGAGTAAAAAATGGACGGACGTATCGCAAATTTTGCGCAGATCGCCTCACTTCGGCGCTATGAAATGACGGAAGGGAAGGAGCGGGGCTTGCGCGTTCTCGACTGCGACAACGGCAGGATCCGCTTTCTTCTCAACGAGAGCAATGCGCTGGATATAATGCAGCTGTATCACGAGGGGCAGAACGTATCTTTTATCAGCAAAAACGGCTTTACCGCACGGGAAACGCCCTTTGCAAACCGCTTTGAAGGGGGAATGCTCTATACCTGCGGGCTGGACAGTGTGGGCGCAAGAGAAGGGTACGAACTGCACGGCAGCCATCACAACGCGCCCGCCAGGGTGACGCGCGCGGAGTGTTCGCAGGCAGGCGTCCTCGTCGAGGCGGAGACGGAAGAGACGGAGCTGTTCGGCAAAGCCCTGCGCTTCAGGCGACGCGTCTTTTCCGCGATCGGCGCAAATGTGCTGGAAATTTCCGACACGCTCGAAAATTTCGGCGCGCGCGCGGAAAATTACTGCCTGTTGTATCACGTTAACGTGGGCTATCCCATGCTCGATGAGGGGGCGGAGCTTGTTGACGATGCCGAGGAGGTCATTCCCCGCACCGCATGGGCGGAAAAGCATATGAAAGACCGCCGCAAAATGACTGCGCCCGTTCCAAATCAAGAGGAGATGTGCTATTTTCTGCGGCTGAAAACGCCCGAAGTGTCGCTTGTCAACAAAGCGCTCGGCAAGCGGTTCACCCTTGCCTGGTCGGGGGATACCCTGCCGCATTTTGTCGAGTGGAAGAGCATGGCGGCGGGCGATTACGCCCTCGGGCTGGAGCCGTGCACGTGCCCGTTGGACGGCGGCTTTTATTATAGAAGCCTCGCCGCGGGGGAGAGCGTGCGTTTTTCCCTGCGTATCGGCGCGGAAACACTGTAAAAAGATGAAAGAGCGAAAGAAGGGGCGCCCCGCAAGTTTGCGGGGCGCCCCCTTGAACGCTGTGCGGCGCGCGTCGCCTTGGAGTAGGCGCTGCGCCGTATTTTTAAAGAAGCGGCGTTTTTGTGCCGTTTTTTTATAAAAATGCCGCCTTTATGCCCTTTTCATGCCGCGGGCGGCTTTTTTGCGCTTCGGGCGGCGGCGCGCCTTCTGCCGAAAAAGAGGAAGAGCCCGCCGATGAGGCAGACCGCCCCTTCCGTGGCGGGGAAGGAGAGCCAGACCCCCGTGATCCCCCAAAGGAAGGAGAAGAGAAAGGCGGCGGGGATAATGACGGCGAGCCCGCGCAGGAGAGAGAGGATATGCGCGGGCAGCGGGGTCTCCGCCGCCGCGAAATAGGAGCAGAGGATGATGTTCAGCCCCGCAAAGGGCGCGGCGATAAAGTACAGCCGCAGCCCGCGCGCGGCGATGGCGCCGAGGGCGGGGTCCTTTTCGCTGTTAAAGATCTCCGCGACGGGCGAGGCAAAGGCGGCGACTATCGCATAGGCGAAAAGGGAGACGAGAAGCGCCGCCGCCGCGCAGTAGCAAAGGAGCCGGCGCTCGTTTTCGCGGTTGTCTTCCCCGTGGGCGCGGCTGATGAGCGGCTGCGTTCCCTGGGCGATGCCCGTAAAGACGGAGAGCACGACCAAGGAGATGTTGGCGATCACCCCGTATGCCGCCACGCCCGTGTTGCCGAGGAGGCCGAGGATGATGAAGTTGAACACGAGGATGACGATCGCCGAGGATAGCTGTTCGACGAAGGCGGGGAAGCCGAGCGCGAAGTTCGCGCCCATATGGCGGAAACATTCTTTCGTGCGGGCAAGGTGAAAGCCGTTTTTGCCGCGCAGGATGTGCGAGAGGGAAAATCCCGTGCCGATGACGGGGGCGACGCCCGACGCCAGCACCGCGCCGAACATGCCCAGCCCGCAGGGGAAGATGAACACATAGTCGAGCACGATATTGGTGAGGCTGCCGCTCACCGTGGCGAACATCGCCAGCCGCGGGTCGCCGTCGTTGCGCACGAAGCACATGAGGATATTGTTGCAGATAAAGGCGGGGGCGAACAGCAGCAGCACCTTGAGATAAATATCGGTGAGTGCGTAGGTGTCGGCGTCGGCTCCGAGAAGGAGGGCGAGTTTTCCCGAGAACAGGCCGCCCGCCAGCATGAAGAGGGCGGCAAATGCCGCTCCGAGCAGGAGGGTGCCCGTAAATACGGCGTCCGCCTTTTTATCGTCGCCGCGGCTCTTGAAGACGGTGTATTTGGTCGCGCCGCCGATGCCGAGCATCAGCCCCAGCCCGTGCATGACGTTGTAGACGGGGATGGCGAAGTTGAGGGCGGCGAGCCCGTTTTTGCCCATCCCTTTGGAGATGAAGAAGGTGTCGGCGAGGATATAGCAGGACATGCCGATCATGCCGAGCACGCTCAGCGAGGCGTATTTTGCAAATTGCGAGAATAAGGTCTTGTCTTTTTTCATGGTGTGCTCCGCAAAAAAAATGCGCCGGACAAGCCGTATCTTCTGAGGCCTGACGACACGGTATCCTGCGCTTTATCCACCCGGCGGCGGATGATCTCGCCTGCAAATATACCATAACGTGCGGTGGTTGTCAACCGTTTGCGCGCTTTGCATTTTCGTGAAGAAAAATTTTCGCGCGAGCCTTGACAAACCGCCGTTTTTGGTGTTTAATAGAAGAAAAGGGGGAGCCGTTGCGGCCCCGAAAGGGAGGCATAATGTATGAATAAGGTGATCACGGTCAGCCGTCAGTTCGGCAGCGGAGGCAGGGAGTTCGGCATCAAACTTGCGGGTGCGCTGGGCATCCCGTTCTATGATAAGGACCTCATCTCCATGGCGGCGCAAAACAGCAATCTTTCCGAAGATTTCATGCGCAACTATGAAGAGAGCGCGCCCGGGATCTTTTCCCGCACGCTGTATTCCTATTACCAGATGCCGATGACCGATCAGATCTACATCGCGCAGTCCAACCTCATCCGTCAGCTCGCCGAGCGGGGCGCGTGCGTGCTCGTCGGCAGATGTTCGGACGCGATCGTGGAAGACAGCATCAAGATCTACGTCCATGCGCCCATCGATTTCCGTATCCGCCGTAAGCTCACCATGAATACGGGCGTATCTCCCGAAAAGATGGAAGCGCACATCCGCGCGACGGACAAAAAGCGCAAAAAATATTACGAGTACTATACGGACAAGAAGTGGGGGATGGCGGAAAACCACGACCTTTGCATGGACAGCAGCCTCGTCGGCATAGACGGCTGCGTGGAGACGGCGCTCGCCTACATCAAAAACCTGAAAGGATAGGTCATAAAGCGGCCTTTTACGGGCGCGGGCAGGATGGCCCGCGCCCGTAATTTACGGCGCCGATTCGGTTGACAGGGCCGCCCTTTCCGCATTATAATGATAAAAAATACGGAAGGTATACCGCATTGAAGAAAGGAAAGACGGTCGTCGTCGGCATGAGCGGCGGCGTGGACAGTTCGGTGGCGGCGCTTCTTTTAAAAGAAGAAGGGTACGACGTCGTCGGGCTGTTTATGGTCAATTGGGAAGAAGAGGGAGAGGACGGCGCTTGCACCGCCGAGGCGGACTATGAAGACGTGCGCCGCGTCTGCAACAAGATCGGTATCCCGTACTTTACCGTCAATTTCGCGCGGGAATACCGCGAGCGGGTATTTTCCTATTTTCTGGAAGAGTATGCGCGGGGAAGAACGCCCAACCCCGACGTTCTTTGCAACCGCGAGATCAAGTTCGGGCCCTTCAAGGAACACGCGCTCGCGCTCGGGGCGGACTATATCGCCACGGGGCATTACTGCGGCATCCGCCACGAAGGGGACAGGCACTTTCTTTTGAAAGCTGCCGATACGGGAAAAGACCAGACGTATTTTCTCAATCAGGTCACGCAGGAGCAGTTTGCGGGCGTGCTCTTTCCGCTCGGCGGGCTGCAAAAGGGAGAGGTGCGCGCCATTGCCGAAAAAAACGGGCTTTCCACCGCCAAAAAGAAGGACAGCACGGGTATCTGCTTTATCGGCGAGCGCAATTTCCGCAATTTTCTCAAAACATATCTGCCCGCCCGCCCCGGCAAGATCGTGACGACGGACGGCAGGACGCTCGGCGAGCATATCGGGCTCATGTATTATACCATCGGCCAGAGGAAGGGGCTGGGCATCGGCGGTCAGAAGGAGGACGCGGAAGGCGGCCGCTGGTTCGTCATCCGCAAAGACCTCAAAGAGAATATCCTTTACGTCGCTCACGGCGGGGAAGAGCGGCTGTATGCGCGCGGCTGCCGCGCGTCGGGCATGAACTGGATCCCCGCGCCGCCCGCCGCGGAATTTTCCTGCACGGCAAAATTCCGTTACCGCCAGGGGGAACAGCCCGTGCGCGTGCGCCTTTTGGAAGGCGGGAAAGAGGCGGTCATCTTCGCCGAAACGCCGCAGCGCGCCCTCACGGAGGGGCAGTACGCCGTCCTTTACAACGGGGAAAAATGTCTCGGCGGCGGCGTCATCGAAGAGGTGTTCTCCGCTGCGGAATAAATGCGTTTTGTAAGCGGTCTGCCCGAAGACCGCTTTTTGCGCCTTTTGCGCTTGTTTGCGTGTGGGGCGCGCTCTTTAGCGGGAGCGGCGCCGCGTGGCTGTTTTTTTGCGCACAAAGGCGCTTTGCGCCGTGTGGCTGTTTTTTTTTGCGTACAAAGGCGCTTTGCGCCGCGGGCGGAGGCTTTGTACGGTGTTTTCGGGCGCGTGACACCTTTGCGGCGGCGGGCGCATACGATGAGAAGAGGAGCCGTTCCCGCCGCCAATGTAAAAATTGTGTTAAATCGTCCGCCTTGCGGCGCCGCGCGGTTGATTATTTTCGGCAAAGTGGTATAATACTATAAAACGTATTTACCCGAGAGGAGAGTATGAAGAAGCAGACAAACGCCCGCGCCGAGGAAGGGGCTGCGGAAAGAGAGAGAAATCTCCCGCTTTCCGGGGAGAAGAGCGGGGAGGAGGCGGGCGAAGGCCGCCCCGCCCAAGAGCAGCCCGCAAACGCGCCGTCCGATAACCCTTTTGCGGAGGTGCCGTCCGATGCGCTTTCCGAAAAAGCGCTTTTTGGCAAGCCTTCCGCAAACGGAACGCCCGACGGGGAGCAGCCCGCAAAGGAGCGCTCCGCTTCGGCAAAGGAGGGCGCGCCTTGCGAAGGGGCGGCGCTGTCCGCCGAGCCTTCCGCTTCGGCGGAACCGCAGAGAAAGGGGTTTTTCGCCTTCAAAGTATTTAATTACAGGCTCGTGACCCTCCTCATCATGTGCATCATCATGTCCTTCATCGGCTTTGTCGTGGAGAACGTCTTCCGCCTCGCGCGGGACGGGGTCATCAACAGCCGCCGCCAGTTCTTGCCCTTTTTGTTCGCTTACGGCATCGCCGTGTTCGTGATGTACGTCTTTTTGGGTACGCCCAAGGAGATGCGCTTCTTTTTGTGGAAGATCTTCAAAAAGGAGAGCAAACTCTCCGCCGCGGCAAAATATACGCTGTATGCGCTCATCCTCTTTTGCTGTATCTTTTTCGGCGAAGTGCTCTTCGGCACCTTTGTGGAATGGGTGTCGGGCGTCGTCTTGTGGGACTATACGGGCATCCCGCTCCGCTTTACCAAATATACGAGCGTGCCCACCGCCCTCGGGCTCACGGCGGGCATCATGCTGTTCATGCGCTTCGTGTTCGAGCCGCTCATGAACAAGCTCGACAAGCTCCCCGATAAGGTCGCCCTCGGCATCGACATCGGGTTGGGCGTGCCCATCGTCATCGACTGGATCGTCATGCTCGTGCTCATGCTCGGCTTCGGCATCTCCAAAAACTGGTGGATGGTGCAGATCTTTTGATACGTATATAAAAAAACGGCGCCTCTTCGGAAAGCGGAGACGCCGTTTGCGTTATTTTGTTTTGTCAGGCGGAATGCTCTTGCCTGTCCGTGCCGTCCTTTTCGAGCGGTTTTACGGTGCAGTTGTCGGCGAAGGCGGAAATGCCTTTCGCCCGCAGTGTGCGCACGCCGAAATACAGCGGCACGCCCAATCCGTAGACCCATACCGCCTGCGTCAGCAGCAGGGAAGCGAACATGAACCAATAGCCCGCATAGGCGCTGCCGCCCAGAATGAGCACGGAGGGGATGACGAAGGCGTTGATAAGTACCGGGAAGAGCCCGGCCGCGGCAAGTTTGCTGGGGGTGTTCTTGATGAGTTTGCCCGCAAACAGCGTCATCAGCGCCGCAACGAGGGAGCACAGGCTGCCGAGTCCTATATCCCAGGCGTTGCCCGTGATGATGTTGGCGATGAGGCAGCCCGCATACAGCGCGGGCACCGCTTCCGGATAAAAGAGGGGAAGCATGGTCAGCGCCTCGGCGGGGCGGATCTGGAAGCCCATCGTGCCGAAGGCGAGGGCGCCGAGCGGCCAGGTGAGGACGACGTAGAGCGCGGCGATGACGCCCGCCCTGCACAGCATCTTGGTGTTTAAGCGTTTCATTATTCAGTTACCTCGGTTGTTTTTAGGTAGTGTTTTCCGAAAACCTACCGCACGATATGATAGCAGGCGCGCCGCCTTTTGTCAAGCGCGGGCGGGCTCAGACGACGATATTTTCCAAAAGAAGGAAGTCGAAATCCACCCCTTCGACGAAATCGCGGGGGAGAAAGCGCACATGATTGAATTTGGCGAAGTTGAAAATGTGCGTTTTTAAGAGCACGGGGGTGGAAATATCCAGCTCGTGGCAGATGTCGAAGAGATAATCCAAAAAGCGGGAGTAGACGAGCTTTTCCTCCCGTTCATAGACGATCTGCCTCTCCGTTTTGCCGTCTTTTACGACTTTCGCCCAGATCCGCATGGCGTGCCTCCCGTTTTTTGCGAAGATTTTTCTTGATTATACTTGAATTTTCGCAAAAAGTAAAATATAATTGACATATTCCCCGCGAAAATATATACTGATAAAAAGGGGCAAGGAGTTCGTATGAAAAAACTGGAATCGGAAATTCTCAAAATATTGCAGGAAGACTGCCGCTATACCCCCGCCAAGATCGCGCTCATGCTCGAAACGGACGAAAAGTCGGTGGAAGAGGCGATCGCGCGCATGGAAGAGCGCGGGGTCATCGTCAAGTATACCGCCATCGTCAACGGGGAACGGCTGTCCGAAGAGCGGGTGCAGGCGCTCATCGAAGTGCGCGTGACCCCGCAAAAGAACAACGGGTTCGACGCCATCGCCGAGGAGATCTACCGCTTCGACGAGGTGAAGAGCTGCTATCTCATGAGCGGCGGGTTCGACCTTGCCGTCTTTATCGAGGGCAATTCTTTGCGCGAGGTCGCGCGCTTTGTCACAGAGCGTCTCTCCACGCTCGACGAAGTGCTTTCCACGGCGACCCACTTCATCCTCAAAAAGTATAAGATCGAGGGGACCGTCGCCGACAGCGCGGACGAAGAAGGGCAGAGGTTATCGGTGCAGCCATGAGGAAATTTGTCAATTCGCGGGCGGAAAACCTCAAGCCGAGCGGGATACGCAAGTTTTTCGACATCGTTTCCGAAATGAAAGACGCGATCTCCCTCGGCGTCGGCGAGCCCGATTTCGTCACGCCGTGGAATATCCGCAACGCGGCGGTCAAGAGCATACAGCGCGGATATACCCAATATACGGGCAACCGCGGCCTTCCCGCCCTGCGCGAAGAGATCGCGCGGTATATGCGGGAACGCTTCGGCGCGGAGTACCCGCCCGAGAACATCCTCGTCACCGTGGGCGCGAGCGAGGGCATCGACCTCGTCATGCGCGCCGTCTGCGACGAAGGGGACGAGATCCTCGTGCCCGACCCCGGCTACGTTTCCTATTTTCCCTGCGTACAGCTCGCGGGCGGTACGCCCGTCGCCGTGCCCTGCACGCGGGAAAACGGCTTCATCCTCACGGCCGAGGCGTTGGAGAAGGCAGTCACTCCCAAAACGAAGGCGCTCGTCCTTCCGTACCCGAACAATCCGACGGGCGGGGTGATGACCAAGGCGCAGCTCGAGGCGATCGTGCCCGTCATTTTGAAACACGACCTTCTCGTGATCTCGGACGAGATCTATGCGGAGCTCACTTACGGGGGGAGGCACGTCTCGATCGCTTCCCTGCCCGGGGTCCCGGTCGGGACCGCGGGCAACTACATCGGATGCGCGGCGTGTGGGGTGAGAGGGTAGCTGCCGGGGGTCGCCGGCGCGTCACCAAAAAAAGACGCGGCG
>CALWCR010000019.1 GCA_944376445.1 uncultured Clostridia bacterium | reverse complement strand
TCACCTCGTGGACGTATAAGACAAACGCTTGGTTTTACAAACAGGATAAGCAGTACCTCAACTTTTACGTCTACACCCACAGCGAAAACCGCAAGCTCAACTGGGGCCTGTTCGAGCTGGATATGCCCACCGTCGATATTTCGACGGCGACGTATGAAGAAATTGCCAAGACCTATGCCGCTTCCGTCACCGAAAACGCCGCCCGCACCGACGCCTATACGTTTTGGGAAAAATACATGGAGGGGACGCGGAAATAAAGCCCGCCTGCGCGATCTCATCTTTCGCACGGGCGGCAAATTTTTTTGCAAATCTTGCAAAAGGGAAAAAGATGTGGTATAATTGTTGCAAGGTATGGCGGAAGAGCGCGTCGCTCGTGCGGGTGCCGCTATATCGGAGGAGGAACGAAAGATGGTGCAAATCGCGATCGTGGAAGATGAACCTTCGGCCGCGCAGGAATTAGAAGAGCTGGTCAAGGCTTATTTCCGCGAAAAGAAGCGCGACTGCGCGATCTGCCGCTATGAGAGCGCGCTTTACTTTTTCGACGCCTACCGGGCGGACCTCGACCTCGTCTTTATGGATATCGATATGCCGGATATCGACGGCTTGAAAGCCGCCGCCAAGCTGCGCGAAAAGGACGAACTGGTCTTGTTGGTATTTGTGACCAACATGCGGCAGTATGCCGTAAAGGGATATGCGGTGAACGCGCTCGACTTTATCGTCAAGCCGCCGGTGCGCGCCACCTTTTTTGCGCTGATGGATAAGGTGCAGCGCGTTTTGAATGCGCGGACGGGCGTCGATATTTCCGTCAAGACTTCGCAGGGGATGTACCGTGTGGCGACGAAAAATATCCGCTATATCGAAGTGCGCCGCCATCGCCTGTATTTTTATACGGAGCAGGGCGATTTTGAAGCGTGGGGAAATATGCGCGACATCGAAAAGATGCTGCCGCCGCGTTCGTTTTCGCGTTGCAATGTGTGTTATCTTGTCGGGCTGGCGCATATCCGCGGCATCGAGGGAGACGAGGTGCTCGTGGGGGAAGCCCGCCTCAAAATCAGTCGACCGCGGCGCAAAGAGTTCATCGCGGAAGTGGCGCAGTATTTCGGGAGCGAGCGCTGATGTTCCCGTTTGATGCCCCGCTGTTTTGGTATAAGCTGCTGTTCATGTTCGAACTCCTCGTCGCCGAAGGGCTTGCGACATATACCCTGAAAAAGCGTTCGCGCTTTGCCTGGCGTGTCGTCGCCTGTGTAGCGGGCTGTGAGGCGGTCGCTTTCTTGTTTCCGCTGGGCAGCTTTTCGTATAATGCGCTTTACTCGTCGTTCATGTTTTTGGCATTGTTTGGCTGTACCCTTGCGGCGCTGAAATTCTGCTATAACGAGCCGTGGGTCAACGTGCTCTTCTGCGGCATTCTCGCGTACACTACCCAGCACATCGCTTTTGAAACGTATAATTACGTCTCTTCGGCGGCAGGGTTTCAGGGCTTCGGCAACATGTACGCGCCGGACGGATACACGTCTTTCAACCCCATTTCCATCGGGGTTTGGATCGGTGCCTACGGGGTGCTGTATTGGTTTGCGTGGGCATTCGTCGACCGCCGTATCCGCCTGCAAGACGATCTGCAGATCGGCAACCTGCCGCTGCTCGCCCTCTCGGGGGCGATCGTGCTCATCGACGTCGTCTTGAACGCTGTCGTCACGTATGGCAGCGACGCGCTGTCGCTGACGCTGCGCACGGTGATTTTTATATACAACGTGCTCTCCTGCGGGCTGGCGGTGGGCATCCAGTTTTCCATGCTCGGAAAGCGCATCGCCGAAACGGAGCTCGCCGCCGTGCAGCAGCTGTGGGATCAGGATAAAAAGCTGTACGAACTGAGCAAGACCAATATCGAGGTCATCAACGTCAAATGCCACGATCTGCGCAAACAACTGCGCGCCCTGCGCTCCGGGTCGGGCGAGGTGGATAAAGCTGCGCTCGCCGAGATCGAGCACGCCGTCAACATCTACGACGGCGCCGTCAAGACAGGGTGCGACGTTCTCGACGTCATTCTCGCCGAAAAGAGCCTGTACTGCGAGCGCAACGGCATCGTCCTCACGGTCATCGCCGACGGCAGCAAATTGCAGTTCATGGGACAGTTCGACGTCTATTCGCTGTTCGAAAATGCGATATCCAACGCCATCGAGGCGGTCAATAAAGAGGAAGACAGGGAGAAGCGCTTTATCCGCCTGCGCGTAGACGCGCCTGCGGGCATGGTGTGTATCCATGCCGAAAATTACTGCCCCGTGCCGCCCGTGTTCGTAAACGGGCTGCCCAAGACGACGAAGAAAGACATAAATTATCACGGATTCGGCGTGCGCAGCATGCAGATGATCGTCGAAAAGTACGGGGGAGGGCTGTCGGCACACGTCGAAAGGGATATATTCAACTTAGATATCGCCATCCCGCTGCCGGCTGCAGTCGGGGAAAAATAAATGACAGAGCGGGAGAAAAATATGGTTTTTCTCCCGCCTTTGTGTTATCATGCTCCCGTCGTCAGGAGGAAGAGCGCCTGCGATAAAAAAGTATAAGGAGCACAGGAAATGGAAAAAATGAGCAACAAGCGCTTCCGTGCCATTATGATCCCCATCCTCAGCGTTTTGCTGGTGCTGGCGATCGTGGTGACAGTGGTGGCGAACGTGCTGGGCTCTACTCTCGATCAGTTCGTGGGCAGGGGCGAGCGGCACGTCATTGTCCCCGAAGGGACGGAAAACTGGGACCTCGACTATTACGGGGCGGACGGCGAAACGAAAGAAGAGGCCAAAGAGCATTCCTTCGAGGTCGCCAATAAGGTCGTGGAGGAGGGCGTGATCCTCCTGAAGAACAACGGTGTCCTGCCGCTTGCCAAAGACAGTACGGTGACGCCTTTCGGCTACCGCTATGTTAGCCCCATCTATAGCCAGATGGCGAGCGGCGGTTCGGCGAAGTGGATGGTCGGCAACGAGATCACCCCCGCCGAGGCGCTGGGCGAAACGTTTACGATCAACAATGCCGCCGTGGAAAAGATGGAACAGGCGGGCACGCCCGAGGGCGTTTTGGAGGCGCCCGGCACGCTGGCGGCGGCGGGCGCGGGTTCCGTGCTCGGCGGCGACAACATCATGTATGAATACCCAGGTTCTCTGTACGACGACGTGAAGGCGGACGGCAGCGTCGGCCTCGTGTTCATCGGCAGGCCCGGGCAGGAGGGTACGGATAAAAAGTACGACGGCTATGCCGACGGCACGCCGCATTCGCTGGCATTGACGGCCAACGAAAAGGCGACCATCGCCGCTGCCAAGCGCATCTGCGACAAGGTCGTGCTGGTCAGCGAGAGCGCCGCGCCCATGGAGCTCGCGCCCGTGATGAGCGGCGAGCTGGAAGTGGACGCCATCCTTTGGATCAGCCAGGTGGGCGAGCGCGGATTCTCCGTCGTCGACGATATCCTCTGCGGCGACGTCAACCCTTCCGGACGCACCGTCGATATCTTTGCCACCGATTTCACCAAAGATCCCACCTATCAGAACTTCGGCTCTTATCATTACGACAACGCTACGGTCACTGTCAGTTCGTTTGGCAACGTGCCCACCGCGCCCGACGGCACCAATTACCGCACCTTCGTCGAGTATCAGGAAGGCATCTACATGGGCTACCGCTATTACGAGACGGCGGACGCCGTGGATGAAGCGTTTGTCTACGGAGAATTGGACGGCGCGGGTGCCGTGCTGACGCCGGGCGCCGTCGCCTATCCCTTCGGCTACGGTCTCTCGTATACGACCTTTGAGCAGGAGATCACCGATTTTTCCGATTTCGGTGACGATATCACTCTTACGGTAGAGGTGAAAAACACGGGCGACGCTGCCGGCAAAGAGGTCGTACAGGTCTATTATACTTCTCCGTACACAAAGTACGATGCGGAAAACGGCATCGAAAAATCGGCGACCGTCTTAGCGGCGTTCGCCAAGACGGAAGAGATTCCCGCAGGCGGTTCGGCGAGCGTCACCTTGACCTTTGCCAAAGAAGACATGGCCTCGTACAGCTACGCTCATCAGAATAAAGACGGCACGCGCGGCTGTTATATCCTCGAGGCGGGCGAGTACGCCGTGGAACTGAAAAAGAATTCGCACGACGTGATCGACAGCCGCACCGTGACCATCTCTTCCACCAAATATTTTGAAGGCGAAGACCTGCGAGAGAGCGACCGCGACGCGCAGTCCGCTCTGGATGAAGACGGAAACCCGCTGCCCTTCCCTGCGGCAGGCGCAGATGCGGAATACAAGGCGGTCTCGAATCTCTTCCAAGACAGTACAGATTACATGTTGCGCACGGGCATCTTTTCGCGCAGCGATTGGGAAGGCACCTTCCCTCATGTGACTTCGCGCGTCAAATCGGCGGATGCCGAAACGCTCACCCTGTTTGAAGGGAACATTGAAAACAACTTCGATCCCCTCACCGATCCTGAATACGGCAATGTACCCGGCAGCAAGGTGTACGCCGAAGAGGCGCCCGTCTCCGGTGCGGACAACGGCCTGTCGCTCATCGACATGCGCGGCAAAGATTATTACGACGAAAACTGGGATCTTCTCCTCGATCAGATCGATTGGGAAGGCAACGGCGACGCCATCATCACGGCTTTGTGCGGCTGCGCTTATAATTCTCCTGCCATCGAAGAGATCGGCCTGCCGCTGACTAGTATCCAAGACGGCGTCAACGGCATCAAAGTTCCCGCCATCACCGACGGGTACGATATGGAGCAGAGCGCAACTTTTGGTATGATGCCCCTGCTTTCGGCGACGTGGAACGTCGACCTCATCGAAGAAGTCGGCGAGGCGATCGGTCGCGAGGGGCTGGCGCACGAGATCAACGGTCTGTATGCGCCTGCCCTCAACCTGCACCGCTCTCCCTTCGGCGGCCGCGTGTTCGAATATTTCTCAGAAGACCCGCTTTTGACCGGCAAACTGGCGAAGGCGTGGCTCGAGGGCGCCGCATCCGTCGGCATGACCACCTACATCAAGCACTTTGCCGGCAACGACCAGGAGACCAACCGCGATAAGCTGGGCAGCACTTGGGCGGACGAGCAGACCATGCGCGAGCTGTACTTTAAGGCGTTCGAGATCCCCGTCAAAGAGGCGATGGTCGAGATCGACTACATCGCCGACGCCGATGGCAATCATGCAACGAGGACTATCCGCGCTTGCACGGGCATTATGTCTGCACAGATGAACCTAGGCGCCATCCCCGGCCATGCCAACTGGGCGCTGCAGCAAGATCTGCTGCGCGGCGAATGGGGCTTCCTCGGCACCATCACCACCGACTACTGGTTCTGGCCCGTCAATAACCTGCGCGACCTCATTTTCCGCACGGGCGGTGATATCTACCTGTGCATGGGCATCCCCGGCCTCATCGACGTAGTCGATAAGACCAGCCCCACGGCGCTCAACGTCTTCCGTGAAAAGGTGAAGAATCTCTCTTACACGGTGGTCAATTCTTCCGCCATGCAGGGCATGTGCGCGGGCGCCATCATCACCTACGGCATGTCTCCTTGGGCGGTTTGGCTGCTGATCGGCGATATCGTCATCGGCGCCGTCATTGCGGGCGGCGTGCTGTGGATCGTGCTGCGCCAGCGGGATGAGAACAAGCACCCCGAGCGCTATAAAAAAATCGAAAAAATCTGACCGTTCCGTCAGACGCGCTAAAAAGAAGGACGAGGAGGCAAGCCTTTCGGGGCTTGTCTCCTTTACGTTTTGTCTTTGCTTCTGCGTCACTTCCTCGTATATTGTTCCCGTCTGCGGCGGGGGAGGCGATCTTATTCTTTCCAAG
>CALWCR010000018.1 GCA_944376445.1 uncultured Clostridia bacterium | reverse complement strand
CCCGTCTTGTCCGAACAGATGACGTTGATACAGCCGACCGTCTCGCAGGCGATCATCTTTTTGACGAGCGCGTTCTGCTTCGCCATTTTTGCGATGTTGATGGAAAGAGAAATGGCGACGATGGTCGGGAGTCCTTCGGGCACCGCCGCGACCATGAGGACGATGCTCTCGATGAACACGCCGCTGATGCTCTCAAAGTTCACCGGCCCCGCGATGAGCAGATGGACGAGCTGGATGATAAAGATGAGCGACGCGCAGACCGCGCCGACGAGGGTGATGACCTTGCCGAGCCGCCCCATCTTCTCCTGCAGCGGGGTCTGCCCGTCGCCGCCCGCCTGGATCTCGCGGGCGATGAGCCCGAATTCGGTATTGTCGCCGACGCCGGTGACGACCATCTTGCCCGAGCCGCCCGTGATGAAGCAGCCGGAAAAGACCATGTTCGTCCGCTCCGCCACGGGCACTTCGCCCGAAAGGCGGGCGCGCGCGTCCTTCTCGACGGGAACGCTCTCGCCCGTGAGGGAGGATTCGTCGCTCATGAGGGAGACGCTCTCAATGAGCCTGCCGTCCGCGGCGGCTTTGTTGCCCGTCTCCAAAAAGACGACGTCGCCGACGACCAGTTCGTTTTGCGGGATGTACTGCACGACGCCGCCGCGCACGACTTTGACCTCCGCGCCCTCCTTGATCTTGTTGAGCTCTTCAAACGCCTTGGCGCTCCGCCCTTCCATGACGACGGTCAGAACGACGGACACGGCGATGGCGACGAGGATGCCGACGCATTCGATGAAGTCGCCGTTCCCCGTCTGCACTTCTTTGACGACGTTGACGGCGATGGTGATGACCCAGGCAAAAAGGAGAAGGATGAGCATGGGTTCGCTCGCCGCCT
Source organism: uncultured Clostridia bacterium (assembly GCA_944376445.1). Taxonomy (GTDB): domain Bacteria; phylum Bacillota; class Clostridia; order Christensenellales; family Borkfalkiaceae; genus Borkfalkia. The sequence goes on along the minus strand of CALWCR010000018.1, from coordinate 8,497 downwards.
CAAACACGCGGCGGAGAAGGCTCTTTTTCTTCGCCCGCGTAAATTCGTTTCTTCCGTACTTTTCCGCGTTGGCTTTGACCTTCTCGGGCGTGAGCCCCGCGCGCCCGTCCGAAGAGAGCTCTTCAAGCGTCTCCTCCGCGCTTTTTTCGTAGTAATGCAAGACCGTGACCTCCCGTTTTTTTCCGGAACAAAAAATACCGCAGGCGCCTTGTGAGCGCGCCTGCGGCAGTAGACCCGTGTTTCCTTATACCGTAAAAGGACAGACTCATGCCATATAAAAGCGCCCCGCGCCAATATATGAGTCTCGCAATTTCAGGCAAACCTATACCCTTTTTACGGATATGAGATGAAGACTTGCCCCGCGCAGCCTCGCGCGCCTGCTACTCCCTCACGGTGGTTATTCCGTTTTCGCGATTTGATTATACCCGCCGAAGGCGGCGTTTGTCAAGCGGAAACGCGCCGCGCGGCGCATTTTTCTCCGCTTTTTTATTCTTTTTTCTCCCCTTCGCCTTCCGCCGCGAGGAATCCCAGCTCCGCCAGCTTCTTTTCGATAAGGGAAAGCACCGCCTCGCTCTCCGCGCTCACCGTGTGGCAGTGATAGCTCTGCGTGACGTTTTTCAAAAGAGCGGACTTGCCCCCTTCGATCTGCGCGATGAACGCCTCCGCTTTCAGGCGGCTGTCGATGCCCATGGAGGCGCGCAGGGTGCCGTATATCCCGTGATGCACGGATACGTCTTCCACGCAGCCGCCCGCATCCACCACCGCGAACAGCTCCCCCCGCGTCTCTTCGTCCGAATGGCGGACTTTGAACACCCGCGTGCAGCGCTTTTGGGCGCCCGCCACATAGCCGCGGTTGGTGGAGACGATCTGCGCCCCTTCCGCCCGCAAGAGCGCCACGTCCTGCACGATGCCCTGGCGGGAAACGCCGAACAGGGCGGAAAGCTCCGTCGCCGTGACGGGCGCGCCGCCGATGCGCCCGAGGATGTTCCTGCGGCGCGCCTCTCCGTTCATCCCGCCCATTTTACTCCCCTTCCGCGCCGAAGAGCGCCTCGTCGAGGTCGACGGGGTGCAAATTTTTCAGAGACAGATCGAGGATGGGCGCGGAATGGGTGAGCGCCCCGCAGGACACGACGTCCGCGCCGATCGTTTTGAGCCGCGCCACGTTTTCCTTGGTCACGTTGCCGGAGATCTCGACCAGCGCCCTGCCCGCGATGTAGGCGACCGCCTCTTTCATCGCCTCGTCCGTCATGTTGTCGAGCATGATGATGTCCGCGCCCGCCGCCACGGCGTCTTTGACCATATCCATATTTTCCGCTTCCACTTCGATCTTCTGCGTGAAGGGCGCATACGCCTTCGCCATGGCGACGGCCTCTTTCACCCCGCCCGCGGCGCCGATATGGTTGTCTTTGAGAAGGACGGCGTCCGAAAGATTGAAGCGGTGGTTGCCGCCGCCCCCCATGCGCACGGCGTACTTTTCAAACAGCCGCATATTCGGCGTCGTCTTGCGCGTGTCGACGAGGCGCAGCCCGCTCCCTTCCAAAAGGCGCACAAGCTCTGCGGTATAGGTCGCGATGCCGCTCATCCGCTGCAAAAAATTGAGGGCGGTGCGCTCGCCCGTGAGGAGGACGCGCATATCCCCCGACACCTCCGCCAGAAGCTGCCCCTTCTGCACGCGGTCGCCGTCTTTGACCAGCGCGCGCACATACGCGCCCTCGCCGAGCAGGGTAAACACGTGCGCGAACACGGGCATCCCCGCGATCACCCCGTCCTGCTTGCAGATGAGGTCGGCTTCGCCGAATTTATATTCTTTCAGCACGGCGGACGTGGATACGTCTTCGCCCGTCACGTCCTCCGCGAGCGCCATGCGGATGAGCTCCTCCGCGCGCAGTTTCATCGTCACTTCGTCAATCACAATATGCCTCCCTTTCCGCCTCTTCGCGGATCATTTTCGCATAATCTGCCGCCAGCGCGGCGCGGTCCGAATAGGGCGCGAGCTCCTTTTCGGGCATACGCGCGCTTTTCCCCTCCGAAGGCATTGAAAACGCCGCGCGTTCCGCCCAGACGAGGCTTTCCAGCAGGGAATTGCTCGCCAGCCTGTTCTTGCCGTGCACCCCGTTGCAGGCGGTCTCTCCCGCGGCATACAGCCGCTTCATGTTGGTCCTGCCGTCTTTATCCACCTTCACCCCGCCCATAAAATAGTGCTGGGCGGGCACCACGGGGATGGGCTCTTTGCGCACGTCGTACCCCTCTTCCAGGCAATGGCGGAAGATGGTCGGAAAGTGCCCGCATATAGTCTCTTCCCCGACCGGCCTCAAGTCGAGCATAACGTATTTCGTGCCGTCTTTTTGCATCTGCGCGCGGATCTCGCCCGTGACGATGTCGCGCGGCAGAAGTTCGTTGCAAAAGCGCCTGCCGTCCGCGCCGAGCAGCACCGCGCCCTCGCCGCGCACCGATTCGGATATGAGAAAGCGCCTGCCGTGTTTTTCCGAATAAAAAGTGGTCGGGTGGATCTGCACATAATCCAGATGCTCCACCTCGACGCCGTTTTTCATGGCGATCGCCAAGGCGTCCCCCGTGAGGTGCCTGTAATTGGTCGAATTTTCCCACAAGCCGCCCACGCCGCCCGTGGCAAGCAGGGTAGCGTCCGCATAGACGGGAAAGAGCTGCCCGCTCTTGAGATCGCGCACGACGCCGCCGAAGCACTCCCCGTCCTCCGCGATGATGTCCGCCAGCTCGCAGTATTCGAGGATGTGCACATTGGGCAGACGGCGCACCGCCCGCATGAGGCAGGAAGTGATCTCCTTGCCCGTCACGTCGTCATGGAAGAGGATGCGCGGGCGGCTGTGCCCGCCCTCGCGCGTATAGCGCAGCGCCCCGCTTTCGTCCCGCGCGAAGCGCACGCCGAAGCCGATGAGCTCGCGGATGAGCGCGGGGGAACTTCTGATCATGAGTTCGACCGCTTCGGGGTCGTTTTCGTAATGCCCCGCGCGCATCGTGTCTTCAAAATAGCCGTGAAAATCGTCGGGAGAGCGCAGCACGCAGATGCCGCCCTGCGCGAGAAAGGAATCGCTCTTGTCGGCGGCGTCTTTGCTGAGCATGAGGATCTCCGCGCCTGCGGGAAGGTGCAGCGCGCAGTTGAGCCCCGCGACTCCCGTCCCCGCAATGAGGAAATCCCACTTTTTCTGTATATTCATCTTTTCCTCACTTTGCAAGTTCGAGCATCCGCTCGAGGGGGCGGCGGGCGGCGTTCATCTCTTCTTCGCCCATCCGTACCTCCCCTTTGCCCTCCGCAAGGCAGGCATATAGCGCCTCGAGGGTATTCTTCTTCATATCCGCGCAAGCCATGCTCACGGGAATGAAGCGCTTGGAAGGATAGCGCGTTCGCAGTTCGTAAAGGACGCCCGGTTCCGTGCAGACGATAAAGGACTCCGCCCCGCTCTCGCCCGCGCGGCGGATGATGTCCGCCGTGCTGCCGATAAAGTCGGACAGCGCGCGGACCCCCTCCGTGCATTCGGGGTGGGTCAAGACCTCCGCCCCGGGGTGCGCCGCCTTTTCCGCCGCCACGTCCGCCGCCAACAGGCTCGCGTGCACGGGGCAATACCCGCCCGAAAAATAAAAATTCTTTTCGGGCACTTTTTCCGCGACGAAGGAGCCGAGGTTCGCGTCCGGGATAAAGAGGATATTCTTTTCTTTGAGGGAACGCACGATCTTAACGGCGTTGGAGGAGGTGACCGTCACATCCGAAAGCGCTTTGAGCTCCGCCGTGGAATTGATGTAGCAGACGACGGCGAGACTGTCCGTCTCCGCGCGCAGTTTTTCGATCTGCCGCCTGTCCGCCATGTGCGCCATCGGGCAGTCGGCGGAAAGCTCGGGCATGAGCACGCGCTTGGAAGGGTTCAGGATCTTCGCGCTCTCCCCCATAAAATGTACGCCGCAAAAGACGATGGTCTCCGCTTCGGCGGCCATCGCCGCTTTGGCAAGATAATAGGAATCTCCCACATAGTCCGCGGCAGCCTGCACCTCGTCGGGCACATAATAATGGGCGAGAATGACCGCGTTTTCCCGTTTTTTCATCTCGGCGATCGCCGCCTGTATCTGCATAAATTTCTCCTGTCCGATCGTTGTTTATGCAACTATACACGAAAATTTGACAGCTGTCAAGACAATGGCGCGCCTTTTTCCCCGAACGGAAAAATTTTTCCCGCGCGCCGCCCCTTCTTTGCCCTTTTCCCCTGCCGCAAAAACAAAAGCCCCGCAAAAAGCGGGGCCGCGGCGATCGGCAAAGCGCGGGCCGACAAGCCGCCTCACAAAGCGCGGGCCGGTCTCCCGCATTGCGATTTCCGCACGCGCCGAAAATTATTAAAAATAAGAAAAAACGCAGGCGTCGGCCCGTCTGAATTTTCGCCAACGGTTAAGCGCATAAAGACGGGCAAACTATCCGCAAAATATGCAAAAGCGTGCAAGTCATCCCTTTCGGGCGCCTTGCACGCAGTCAAAACGCATAGACGCACATATGCGTCCGCCCTCATATTTTGCCCTTTTCGCGCAAAAAGCCTTCCAGCATGGCAGCCGCCTCCGCGCAGAAATCGGGGCAGGGACGCTTTTTATAATAGGCGTCCGTCCGCTCTTCGGCGACGGGCGAATCGTCGCTTGTGACCCCTTTGAGAAGTTCGCGGCAGACGATGCTGCCGAACCGTCCGCGAAAGCGCGCCGCAAGCTCCTGTTCGAGCGCGTACAGCGCGCGCTTTTCCTCCGTCGTCGGATGTTCCGCATCGTAAAAGAGAAGGCCCAAGACCATGGACATGGCGCTGACGCAGCCGCACACTTCGCGCATACGCCCGACCCCGCCGCCCAGCGGCGCCGAGACCTTCATCGCCGTCCGGCGGTCCATGCCCGTCAGATCGTAAAAAGCCATAAAAACGGACTGCGCGCAGTTGAGACCCGCATAAAAATTTTCCTTCGCAAGTTCGGCTCTGTTCATTTTTTCTCTCCTTTTTTAAAAAAACTCTTGCCATGCGGATAATTTATGTTATAATAAAAACAGAAATAACATGAGGCGACAAAAATATGATCGACATTTACTACACCTATGAACCGGTCGACTCCGAACGGTTCACCCGCTTCATCCTGTCACGCTACTATAATATACCAAATGCGGAGATTTGTAAAACGATTAACGGCAAACCTTATCTGAAAGGCGATAAAGTTTATTTTAACGCCTCGCACAGCAAAGGTATGCTGGCGCTTGCCGTCGGAAAAAAGGAAGTAGGTTTGGACATCGAATCGCTCACGGGCAAACCCCGCCCCGCCGTTTTGAGCAAGTTTTCCGCGCGCGAAAAATATGAGATCGTGACCACGGAGGACTTTTACCGCCATTGGACGGCGCGCGAAAGCTATATCAAATATATCGCAGGCTCCCTCGCCGCGCTCTGGCGCAGGGTGGAATTTTACGGTGGCAAAGTTTACTTCCTCAATAAAGAAGTCAAGGTATCCGTGATGCAGTTTATGATCGACGGACACGCCTGCAGCGTCTGCGGCGATTTTTCTAAATATGCGCTGAGGAAAATCGAAAAGATACCTGAAAATCGTTGACAAACGCAACCAAAAACGGTAAACTAATATAGTCATTTGTGCGCCTGCGATGCGGGCGCACCCTTTTGCAGAGATGTCTGAGCGGCCTAAGGAGCACGACTGGAAATCGTGTGTACCTCGCAAGGGTACCGAGGGTTCAAATCCCTCTCTCTGCGCCAGAGCTTGGCGGCAAAGCGCCGGCCGAAAGACACGGATCCGTTGGGTCCGTGCCTTAGTCACATATTTTTTAAGGCGTCCGCGCAAAACCGCGCGGACGCCTTCCTCTTTATGGTATCAAAAATTACGGCAAAAGCTCTCTTGCCTACCCTGCGGACGGTATTTTTCGCCTGCTTATTTTTCGTCTGCAAAGCGGACGACTTCCGCATACAGCTTGTCTTTATCCGCGACGGTATGAAAGCGGACGGGCTTATCGCGCAGCTTTGCAAGGCTCTTGGGCGGCTTCATCGCCGTCGTCAGATTGAGATGCTTGATCGCCTTGAAGCTGTCCTTGATGTCGTTGCCCGTGAGCGCATACATGACGTCCTGCGGGAATTTATACGGGCTCGCCGTAGAGACGACGACCATGGGCGTGTCTTTATCCTTCGTCTTTTCCGTATAATTCGCGGCGGCGTACATCGCGCAGGCGGTGTGCGTATCCATCGGGTACTGATATTCTTCAAAAAATTCGTAGATGGTCTCCACCGTCTCGTCTTCCCCGCAAAAATCCGCATAGAACAGCTCGGAAAGCGCGGCGCGCTCTTCATCGTAGATCTCGTACACGCCGTCCTCTTTGAGCTTATCCATGCGCAACTTGATGCGCACGGGATTCCTGTCCGAAAGCTCGAAAAGCAGCCGCTCCAGGTTGCTGGAAATGAGAATATCCATAGACGGGGACATCGTCTTATAAAACTCCCTGCGCCTGTCGTATACGCCCGTGCGCATGAAGTCGGTGAGGATGTTGTTTTTGTTGGAAGCGCAGACGAGCTTGCCGACGGGCAGCCCCATCCGCTTTGCGTAATAGGCGGCGAGGATATTGCCGAAATTGCCCGTAGGCACCGCGAAATTCACCTTTTCCCCCGCTTCGATCTGCCCCGAAGAGACGAGGTCGAGATAGGCGGAGAAATAATAGGCGATCTGCGGGGCGAGCCGCCCGAAATTGATGGAATTTGCCGAAGAGAGGAGATACCCCTTTTCAAAGAGTTCCTCTTTGCACGCTTCGCTCGTGAAGATGGCTTTGACGGCGCTCTGGCAGTCGTCGAAATTGCTCTTTACCGCGACGACGGCGACGTTGTTCCCCTCCTGCGTGGCCATCTGCAGCTTCTGCATCTTGCTCACGCCGTCGTTCGGGTAAAAGACCATGATCTTGACCCCGGGGGCGTCTTTGAACCCTTCGAGCGCGGCTTTGCCCGTGTCGCCGCTGGTGGCGACGAGGATGAGGACGTCTTTTTCGATCCCCGCTATATCGCAGCCCTTGCGCAGAAGATAAGGCAAGAGCGTGAGGGCGAGGTCCTTGAAGGCGCACGTCGGCCCGTGGAAAAGTTCGAGCATATAGAGGGAAGAATCGATCTTCACGAGGGGCGCGGCATCCCCGCCTTCAAACTGCGCGTATGCCTTTTCGCAGGCGGCTTTGAGCCCTTCAAAGTCGTATTCTCCGAGATATTTATGCAAGATTGTCGCCGCGCGCTCGGCATAGCTCATGGGGAGCATCTGCGCGAGTTCTTCCGCCGTCACCTGCGGAAAATATTCGGGGACGAAGAGCCCGCCGTCGGATGCGATCCCGCGGACGATCGCCTCTGCGCCCGTTGCCGTGTCATTCCCCCTGGTGCTGATGAATTTCATATACCCTCCTGCCGCACGCGGCAAACTGTTCTTCAAGAGATATGCGCCCTCCCCCGTGCGGGGAAGGGCGGCTCTTTTTTTCTGAAACGTCAGATGTATTTTTTCACGAAATCGGGCAATTCCTCTTTGGAACAGCTGCAAGTGACGTAAATGCTGAGACCGTTGCTCTCTGCGAGCTTATCGAGCATATAATAGAATGCCGCCATATCCTTGATGTCTTTGCCCGCGATGCGCGCCGCCCCGTCGATGAAGAGATATTCGTTGTCGTTGTTCGCTGCGACGGCGCCCTTGATGAAGCCGCACAGCGCCTCTTCGCCCGCGATGTTGTAATCCTCGGTGTCGATGAGCCGGATATCCCTGTGCAGGTCATACATATAACGTTTGGTATTGGTGATAAAGATCATGTGGCCCTTCGCAGACGCGACTTTGCCGTTTGCCTCGTCGATGATGATCTTCGTCTTGCCTGTGCCCTTGGGGCCGTAAATTACTTTGATCATTGGAACCTCCGTCAATTTTCTTGTGCCTCTATTTTAAACTATTTTTCCGATTCTTTCAATACCTTTTCAAAAGTTTTTGCGATAATTTTGAAATATTTTGCGAAAGCACCGTGAAAGGGCTCATTTGCTGCCCCGTTTGATCCTGCCGAAGGCGAAAAATTCTCTGTGCCTGTCGCGGTCGATGAGGCGGATCATGTTGTCCAGCTCGTCGTCGCCGAGAATACTGTTGCGCCCTTCGGCATACTCCCTGTCGATCATCTCCTTCATGGCGGAAACGAGGGAGTCGCGCTTGTCGATCTTGTGCTCTTCTGGCAGGCAATAATAGTCGTTGATCCAATAGGCGATGCCCGCCAGCCCGCTCGCGTTGTTGATGGATACACGCGCGGGGCGGTTGAGGATCTTGTCCGTATCGAAGATATTGTAGATCTCGGGGTCTTTGAGCATACCGTCCGCATGGATGCCAGCGCGGGTGGCGTTGAACGCGCGCCCGACGAAGGGGGTCATCGGCGGGATGATATAGCCGAGCTCGTCCTCGAAATAGCGGGCGATGTCGGTGACGGCGGTAAAATCCATGCCGTCGTCTGAGCCGC
>CALWCR010000017.1 GCA_944376445.1 uncultured Clostridia bacterium | reverse complement strand
ATGAGCGAGCGCTGGGAGGACATGGCAGTCCCTTCGGAAAAGATGTTGTTCATGATTAAAACTCCTTCATAAAATTTGTTCCGAAGCCGACGAAACAAATTTTCATGGTATATAGGGCTCTGCCCTCCGCGCGCGGTTTTTAAGCGCACGCTTGCTATTAGATCCGCGCGCATATACCCGCGCAGGCCGCAAGTATGCGGCAGCTTGCAAGATCATATCATCTCGTTGTAATCGAGAAGGTCTTTGAGCTTTTTATCCCCGCGCGCCAGCGCCGTCACGCCCGTGCGCGCCATTTCGAGGATGCCGTAAGGCTTGACGATGCCGATGAACCCGTCCAGTTTTACGGGGTCGCCCGTGATCTCAAAGACGAGGCTTTCGGGCGAAAGGTCGACGATCTTCGCCTTATAGACGTCTTTGATCTCGATGAGTTCCGAACGCTTTTCCGCAGGCGCCGCCACCTTGATGAGGAGCAGCTCGCGGAATACGGAGTCGTTTTCGTCGGCGACGGAGATCTTTTTTACGTCGATGAGCTTGTCCATCTGTTTGGTCATCTGCGAGAGGATGTATTCGTCTCCGTTGAGGACGATGGTCATGCGCGAGAGGGTCTCGTCTTCCGTCGCGCAGACGCACAGGCTTTCGATATTGAACCCGCGGCGGGCAAAGAGGCCGGAAACGCGCGTCAGAACGCCGCTCTTGTTGGCGACCAGCGCCGTGATCGTATATTTTTTCATGTCGTTTACCGCCTTTAAATTTTCGTGATGATGGAGTCGAAGGATTTTCCCGGCGCGATCATGGGCAGGACTTTGTCGTCGATGCCGATCTTGCAGTCGACGAGCACGGGGCCGTCTTCTTCAAAAGCGCGCGCAAGTACGCTTTCCGCTTCGTCCGCGCTGCGGATGACATAGCCTTTGGCGCCGAACGCTTCCGCGAGTTTCACATAATCCGTCTTGCGGTCGAGCGTCGTCTGCGAATACCGCTTGCCGTAAAAGAGGGTCTGCCACTGGCGCACCATGCCGAGCGTGTTGTTGTCCATGAGCAGGATGACGAGGGGGAGTTTATGCGAGACGGCGGTGCACAGTTCGTTGAGGTTCATGTGGAAGCTGCCGTCGCCCGTCATGAGTACCGTCTTCTTCCCCGTCGCCGTGCAGGCGCCGATCGCCGCACCCATGCCGAATCCCATCGTGCCCAGCCCGCCGCTGGAAATGAAGGTGCGCGGTTTTTCAAAGGGATAGAACTGCGCCGTCCACATCTGGTGCTGCCCGACGTCCGTCGCCACGGGGGTGTCCGCGTCGGTGAATTTCTGCGCGGCGGTGATGATGGCGGCTGCCGCGGGGGGCAGCGCCGTATTCTTCTCGTATTCTTTGTATGCCGAGACCTCTTTGAGCCAGTCGGCGTGCCCGTTTTCTTGGATGAGGGGGAGGAGAGATCTCAAGATCTCGTTCACGTCCGCCATCACCGAAACGTCCGCCTTGACGTTTTTGTCGATCTCCGCGGCGTCGATGTCAAACTGGACGATGGTCTTTCTGTCGCGGAATTTTGCCCTGTCGCCCGCCACGCGGTCGGAAAAGCGCATACCGAGGACGATGACCGTATCCGCCCGCAAAAAGGCTTTCGCGCTCGCGTCCGTGCCGTGCATCCCGACGAGGCCGAGGAACTGTTCGTCCGAAGCGGGGTACGCGCCCAGCCCCATCAGCGTGGAAGCGACGGGCGCCCCGATCTTTTTGGCGAAGAGGAGGATGTTTTCGGAAGCGCCCGCGCCGATCGCGCCGCCGCCCACAAGGATGAGGGGGCGCTTTGCCCCGTCGATCGCGCGGACGGCGTCGCGGAGCGCTTCCGCCGCCACCGGTTTAGGACGGTAGGCTTGCGGCGCCTTTTCTTCGTATTCCGCCGTCTCCGTCTGGATATTTTTGGGAATGTCGATGAGGACGGGGCCCTTCCTTCCCGAATTGGCGATATAAAACGCTTCCCGCACCGTTTCGGCAAGTTTGCAGATGTCCTTGACGATATAGTTATGCTTGGTCACGGGCATGGTGACGCCCGCGATGTCCACTTCCTGAAAACTGTCCCTGCCCAGGTTGGAAACGGTCACGTTGCCCGTGATCGCCACGAGAGGGACGGAATCCATATATGCCGTGGCGATGCCCGTCACGAGATTGGTCGCCCCGGGGCCGGATGTCGCCAGGCAGACGCCCGTCTTGCCCGTCGCGCGCGCATAGCCGTCCGCCGCGTGCGCCGCGCCCTGTTCGTGGGCGGTCAAAACGTGGTTGAGGGTGCCGTCGCGGTAGATCGCGTCGTAAATGTCGAGCACGCAGCCGCCGGGATACCCGAAAATAGTGTCCACGCCCTGTTCTTTGAGACATTGGATGAGGATCTGTGCACCGCTGAGTTTCATGATAGGCTCTCCTTTATTCAGTGTGAAAAAAGAGGGCAACGCAAAAACGCGCCGCCCGTCCGTAAACGGACTTATAATTATTTATAATAATGAATAATTATATTTTAGTCGATTTCGCCGAAACTGTCAAGCGTTTGCGTTTGCCGTTTGTTTTCTGCGGCGGAAAGGGGAGGAGAGCGGCGCTTGTGAAAAGAAAAAAATAAAAAACGCGGCAAAAAAATCTACTTTGCGGCGCAAAACAGTTGACAAAAAGATTTCGATTTTGTAAACTAATATAGCGTCTTTGAGGCGGCCATATCGCGGGGTGGAGCAGTTCGGTAGCTCGTCGGGCTCATAACCCGAAGGTCGCAGGTTCGAATCCTGCCCCCGCAACCACGTCGGAACACGACGAAGTTAGCAAGAGTTCGTGCTTTGCACAAACTCTTTGCGTAAACGTCGGTTCCTCCTTTTCCCAAAAATCTCGCGATGCTGCGATTTTCGGGAGCCCTAATGGAAAGTTCGGCGAATCCCGTCGACAAAAACTCCGTTTTTGCCCGACATGAACGCCGACAGCTCCTTTTCCCAAAAATCTCGCGATGCTGCGATTTTCGGGAGCCCCGCAAAAGGGGATTTTATGGCGGCGTAGCTTAGTTGGTTATAGCGATCGGTTCATACCCGATAGGTCGTAGGTTCGAATCCCACCGCCGCTACCAAAAAATAAAAACCGTACAGGCGGTTTTTCATACGGCCCCATGGTCAAGCGGTTAAGACATCGCCCTTTCACGGCGGTAACTCGGGTTCGAGTCCCGATGGGGTCACCAAATTGGAACTATCCGAACACCACTATCACAGAACAGTGGGTTCGGATAGTTTTTTTATTGCCGCCGAAGGAATGATCCTCCTCATTTTTTGCCCTTCGTTGTGGCTATCGTAGCACAGTTCTCGCGGAAGT
>CALWCR010000016.1 GCA_944376445.1 uncultured Clostridia bacterium | reverse complement strand
GGCGGCGCGTTCGGCATAAGTGTGCATATCTCTCTCCTTATTCTTCGGCGATGCGCCCCGTTCCTTCCCGAACGGCGGGCGCGCAGCCGCACTCGGCGGCGGGATGGGCGGCGAGCCGCCCGAAACGCGCGGCAGAATTACTTTTGGAGCCGCTCCTTGACGGCCTTCGGGATGCGGTCGTACACGACGACGCGCCCGTCCCCGCCGAACAGCTGTTCAAAGCCCGGCTTATACAACTCGTGGACGTACTCGGAAATATAGAAGCTGCCCGCGAAGTCGGACTCGTACAGCTCGCGCAGCAGGTCGAAGTCGAGCGGGGCGGACGCGATGACGTCCTTGCGGAACACGGCGCAGGTGTTCGAGCGGGTGTCGCAGATGTCCAGCTCCTCCTCGACGCCCTCGCAGCGGCGCAGCAGCACGAGCGCGGGCAACGGGAGCGGCCCGTTCTGCCCCGCGAAGGTGACGGGGGTAAAGCCCTTCCAGCGGCGGTATTCGTCATAGATGCAGAGGACGGCGGCGCCGATCTCCCCGGCGGGGATGCGGCGGGGCAGCCCCGCGCGGCGATAGACGAAATCCTTGCCGCGGAAGCCGCAGCGCGCAAACACGGCGAACTGCGGGAGCACGGCGAGCAGGACCCCCGCCGCGGCGACGGCGGCGCCCAAGCCGACCGGCTCGACGCTGCAAGCCCCGAATACGCCGACGGCGGCAAGGATGCCGCCGAGAACGAGGAAGAGCGCCATGTCCGAGCGGCGCCGATATTTTTGGTAGTACCGTTTCATATCCTTTTGCACGCGGAGCCTCAGCTCTTTTTGAGGTAGTCGATGATGAAGGGCTGGATGTCGCCGTCCATCACCGCCTGGATGTTGCCCGTCTCGCAGCCGGTGCGGTGGTCCTTGACGAGGGTGTACGGGCAAAAGACGTAGGAGCGGATCTGGCTGCCCCACTCGATCTTTTTGATCTCGCCCTTCAAGTTCTGCTCGTTGGCGAGCCGCTCGCTCTCCTTCAGCTCGATGAGTTTGGAGCGCAGCATCTTCATCGCCATCTCGCGGTTCTGGATCTGCGAGCGCTCGTTCTGGCAGGAGACGACGATGCCCGTCGGGACGTGCTGGATGCGGATGGCGGACTCCGTCTTGTTGATGTGCTGGCCGCCCGCGCCGGAAGAGCGGAAGGTGGTCACCTTCAGATCCTCGGGGCGGATCTCCACGTCCCCGTCGTCCTCGATCTCGGGCATGACCTCGAGGGAGGCGAAGGAGGTGTGACGGCGCTTGTTCGCATCAAAGGGGGAGATGCGCACCAGGCGGTGTACCCCCTTTTCCGCCTTCAGATACCCGTAGGCGTTTTCCCCTTCGATCTTGAAGTCGACGCTCTTGATGCCCGCCTCGTCGCCGTCGAGGCGGTCGAGCTCGGTCACCTTATAGCCGCTGCGCTCGGCGTAGCGGGTGTACATGCGGTAGAGCATGGAGACCCAGTCGCAGCTTTCGGTGCCGCCCGCGCCCGAATGCAGCGTCAAAAGGGCGTTATAGCCGTCGTATTTACCGCGCAAAAGGGAGCGGATGCGCATATCCTCGAGGTCGGCCTCCGCCGTCTCGAGCAGTTTATCCAGTTCGGGAACGAGCTCCTCTTCCCCCGTCTCCTCGATGAGGTCGATGACTTCGTTCACCTCTTCGAGCGCCTTGTTCCCCTTGTCGTACGCGTTCACCTTGCCCTCGACGGAGGCGATCTCCCGCCCCAGCTTTGCCGAGCGCTCGAGGTCCTGCCAGACCTCCGGCTTTTCCTGCTCCACTTTCAGCTGCGCCAGCTGTTCGCGCAAAATATCGATGTCCAGCGCCTCTTTCGTCTCCGCAAGCGTGTCGGAAAGCAGCTTGGCGCGCATCCTGTAATCGTCTGCCTTAAACATAAACACCTCTCTAAGTCCTACGATTATACCATAAAGAGGAAGAGCTTGTCAATAAAAGTTCGCGGCGGGAACGCGGGCGCGAATGCGGGCGCGCATTTTTCGCGCCCGAACGGCCTCTTTCATTGCAAAAAACAAGGAGCCGGGCCCGACTCCTGTTTTTCATGATAAGATCCTCCTTTTTTCTTCACCCGATAACGCACATGGACTCGGTCACATCGTGGACGAGCGCCTGATCGACTTTCGCGATCAATAAATATGTGACCACAGAATCATGTTCCAAAATACTATCCGGATACTCGACATACAGGATCAGTTTACTTCCCGCGACATCCATCCCTTCGATGCGAAATTGCCCCGGGTCGGCGGATTTGTAAAAGCCGCACACGACATACGCCGTATCCTGAAAATCCTGACTTGTAAGCCCGCACAATACTTCCGCCGCCTCATGATCATAGATGCCGCTTCCCGGATTTTCTTCATGGAAAAGCCCTCCGTAACCGTTGCGCGAACAAACGGCTTTCATTTCGGACAGCGAGCGGCACAGCGCAACAAAATCTTTGCCTTCATCGGCGCTTCCCCCAAAGGTCTCTTCTAAAACGACTTCATATTCCTCCGAAGCGACGAGCCTGTCCGCAAAGAGAACGGCCGGATCGGCATCTTCGCGCGCGCATCCCGTCATGACGAACAGCGCGGATAAGCATCCCAAAAATAACCCCGCAAATCTGTAAACAATTTTTTTCATAACGATCTCCTCCCAAAACAAATATTCAAAGCACAAAAAAAGCACAAACAAAGTCTTAGCAGACTTCCTTTGTGCTTACAAAAACCCGTTCATCGGAGCTCATCTCCTTTCCATTTTTCCCGCATTGTTTATGATAGAAAAGGCAAACACCCTCCTGCTTGTTGTTTTTGTTCCCCTCTTTATCACAATTCTATTGTATCACCGCTGCCAATATCTGTCAATACTTATTTTTAAGTTCCATGCTTCGGCCGCA
>CALWCR010000015.1 GCA_944376445.1 uncultured Clostridia bacterium | reverse complement strand
CCTGTCATGGCTCGGTCGATATAGGTGTTGAGAATAAGTATATTATTTCTCTGCGCATATTCTTCGCAAACATGAAGTTGCCCCTCGATGGATTGTTCCGTTTGGTTTTCGCTGGAATAGCGTGCATAGATAACTGCTGTTTTCATTGTTCAAAACTCCTTTAACTTTTATTTTTGTCTTTCGACGGGAGCGACCAAAACGAAAACGCTAAATCTTCCCCTTACCCATTCGGTTTCTTGCTTTCCGTCAAGGGTTGCGCAAGCAATGCACTTTACCCTTGACGGAAAGTTGTTGATAAAAAAACGTATTGTGCTTGCTTTATTCGATGGATTGGGGTTATAATAGAAATGGTATGAATAAAGATGCCCTTCCCGCACCCGAAAAGCAAAATGAGCAACGGTACGGCAGGATTTGTTCCGATTGCAATAAATAATAAGTTTTACGGCAAGTTATTCTTCAAAAGTGAGGTAAAAAGATAAAATGTTGAACATCCCCCAAATCAAAGTAGCTATTGTTGCAGTCTCGCGCGACTGTTTTCCCGAGAGCCTGTCGGTAAACAGGCGCAAGGCGCTCGTCGCCGCCTATGAAAAGAAGTTCGGCAAGGAAAATATCTACGAATGCCCCGTGTGCATCGTGGAGAGCGAGATCCATATGCAGCAGGCACTGGCAGACATTCAGAAGGCGGGCTGCAACGCGCTCGCGGTGTACCTCGGCAACTTCGGCCCCGAAATTTCGGAAACGATGCTCGCCAAAGAGTTTTCCGAAAAGGTGGGCGGCGCCATCATGTTCTTTGCGGCGGCGGAAGAGGATATCCCTACGCTCGCAAGTTCGCGCGGAGACGCGTACTGCGGCATGCTCAACGCGTCTTATAATCTTAAAATCCGCGGGGTAAAGGCGTATATCCCCGAATATCCCGTGGGAGACGCGGAAGAGTGCGCGGATATGCTGCACGGCTTTCTGCCCGTTGCGCGCGCCGTGTATGCATTGAAGCATCTGAAAATCATCTCTTTCGGGCCTCGCCCGACAAACTTCCTCGCGTGCAACGCGCCGATACAGCAGCTGTATGATCTGGGCGTGGAGATCGAGGAAAATTCCGAGCTCGACCTCTTCGAGGCGTTCCACAAGCACGACGGGGACAAGCGCATTCCCGAAGTCGTAAAGGATATGGAAAAGGAGCTGGGCACAGGCAACAAAAAACCCGAAATTTTGCCCAAGCTCGCGCAGTACGAGCTTACGCTTTTGGACTGGATCGAATCGCACAAGGGTTCGCGCGAATATGTGGCGGTGGCGGGCAAGTGCTGGCCCGCGTTCCAGACGCAGTTCGGTTTCGTCCCTTGCTATGTGAACAGCCGCCTCACGGGTAGGGGCATCCCCGTCTCCTGCGAAGTCGATATCTACGGCGCGCTGTCCGAATTCATCGGCACGGTCGTCAGCGAAGACGCCGTGACCCTTCTCGACATCAACAATACGGTGCCGAAGGATCTGTACAAAGCGGACATCGAGGGCAAGTACCCGTATACCCTCACCGATACCTTCATGGGCTTTCACTGCGGAAACACCTGCTCGAAAAAACTGTGCTTCTGCGAGATGAAGTACCAGCTCATCATGGCGCGCTCTCTGCCCGAAGAGGTCACGCAGGGCACGCTGGAAGGGGACATCGCCGCCGGAGACATCACCTTCTTTCGCCTGCAGTCGACGGCGGACAACAAGCTGCGCGCCTATGTGGCGCAGGGCGAAGTTTTGCCTGTACGTACCCGCAGTTTCGGGTCCATCGGCGTCTTTGCCATCCCCGAAATGAAGCGCTTCTACCGCCATGTTCTCATCGAAAAGAACTACCCGCACCACGGCGCGGTGGCGTTCGGGCATTTCGGGAAGGAACTGTACGAGGTATTCAAATACATCGGGGTTCCCGCCGAAGAGGTCGGCTACAATCAGCCCGCGGGCGTGCGCTACAAAACGGAAAATCCGTTCGGCTGAGCGGAACATTGCGGAGGTGCGGAGATGCTCAAAGACAGAGATACGATCGTGTTTGCCGGCGATTCGACGACGGATGCGGGCAAACTGAACACGCCGGACAGGCTGGGTGCGGGATACGTGAAACTGGTGCGCGACGCGCTGTTTGCCTTCCGCCCCAAAGAAAATTACCGCGTCGTCAATGCCGGCGTCAGCGGAAATACCTCGGCGCAGCTGCTGGCGCGCTGGGACGAAGACGTCGCGGCACAAAAGCCGGACGTAGTGTTCTGCATGATCGGCATCAACGACGTGTGGAGGCATTTCGACAGTTTCGACCCGCGCTTTGAACATATTTCCGAAGGCGAATACCGTCGCAACATCGAGGCCATTTGCCAAAAGGTTCGCGGCGTACGCGAATTTCGCCTGATGACTCCCTTCTATATGGAGCGCAGCCGTACCGACGAAATGCGCGTCATGACCGAACGGTATGCGGCGCGCATGCGCGAAGCGGCCGCGGTATACGGCGTGCGCGTCCTCGATATTCAGGCGGAATTTGACCGCTATCTGGAAGGGCGCCCGGGGCAGTCGATCAGCTGGGACCGCGTGCATCCGGGTGCGGTGGGTTCCATGCTGATCGCCCGCGCCGTTCTGCGGGAAATGGAGTGCAGTCTATGAACACATACATCGGCATCGATCTTGGCACGAGCGGGGCAAAATTCCTGCTCGTCGCCGCAGACGGCACAATTCTGGCGGAGAACACACAGACGTATCCCGTCTTTTATCCCCGAAGCGGCTGGAGCGAGCAAAACCCCGAGGACTGGTTCGCCGCGGCGGTGCGCGGGCTGAAAGAGCTTTTGCAGGGGCAGGACAGGGCTGCCGTCCGGGGCGTCTCCTTCGGCGGGCAGATGCACGGGCTGGTCGCGCTGGACAAAGACGACAACGTCATCCGTCCCGCCATCCTGTGGAACGACGGCAGAACGGAACAGGAAACGGCGTATCTGAACCGCATCATCGGCAAAGAGAAGATCTCCGCGTATACGGGGAACATTGCGTTTGCGGGTTTCACCGCGCCCAAGATCCTCTGGATGAAGCGGAACGAGCCCGAAAATTTCAAAAAGATCGCCCG
>CALWCR010000014.1 GCA_944376445.1 uncultured Clostridia bacterium | reverse complement strand
GGAGAATATGTTTAAGAGGCTACGCGCGGATATCGAAGCGGCAAAGCGCAACGACCCTGCCGCGCGCAACAAATTCGAGATATGGCTCACTTATTCGGGCGTGCACGCGCTCTCCTGGAACCGCCTTGCGAACAGGCTGTGTACGATGCCCCGCCAACTTTTGGCGCGCATGGTCTCGCAGTTCGCGAAATTTCTGACCGGCATCGAGATCCACCCCGCCGCCAAGATCGAGGGGGGCGTGTTCATCGACCACGGCATGGGCGTGGTCATCGGCGAGACGGCGGAAGTCAAGTCGGGCGTGGTCATCTATCAGGGCGTGACCCTCGGCGGCACGGGCAAGGAAAAGGGCAAGCGGCATCCGACCATAGAAAAAGACGTCGTCATCAGTTCGGGCGCGAAGGTGCTCGGCGGCTTCACCGTGGGGGAGGGCGCCAAGATCGGCGCGGGTGCGGTCGTGCTCAAAGAAGTGCCCCCGCACGCGACCGTCGTCGGCGTTCCCGCGCGCGTGGTGCGCATCAAAGGGGAAAAGCCCGACCTCACGCAGGAAAAGGTGGACCCGAACGCGGAGGAGATCCGCGCGCTCAAATGCCGCGTCCACAAGCTGGAAGCGGCGCTGGAAAAACTCACGGGCGAAAAATTCGCCTGCACCAAAGAGGAAGAAAATCTGTTTCCCGCGGTGGAGGCGGCGGATAAGGGAGAAAAGGGCGAGAATCGCATAGAAGAAGAGGAAAAGGACAATGATCACATCCAAACAGCTGCGCAATAAATGGATCTCGTTTTACGAGGGGAAGGGCCACGTCAATATCGGCGCGGTCTCCCTCATCGGCGACGGCACCACGGGCGTCATGTTCAACGTCGCGGGGATGCAGCCGCTCATGCCCTATCTTTTGGGGCAGCCCCATCCCGCGGGCAAGCGCCTTTGCAACGTGCAGGGTTGCGTGCGCACCGTCGACATCGAGTCGGTCGGCGACGCCTCCCACTTCACCTTTTTCGAGATGATGGGCAACTGGTCGCTCGGCGATTATTTCAAGAAGGAAAAGACGGCCTGGTCCTTCGAGCTTCTCACCAAGGAGTTCGGCCTGGACGCGAAAAAGATCTGTTCGACCGTGTTCGCGGGCAACGAATCCGCCCCGCGCGACGAAGAGACGGCAAATCTTTTGGTCTCGCTCGGCATCCCGCGCGAAAATATCTTCTATCTTGACAAGTCCAACAACTGGTGGGAGCTCGAGGGCACCGTCGGCACCCCCTGCGGCCCGGACAACGAGTGGTTCTATCCCCTCACGGACGAGGAATGCGGCCGCGAACACTGCGACATTAACTGCCCCTGCGGCAGGTACGTCGAGATCGGCAACGACGTCTATATGCAGTATAAAAAGACGGCGGACGGCTATGTTCCCCTCGACAACAAGAACGTGGACACGGGCTTCGGGCTGGACAGGATGCTCGCCTTCCTCAACGGGCTCACGGACGGTTACAAGACCGACCTCTTCACGGGCGCCATCGCGCGCCTGGAAAAGGCGTCGGGCAAAAAATACGACGACGGCGGCGAGGCGCAGAAGGCGATGCGCATCATCGCCGACCACACCCGCACGGCGGTCATGCTCATCGGCGACGTGAACGGCATTCTGCCCTCCAACACGGGCGCGGGATATATTTTGAGAAGGCTCATGCGCCGCGCCATCCGTTATTGCCGCGCCCTCGGCGTTCCCGGCAAAGAGATGGAGGAGGTCGCCAAAGTCTTTATCGAAGAGGTGTACGGCGAGGCGTATCCTCTCCTTCCCGAAAAGGAAGAGTACATCCTCTCCGAGATCGCGCGCGAAGCGGAGCGCTTTGAATCCACCCTCGAAAAGGGGATGAAGGAATTTGACAAGACCCTTGCGGGGCTGGAGCGCAAAAACGAATTCATGTCCAAACAGGATCCCTCGTATGTCAGGGAGACGACCATCGGCGGCAAGGCGGCGTTCAAACTGTACGACACCTACGGCTTCCCCCTCGAGCTCACCATAGAGATGGCGAAAGAGCGTGGCTACGGCGTGGACGAGGCGGGCTTCGGCGCGGCGTTCAAGGAACATCAGGAAAAGAGCCACGCCGTGCAGGAAGGCAAGTTCAAGGGCGGCCTTGCGGACACTTCGGCGGCGACCACCCGTCTGCATACGGCGACCCACCTTCTCAACGCGGCGCTCAAAGCGGTGCTCTCGCCCGACGTCAACCAAAAGGGCAGCAACATCACGCCCGAAAGGCTGCGCTTCGACTTCAACTTCCCCCGCCCCATGACGGAGGAGGAGATCGCGAAAGTGGAGGCGCTCGTCAACGAAAAGATCGGGGAAAACATCCCCGTCGTCTTTGAGGAGATGCCCTACGAACGGGCGCGGGAAGAGGGGATCGTCGGCGTGTTCGATTCCAAATACGGCGACATGGTCAAGACATACTCCATCGGCACCTTCTCCCGCGAAATGTGCGGCGGCCCGCACGCGGAAAGGACGGGCGAGCTGGGGCATTTCCGCATCGTCAAGGAGCAGTCCTCGGCAAGCGGCATCCGCCGTATCAAGGCGGTGCTCGAATAAAGGGTCCGTCAAAGGCGGGCCCGCATAGTCTGTTTGCGGCTTACGGCAGGGCGCGGCGCGCGCCCTGCTTTTCGCTTTTTCGCGGCTTTCCCGCCGATTTACGCCGCCTTTTTCAAAGAACTGTTGACAAACTGTCGCCGCGGCGCTATAATGAGAGTATTAAAACCAATCATTTTTCCGCCCGCGGCGCAGCGCGCCCGCGGGCGGCGCAGGGAGAAAATCATGCAGAACGTATCATTTTCGCTCAAAGGGATCCGCGCGGACGAAATGCGCTTCGAGCTCAACAATATCCGCCTCGCCAAGGATGCCAAATTTGACCTGAAGCCTTCCTTTTCCCGTCAGGTCCGCAAGACGGTCGGCAACGAAAAGCTCTATTTCGTGACCCTCGCCGTCAAGATCGAGCACAGCGAAGAGTCCCCCAAGCCCTTCAACCTCTCGGTCAGGCTCACGGGGATGTTCGAGACGGGCGCGGAGACGGAGGAGGAGCGCAAGGCGTTCACCGTCGAGGCGACGGCGACCCTCTACCCGTATCTGCGGGCGGCGGTCACCAACCTCACGACGGCGGCGTTCGCGGCGCCGCTCATGCTTCCCGTCGTCAACGGGCCCCTTTTCCCCGAGGACAGGGAGGAGGAAGAAGGCCCCCGCTACGCGAGCTGAACAGGGGAGGAAAGACAGGATGAACAGAGAAGAGATCAAGGAGCTTTTGCCCCACCGCGAGCCTATGCTGCTTTTGGACGAGGTGAACATCGAAGAGGGCAGGGCGGTCGGCAAATATCATGTGAAAGGGGACGAATTCTTTTTGCAGGGGCACTTCCCCGGCAACCCCATCGTCCCGGGCGTCATCCAGTGCGAGATGATCGCGCAGACGGCGGTCGCCCTTTTGCCCGACTGCAAGGGCAAGACCCCGCTGTATACGGGGCTGAACAACGTCAAATTCAAAAACCCGCTGCTTCCCGGCGACACGGCGGTCATGACCGTCGAGATCACGGCGCGCAAGGGCGTGTTCTGTTTCGCCAAAGGCAAGCTCGAGGCGAACGGCAAGCTCTGCACGAGCGCCGAGTTCTCCTTTGCCATCATCGAAAAGAAAGCCTGAAAAAGCGGAAAGATCCGGGCGGAAACGCCCCGTTTTTTGCGGGCGGCCGCCTTTTTTTTGCGCGGAAGGCGGTTTTTTGCCGCACGGGGCGGGTTTTTTGCGCCGTATTTTAAAATAAGGCTTGACTTGACGGGGCAAATATTTTATAATTTAAAAGAGCGGAACGCTTCGGGCGCGCGCTTTGCGTAAGGCAAACGGCGGGCGGCAGGGGCGGCCCGCATCCGGAAAGGACAGCAAAAAATCCCATGTCATTTTATATCGCAGGGACGGGCAGCACCCTTCCCAAGAAAGTAGTCACCAACGACGATCTGGCAACATTTCTCGATACGTCCGACGAGTGGATCCGCACCCGCACGGGCATCCGCCGCCGCCACGTCCTTACGGACGAGCGGCTGGACGATCTGGCAATCCTCTCCGCAAAGGCAGCGCTCGCAGACGCGAACGTCACGGGGGAAGAGCTCGACCTCATCCTCTGCGCGACCATGCGGGCGGACACCTACACCCCTTCTCTGGCGTGTACGGTGGCGGAAGCGGTCGGCTCCAACGCCCCCGCCTTCGATCTGAATGCGGCGTGCGTGGGCGTCTTGTATGCCATGGAGATCGCCGATTCCTTTATCGCGTCGGGCAAGGCAAAGACCGTCCTCATCGTCTCGGCGGAGGCGATGAGCAAACTTCTCGACTGGACCGACCGCGCGAGCTGCGTCCTCTTCGGCGACGGCACGGGCGCGATGGTCGTTAAGGCGGGGGAGGGCAGGCTTTCGGGCGTGCTGTCCACCAATCCCGATTCGCACGTCATCCGTATGCCCAACTTCGAGGGGCTCAACAGCCCCTATAACGAGAGGGAGCAGGAAAAGCTCGCCATGCATATGGACGGGGGCGAAGTGTATAAATTTGCGGTCAACGCGATGGGCAGGAACATAGAGGAAGCCTGCGCGTGCGCTTCTCTTGCGCCCGCGGACATCGACTGGTACCTTCCGCACCAGGCGAACCTTCGCATCATCGACGCGAGCCTGAAAAAATTCAAGATAGACAAGAGCAAGGTGCTCACCAATATCGAGGACTGCGGCAACATGAGCGCCACGTCCGTCATGGTCCTTCTCGACCAATTTGCCAAAAAAGGCACGTTCAAAAAGGGAGACAAGCTGCTGTTCGTCGCGTTCGGAGGCGGACTGACGAGCGGCGCGGTCATCATAAAATGGAATAAAGATTAAAAAGGAGCAAACATCATGGAAACGTTGGAAAAATTGAAGGAAATCCTCAGCGAATGCAAGGGCGAAGATCTCGACATCACCCCCGAGACCACTTTTGACGAGCTCGAATTCGACTCCCTCGACAAAGTGGACATCGTCATGCAGATCGAAGAAGCGTACGGCATCTCCCTCGGCGACAATATGCAGCTGTCCACCGTCGGCGAGCTCGTCGCCAAGATCGATGAGGCGGTCGCGAACAAGTAAGGCGATACGATGCAGACGAAACTTACCAAACTTCTCGGCATCAAATATCCGATCATCCAGGGAGGCATGGCGTGGATCGCCGATGCCTCTTTGGCGAGCGCCGTTTCCAATGCGGGCGGGCTGGGCATCATCTCCGCGATGAACGCCAATGCGGATTGGGTGCGCGAAGAGATCAGAAAGTGCCGTTCTTTAACGGATAAACCTTTCGGCGTCAACATCATGCTCATGAGCCCGCACGTCGAAGAGGTCGCCAAAATGGTCGCCGAAGAGAAGGTCCCCGTCGTCACGACGGGCGCGGGCAATCCCTCGCGCTTCGTGAAGATGTGGAAGGAGGCGGGCGCCGTTATCATTCCCGTCGTCGCGAGCACGGCGCTTGCCAAGATGGTCGAGCGCGCGGGTGTGGACGCGGTCATCGCCGAAGGGGGCGAGAGCGGCGGTCACGTCGGCGATCTCACCACCATGGCGCTCGTGCCGCAGGTAGCAGACGCGGTCAAGATCCCCGTCATCGCGGCGGGCGGCATCGGCGACGGCAGGGGCATGGTCGCGGCGTTCGCTTTGGGCGCCTGCGGCGTGCAGATGGGTACGCGCTTCCTCGTCGCCGACGAGTGCACCGTTTCCGAGGAGTATAAAAAGAAGGTGCTCGCCGCCAAGGATATTTCCACCATGGTCACGGGCAGGCGGCTCGGGCACCCCGTGCGCGCCATCAAAAATTCGTACATGAACGCCTATGCAAAGATGGAGGCGGATTCCAACATCCCCGACGAAGAGCTGGAAAAGTTCGGCGTCGGCTCCCTGCGCAAGGCGGCAAAAGAGGGCAATGCCGACGAAGGCTGCTTCCTCGCGGGGCAGATCTCGGGCATGGTCAATAAGCGCCAGAGCGCCAAAGAGATCGTCGAAGAGGTCATGGCGCAGGCGGAAAAAATGATGGAGGGCGTAAAGTGGGACGTGTAGCCTTCCTGTTCGCCGGCCAGGGGGCGCAGGTCCCGGGCATGGCGGGCGACGTCAAAGACCTTCCCAAAGTCAAAAAGCTGTTCGAGCTCGCCGAGAGCGTCCGCCCGGGCGTGGTGGAAAAGATGCTTTCCGGCACGCAGGAAGAGCTCAACCGCACCCTTCTCACCCAGCCGTCCATGTTTTTGGCGGACCTTGCCTATGCATATGTCAGGGAAGAGGAGAAGGGCGCGCCCGACTGTGTGTGCGGTTTTTCGGTAGGCGAAGTGCCCGCCCTCTGTTTTGCGGGCGCACTGTCCGAAGAGGACGCCTTCCGCGCCATCGTGCGCCGTGCGGAGCTCATGGAAGCGTACACCGAACGGGTCAAAGGCTCGATGATCGCGGTCGTCAAACTTCCCGCCGATAAAGTGGAATCCCTCTGCGACGGCGAAAACACCCATCCCGCCAACTATAACGGCGCCCTGCAGACGGTCGTCGCCTGCAAAGCGGAGGCGGAGGAGGCATTCCTCGCCCGCGTGAAAGAGGCGGGCGGCAGGGGCATGAAGCTGCGCGTTTCGGGTATGTTCCACTGCCCCGAGCTTGCGCCCGAGGCGGAAGAATTTGAAAAATTTCTGCGCACGCTCGCCTGGAAAGCGCCCCGTTTGGACGTATACGCCAACCTCACGGCGGCGCCCTATGAAGGCGACTTTGCGGCGACGCTCGCCGCGCAGATGCGCTCGCCCGTGCGCTTTACCGCCACGGTCGCGGCGATGAAGGCGCGCGGCGTGGACGAATTTATCGAAGTCGGCCCCGGCAACGTGCTCACGGGCCTCGTGCAGCGCGGGTAAGGGGAGCAAAGGTGCCCCGCGGCACGGGCCTTTGCGGCGCATAGGCCGCAAAATGCGCGCGTTTTTGCGCGCGGCTTTGCCAAGAAGGAGTTTTTTATGGAAAACAGGGTCGCCCTCTTCACGGGGGCGGGCAGGGGGATCGGCGCGGCGATCGCGCTCACCCTCGCCAAAGAAGGAACGGACATCGCCGTCGTCGATTACAGCGACGAATCTGCGGCGGCCGAAACGCTCGCCGCCCTCAAAGAGGCGGGCGTCACCGCGCGCTATTACCGCTGCGACGTATCCGATTTCGGCGCCGCCAAGGCGGCCGCCGATCAGATCGTCAAAGATTTCGGCAAGATCGACATCCTCGTCAACAACGCGGGCATCACCGCGGATAAGCTCATCATGCGCATGGAAGAGGCGGATTGGGACAGGGTCCTTTCCATCAACCTCAAAGGGTGCTTCAACATGATCAAGCACGTCACCCCGTACATGATGCGCAAGCGTTACGGCAGAATCGTTTCCATCAGCTCGGTCGTCGGGCTCATGGGCAACGCGGGGCAGGCGAACTACGCCGCCTCCAAGGCGGGCATTATCGGGCTCACCAAGACGGTCGCCAAAGAATTCGGCGCCCGCAATATCACCGCCAACGCCGTCGCGCCCGGCTTTATCAAGACCGCCATGACCGACGCATTGACCGAAGAGCAGAAGCAGGCGATGTATAAGCTCATCCCGCTCGGCTGCCTCGGCGAAACGCAGGACATCGCCAACGCGGTCAAATTCCTCGTCTCCGACGATGCGCGCTACATCACGGGCGTCGTCTTGAAAGTGGACGGGGGTATGTACATTTAAGAGCGCCGCGCTTTGCGCGGGCGGTGCTTTCCGCCCGCGCGGCAGGGCGCGCCGCATGGGCACGCGCGAAAAAACAAGGCGCGTCCCGCGCGCAGTTTGCGCGGACCGATTTTCAGGAGCTTTTATGGAAAAGAGAGTAGTTGTTACGGGGCTCGGAGAGGTCACCCCTCTCGGCAACGACGTAAAAACGACTTGGGAGAATATGAAAAAAGGCGTCAACGGCATCGATAAGGTGACCAAATTCGACGCCTCCGGATATAAATGCACGCTCGCGGGCGAGGTGCGCGGCTTTGACGCCTCCCTCTATATGCCCAAGGGCGAACTTCGCAAGACCGACCTTTACACGCAATACGCCGTCGCCGCCGCGACGCAGGCTTACGAAGACTCCGGCATGAGCGCGGAGAGCATTGCGCCCGAACGCTTCGGCGTCTATATCGGCTCGGGCATCGGCGGCATCAACACGCTCGTCACGGAACATACGAAATTTCTCGAAAAGGGCCCCACGCGGGTCTCGCCCTTTTTCGTGCCGATGATGATCTCCAACATCGCATCGGGCACGGTCGCGATCAAATATAACGCACAGGGTCCGAACATCGGCATCGTCACCGCCTGCGCGACTTCCACCAACAGCATCGGCGAGGCGTACCGCGCCATCCGTCACGGCTATGCGGACGCAATGCTGGCGGGCGGCAGCGAAGCGGCGGTCGATCCGCTCTGTTTTGCGGGCTTTATCAGCTGCCAGGCGCTTTCGCAGGCGACGGACAAAGACCGCGCCTCCATCCCCTTCGACAAGGAGAGGGGAGGGTTCGTCATGGGCGAAGGCGGCGCCGTGGTCATGCTCGAAGAGTATGAACACGCCAGGGCGCGCGGCGCAAAGATCTATGCCGAAGTGGTCGGCTACGGCTGCACGAACGACGCCTATCACATGACCGCGCCCAATCCCGAGGCAGTGGCTTCGGGCAGGGCGATCGAACTTGCCGCCAAAGAGGGCGGCGTCGTCGCGGGCGGCGGCCTGTACATCAACGCGCACGGCACGGGCACTCCGCTCAACGACAAGACGGAGACGCGCGCCATCAAGCGCGCTTTCGGCGAGGACGCGTACAAACTGCACGTTTCGTCTACCAAGTCGATGACGGGGCATATGCTCGGCGCGGCGGGCGCGGTCGAGGCGATCGCCTCCATCCTCGCCCTGGCCGAAGGGGTCATCCCGCCCACCGTCAATTATCGGGTCAAAGACGAAGACTGCGACCTCGACATCACCCCCAACGAAGCGGTGGAGGCGGCGCTTACGTTCGCCCTTTCCACGTCGCTCGGGTTCGGCGGGCACAACGGCTGCCTCGCCTTCAAAAAAATCTGACAGGGAAAGGTATGCGTTTATGAGCGAGCGAGTAAACGCATATTTTTTCATACGCAGGAATAAGGAGATCGGAAATGGATAAGAAAAAACTGACTGAGATCATAGATATATTCAAAGAGAGCGGGCTCGGCAAGCTGGAACTTAGCGAGACTGCCGCCGACAAGACCTTTACTTTGAAGCTGGAAAAGAACGCGGCGTGCGCGCCCGTTCCCGTCATGGCGGCGCCCGCGGCGATGCCCGCGGCGGCGCCTATGGAGAGCGCGCAGCCCGCGCCCGCCCCGCAGGACATCAAGGATTATAACAAATACCGCGACATCAAGTCGCCGATGGTCGGCGTATTCTATGCCGCGCCCTCGCCCGACGCCGAACCCTTCGTCAAGGTGGGCAAAAAGGTCAAAAAGGGAGATACCCTCTGCGTCATCGAGGCGATGAAGCTCATGAACGACGTCGTCGCCGAAGAGGACGGGGAGATCGTGGAAGTCTGCGCGGAAAACGGCGCGCTGGTCGAGTTCGGCCAGGTGCTTTTCAAGATATTCTGATCGCTGCGGAGAGGGGAAATGTTCAGTAAAATTCTGATCGCGAACAGGGGCGAGATCGCCGTGCGCATCATCCGCGCCTGCAACGAAATGGGCATCAGCACGGTCGCCGTCTATTCGGAAGCGGACGCCGAGGCGCTGCATGTGAGCCTCGCCGACGAGAGCTATTGCATCGGTCCCGCCCTGTTGAAGGACAGTTATCTCAATATGACCGCCCTCATAGACGTCGCCGTGGCGACGGGCTGCCAGGCGATCCATCCCGGGTACGGGCTTTTGAGCGAAAACCCGCGCTTTGCCGAGCTTTGCGAAAAGTGCGGCATCAAATTCATCGGCCCGAATTATCGGGTCATCGCCAAGATGGGGGATAAAGACGAGGCGCGCCGCACCATGAAGGCGGCGGGCGTACCCGTCGTTCCGGGGCTGGACGAGATCACGGACGTCGCCGAGGCGAAAAAATTCGCCGCGGAGATCGGCTATCCCGTCATCGTCAAGGCGAGCGCGGGCGGCGGCGGCAAGGGGATCCGCATCGTCTGGAAGGAAGAAGATTTTGAAAACGCGGTGCGCACCGCTTCGGCGGAGGCGGAAAGCGCCTTCGGCAACGGCAAGTGCTACCTTGAAAAATATCTGACCGACGTCAAGCACGTCGAAATGCAGATCGTGGCGGACGAACAGGGCAACGTCGTCTGCCTCGGCGAGCGCGACTGTTCCATGCAGCGGCGCAACCAGAAGCTCATCGAAGAGAGCCCCTGCGTCGCCTTGAATCCGGCGGTGCGCAAACAAATGATGGAGGCGGCGGTGCTCGCCGCCAAGGCGGTGCACTACACCAACCTCGGCACCATCGAATTCCTCCTGGATAAAGACAGCAAATTCTATTTCATGGAGATGAACACCCGCCTGCAGGTCGAGCATCCCGTCACCGAATACGTCACGGGCATCGACGTCGTCAAGTGGCAGCTCCGCATCGCGGCGGGCATCGAATTTATCTATAAGCAGGAAGACATCCGCCTGCGCGGCTGCGCCATCGAGTGCCGCATCAATTCGGAAGACGCGCGCAGCAATTTCCGCCCCAGCTGCGGCAGGATCTCCCTGCTGCATATCCCGGGCGGGCCGTGGGTGCGCTTCGATACGGCGATCTATCAGGATTATATGATCCCGCCCTATTACGACAGCATGATCGGCAAGCTCATCGTCTACGCGCGCGACAGGACGGAGGCGATCCGCAAAATGCAGGCGGCGCTGGCGGAGCTGGTCATCGAGGGGGTGCAGACGAACGCGGAGCTTTCCAGCGACATCCTCGCGCAGCCCGAGTTCAAAGACGGCAGTTATTGCACCAACTATCTCGATAAATTCTTGAAAAATTACAAGTGAGCGGCGGGGGAACGGAGGGCGCGTCGCGCCCGTAAAATCATTTACAGCGGGGTGAACAGGATTTGAAGTTCGATTTTAAAAAGTTCTTTTTCAAAAAGCCGAAAAACACGCTCGAAGGTTCGGAAAACGAGCCTGCGCCCGCGGCGGAGGAGCCGAAGGCGGAGGCGGGCATTCCCGAAAAACTGGCGGAAAAATGCGACGGCTGCGGCCAGATCGTCTTAAAAGACGAGTTTGATGCCAATTTCGGCGTCTGCCCCAAGTGCGGGCATTACCGCAAGATCGGCGCCCGCCGCCGCATCGAGATGTGTCTGGACGAATTTACGGAGCTCTTTGCCGAGGAAGAGGGGACCAACGTCCTCGATTTCCCCGGCTACAGCGAAAAATTGCGCGAACTGCGCCAAAAGACGGGCGAAAAAGACGGCGTCGTCTGCGGCGAAGGGAGCATCGGCGGCGTGCGCACGGCGGTGTTTTCCATGGACTACCGCTTTATGATGGGCAGCATGGGGCACACCGTGGGCGAAAAGATCGCCAAGACCTTTGAATACGCGGCGCAAAAGGGCTTGCCCGTCGTCGGCTTCGTTTTGAGCGGCGGCGCGCGTATGCAGGAGGGCATCATCTCCCTCATGCAGATGGCGAAGACCTCGGCAGCCGTCGCCAAGCACGGCGAGGCGGGGCTTTTATACATCTCCGTCCTCACCGACCCCACGACGGGCGGCGTTTCGGCGTCGTTCGCCTTTGAAGCGGACATCATCATGGCGGAAAAGGGCGCCCTCATCGGCTTTGCGGGGCCGCGCGTCATCGAACAGACCATCCGCCAAAAACTGCCCGAGGGCTTCCAGCGGGCGGAATTCATCGAAGAGAAGGGCTTTGCCGACCTGATCGTCGAGCGGGGCGAAATGAAAGATACGCTCGCGGCGCTTTTGCGGCTGCACGGCGCGGAGGTGTCCGCATGAACGCTTACGACATCGTTTTAAAGAGCCGCGAAAAGGGCAGGCCCACCGCGGTCAAATATATCGAGAACATCGTCGAAGGCTTTATCGAGCTGCACGGCGACAGGCGCTTTGCCGACGACAGGGCGATCGTCGGCGGTATCGGCTATATCGGCGGCATGCCCGTCACCGTCATCGGCATCGAAAAGGGCGACGACACCAACGATAAGATCATGCACAACTTCGGCTGCGCCCACCCCGAAGGGTACAGGAAGGCGGTGCGCTTGATGAAGGAGGCGGAAAAATTCCGCCGTCCCGTCCTCTGCCTGGTGGATACGTCGGGCGCATACTGCGGCATCGGCGCGGAAGAGCGCGGCCAGAGCGAGGCGATCGCCATGAGCATCCTCGACATGATCCGACTGAAAACGCCCACGCTCTCCCTCATCATCGGCGAAGGCGGTTCGGGCGGCGCGCTCGGGCTTTCGGCGGCGGACGAGGTATGGATCACGGAGACGTCTACCTATTCGGTCATCTCCCCCGAGGGCTGCGCTTCCATCCTCTGGAAGGACAGTTCCCGCGTGGCGGACGCTTCCGAATGCTTAAAAATGACGGCGAGCGATCTGTTTGCCCTCAGTGCGGTCGAGCGCGTCATCCCCGAAGAAAACTTTTCGGAAAAATTTTACGAAAGTCTGAAAGAGGACATCGCCGCCTTTTTCAAAAAACAGAAAAAGATCCCGCCCGAAGAGCTGGTGGAAGCGCGTTACAGGCGTTTTCGCAAGTTTTAAGGCGGCAGGATAAAGCGCCGCCGCGCTTTGCGGCGCGCGGAGAAACAAGGAGGAGAGAAAATGATAGCGATCGTTACAGATTCTTCCGTCGGCTATTCCACGGCGGAGATCGCAGACCGCGGGATCGTCAGCGTGGTGCCGCTCCATTATTACATCGGAGGCAAGAGCTTTGAGGAAAAGGCGTCGGACAAGAACGGCGTTTTCCTGCCCGCGATCCAGTCTGCGCCCTGCAAGACGGCGCAGCCCGCCCTCGATAACTTCATCCGCACCTTTACTTCGCTCACCCAAAAGGGGTGCGACATCATCTGTATCGTTTTGAGCTCCTCCCTTTCGGGCACCTATTCGTCGGCGAAATTCGCCGCCAAGCAGGTGGGCGGCAACATCCGCGTCATCGATTCCCGCACGATCGGGGCGGGGATGCATCTTCTCGTGGACGAAGCGGTCAACCTCGTCAAGGCGGGGGTGGAGTTCGGCCGCGCCGTCGAAATGCTCGAAGACATCAAGGGCAAGATCGGCATCGTCTTTACGGTGGAAACGCTCGACAACCTCATCGCGGGCGGCCGTCTCAATACCAACAAAGCCAAGACCAGCCTCAATCTGCGCCCCGTATTCGACTTAAAAGCGAAGATCGTCTTCAAAAACAACGCCCGCGGGCTTCGTGAGCGGCTGGAAGAGATGGTGGCGGAAGTGCCCGCCAACACCCGCCGCATCATCGTCTGCCGCTGCGGCGAAGAGACGGACGATTCCATGCTCACCGATATGCTCAAAGCCGCGCACCCGAGCGTGTACATCCATCGGCGCGTGCTCGGCCCCGTCCTCAGCATCCACGCGGGCGCGGGGGCGTTCGGCATCGCCTATGTCGTCAAAAACTGAATTTTTCATGCCCGAAGGCGCAAGCCTTCCTCTCTTTGCGGCGTTTTCGCCGCAAAAAAGGGGGCAGCCGCTTCGTTTGAAGCGGCTGCCCCCTTTGCCGTGCGCCGTTTTTAAGCGAAACGGTTGCTTTTTTCGTCATAAAAACAGCCGATGGCGGCGAGTTTTGCGCGGAGAGCTTCTTCCTCTTCGCCGAGGTCGTCGCAGAGCGCGGCAAGGCTCGGGTATACGTCCCTGAGTTTCATATTGACAAAGCTCAAAAGCATGGCGGGATCCTGCGGCAGCATACATCCTCCTTTGCGCGGTGTGTCCGCGCGGTTTTTAGTGTGTTTGCGCCCGAAGCGGGCTTGCGCGCCCGTTTTGCGGCGCCCGGCGGCGCACCCCGCCGCGTTTGCAAAGGCGGTGCGCGGCAAAGCGCACGGGCGCCGCCTTTAAAAGGCGCGGAGGAACTTTTTCTCATACAGTATAGCACGGACGCGCGGAAAAGGCAACGCGAAATCCCTCCTTTTTTGCTTGACGGGCGCGCGCGTTTGAGTATAATAGTGTTGTTTGAAATCGCGCGGAGCAAAGAGCATGAAAAGAGAGAATGCAAAAGAAGAAAAACGCCTCGGCGGTGCGGCGGGCGCGCAAGAGCTGCCCGGGCGGGGCGGGCAGGCCGCAGAGCAAAAATATCCCGAAAAGGAGGCCCTTTTGCGGGGAGAGCCTGCGGCGGCCCTTGAAAATACCTCCGCGGCGTTTGCGGGGGCGGACGGAGCCGTGTTGCCCGATAAAGAAAATCCGGCGTCCGGCGTAAACGCAGGGCCCGATGAAGAAAATTCTGCGCCCGACGGAAACGGTGCGGTTTTTAACCAAGAAAATATCGCGCACGGCAAAGAAAATATTGCGCAAAACAAAGAGAACGCCGCGGAAGGCGGCGTAGGGGTGCCTTCCGGCGGGGAGAGCATACTGCCCGGCCATGAAGAACGGCCTGCCGCCGAAGAGAACGCCGCGCACCCTTATGATATCGGCCCGCGCCTTTCCCTCGGCCGCCGCGCCGCGCTGGCGGCGGCGCACATCGCCAAGAGCAGCGTCGTGCTCATCGTCGCCCTCGTCGCGGCGGCAATCACCTGCTTTTTTGTCCCCTTTGACAGGGAATATCTCGGCTACTTCGATCTGCAGACCCTCTCCTGCCTCTTCTGCACCCTGGCGGTCGTGGCGGCGTTTAAAAACATCCGCTTTTTCGTCTGGCTTGCCGACATCATCGTGCGCCGCTTCAAGAATATGCGCAACATCGTGCTCGCGCTCGTGTTCGTCACCTATTTCGGCTCGATGATCATGGCAAACGACATGGCGCTCATCACCTTTCTCCCCCTCGGCTATTTCGTGCTCGATTCCTGCGGCAACAAAAAACTGACGGCGTTCACCTTTATCATGCAGAACATCGCCGCCAACCTCGGCGGAATGCTCACCCCCTTCGGCAACCCGCAGAACTTATACCTCTATTCCTATTTTCAGATCGGCGCGGGCGAATTTTTCAAGATCATGGCGCTTCCCTTTGCGGTCGCCTTCTTGCTGATCCTCGGCGTCTGCCTCTTTGTCCGCCCCGAAAAGGCGTCTCTCGTCGCCGCGCCCCGCTCGGCGCCGCCCGTGTGGCGGATCGCGGCGTATACGGCGCTGTTCGCGCTGTCCGTGCTCATCGTCTTCCGCGTCTTTCCCTATTATTGGGGGCTTTTGGCGGTGACGGCGGCGCTTCTCCTCCTCGATCATAGGTCGATCCTGCACGTCGATTACGGGCTGCTTCTGACCTTTTGCGCCTTTTTCGTCTTTTCGGGGAACATGGCGCGCATCCCCGCGGTGGAAGAATTTCTCGGCGGGCTCGTCTCGCGCGATCCGCTCGCCTTCGGCACTCTGACCTGCCAGATCATCTCCAACGTCCCCTCGGCGGTGCTCCTGTCCAAATTCACCTCCGACTACGCGGGGCTCCTCGTCGCCGTCAATATCGGCGGGCTCGGCACGCCCATCGCTTCGCTGGCGAGCCTCATCACCCTCAACACCTACCGCCGCGTCTGCCCGGGGGATACGAAGCGCTACATCTGCAAATACCTTGCCTTTAACTTCTCCTTTCTCGCCGTCCTCATCGGCGTCGGCTATCTGAACGCGCTCATCCTGTAAAAAGCGCCCGCCGTTTTATAAAAGGCAGAGCGCTCGTCCGCCGTCTTTTTGCGTGAAAGCCTTTTTTTCGGGAAAAGGGCAGCGCCTTGCTTTTTGCGCGAAGCGGCCTCTCCCCGTCTTTGCGCCTCTGCCCGCCCCGCCTTTGCGCCTCTGCCCGCCCCGCTTTTGCGGCTCTGCCCGCCCCGCCTTTGCTGCTCCGCCCGCCTTTGCTGCGGGGCGACGTCATAAAAAACAAGCGGTTTTTGCCGTAAAAAAAGCGTGCCGCGCAACGAAAGTTGCGCGGCACGCGGCCGTTTTCAAGATTTACTCTCCGCGGTAGGGGAGAAGTGCGACGATGCGCGCCTTTTTGATGGCGTTGGAGAGTTCCCTCTGGTGCATCGCGCAGACGCCGCTCATCCGCCTGGGGAGGATCTTGCCGCCTTCGGTGATGTACTTTTTCAGGCGGTTGACGTCTTTATAGTCGATAACCTCGACCTTTTCCTGGCAGAAAGCGCAAACTTTCCTGCGGGAAGGCCGTTTCATGGGTTTTCTGACGGGTTTTTCTTCCATGATGATTACTCCTTGATAAGATTTTTTGCGCGCCGCATTTACTGCGGGCGGCGAAGTTCCCCGTCCGCCTGTTTACGCGGCGGGGCGGTTGTTCCCGCCTCAGAACGGGATGTCCGAATCGTCGTCAAACGCTTCGAGCGTGGGCTTTTTCTTGGGGGCGGGCGCATAGTCGTCGTCGGCGGCAGCGCTGCCCTTCGGGGTCAAAAATTCCACGTCGTCGGCGATGACGTCGACGAAGGTGCGTTTCTGCCCCGCGTTGTCCTCGTAGTTGCGGATCTGGATGCTCCCCGTAACGGCGACTTTATTGCCTTTTTTGCAATATTTTGCCACCGTCTCCGCGAGCGCGCGCCAAGCCGTCACGTTGAAAAAGTCGGTCTGGCGTTCCGCGTCGCCGCCCGAAAACCTGCGGTTCACCGCAATGCCGAAGCGGCATACAGCCACGCCGCTGTTGGTCTCGGAAAGTTCGGGGTCGCGCGTCAGGTTGCCGATCAGAAAAACTTTGTTCATCTTCTCTTCTCTCCGCCCTTATTTTGCCGCTTTCGTGATCATTCTTCTGAGAATGCCGTCGGTAATGCCCGCGATGCGGTCGAGTTCTTTGATCGTGCTGCCGTCCGCTTCAAACGTCATGAGAACGTAGAAAGCGTCGCTCTTGTAGTCGATGGGATACGCGAGCTTTTTGACGCCCCACTTGTCGGTGGAAACGACCGTGCCGCCGAGGCTTTTGACAGTGTCTTCAAACTTGGCGATCAGCGCGTCCCTCGTCTCTTCCGCCATGGCAGAATCGATCAGATAGAGCATTTCGTACTTCATTTTACACCTCCCGGTCTTATTCGGCGTGCGCCGCGGCGCACGCAAGGTATTCGCCCTTTTCAGAGCAACAAATATTATACCGCAAAGCGGCGCGTTCGTCAATGATTTTTCGCCCGCCGCGCGCTCTTTTGTCCTTTAAATTTCCTCCTTTTTTATTTTGCACGCCTTTTTTTTGCAAGATCGGCGGCTTGCGCTTTTTTGTCTTGTCGCCGCAAAAAAAGCGGGGCGGAAATTTTTCCGCCCCGCAAGGTATAAAATCATCTTTTAAGCGCCCGCCACGATGGACACCGCCTTGAACACGACGTCGAGGGTCTGGGTGATGGTCAGATCGTCCAGTTTGAGCCCCTTATATTCGTCGCCGAAGGCGTCGAGCGGGGTATCGAGCACGCCCGCCGCGGTGATTTGGATGATGCCGTCCGCGTACAGATCGCCGATCTTGGCGGAGTTGATGTTGCCGCTCACGTTGGAGACGAGGCTGTCCATCTCCTGCAGGGTGCACGCCTGTTCCGCGCCGCCGCGGGTCAGAAGGTATTTCCAGATGCCCGTGATCTCGCCGTAGGTGTACAGCGCCGCAGGCGCCGTTTCGCCCTCCGCAAGGTCGAGAAGGTAAATGACGTTTCCGTCGCCGTCTTTGAGCGCCGCGCCGTCGTCGCCGTAGAGCGCGCGCGTCGGCACCGCCGTCCATTTCTGCCTGGCGGCGTCGAAGGTGTAGAGGTTGCCTCGGGTATAATATTGCCCGTGCTGCGCGTCCGTCTTCGCTTGCGCGCGGGTGAGGCGGGTGAAGAGGGTGACGGCGGGCGCGCCGTCCTCGCCGAGCAGCTGCTCGTTCAGCCCGTAAGAGGCGGGCGTCAAGGAAAGGCTGCACATCTGTTCGGAAGCGAAGTCGTAATACCAGAGGGTATCCTGCTTAAAGACGCCGTTTTCCGCCTCGGCGGCGGCATAGCCCGTCTCCGTCTCGGTATAAAATTTTGTGTCCGCGAAGAGCCCTTCGGGGATGCTTTCGGGGTCGGAAGGGTCGTAGGGGAGCTTCCAGCCCGTCACCCCCGTCGCAAGCTGCATGACGGCGCCCTCTTCGCCTTCAACGAGGCAGTAAAGGGGCGCGCCCGCATAGGCGGAGAGATCTTCGTTTTTGACGATCTGATAGTTGGAATAGAGGGGCTCTTGTGCGAGCTCTTCCTTTTCCTGCGCCGAAAGATCGGTATATTCGCGGAAGCTGCCGCCCTCTTGCACATAGAGGTGCGTCTCGCCGTAAACGGCGGCGGCATGGTCCCCTTCGGCGACAAGATAGCCCGTCGCATACGGTTTATAGATGCCGTCCGCGTACAGCGCCTGCACGTCCAAAGCGGCGATGTCGTCGGCGAGCGTCTCCAGCGTGGAGTTTTTCAGCGAACCGAGCAGGGCGTCCTCTTCGGGGATGTCGATGATGTCGCCGAGCGCCATGGCGTTGAGCGCTTCGGAGAGGTTGCCGAGGGAGACGTTTTCAAGGGCCAAAAGGATCTTCGCCGACTTTTCGGGGTCGATCTTCAACACGTCGCCGAGGGAGAGGGAATTGATCTTATCTGCGTTGGAAAAATCGCCGAGCGACCAGTCTTTGAGCGCGATCAGAAGGGGCGCCGTATCTTCGTTTTCGGGGTCGATAGTGATGATCTCTTTCAGCGTCAGCTCTTCCACCGTCAGCGTCAGTTCGCCGAGGGTGCGCTCGTGGTCGGATATGACGGTGTTGTCCTCGCCGATGACGTAGTCGTCGCCGTAGGCGAGGCTCAAAAGGAAGCGGGGCGAATCGCCGTTGAGCTCCATCACGTCGGAGAGGCGGATGTTTTGTATCTCTTCGGAGAGCGCGCTCGAAAAGATGCCGAGCGGCACATAGACGACGTGTTCGAGCATGGCGTTGCCCGTAAGGTCGACGCCGAAATAGCGGTCGGCGTCGGCGAGGGTGAGCTCGCTCATGTCGAGGGCGGCGGAGAGGGCGTTGACGGAGTGGATGAGGGGCAGCGAGGCGATGCC
Organism: uncultured Clostridia bacterium; assembly: GCA_944376445.1. Taxonomy (GTDB): domain Bacteria; phylum Bacillota; class Clostridia; order Christensenellales; family Borkfalkiaceae; genus Borkfalkia. The sequence continues at coordinate 6,749 of CALWCR010000014.1, read as the reverse complement.
GTTGCTCTTGACGAACACGGGCTGCGTCTTTGCCGCCTCCGCGGCCGCCGTTTCGTCCATCCCTTCGCCGTCTACTTGTGCGGCGTAATAGAGCGTTTCGCTGCCGCGGTATTTTTCGTCGATGAGATACCCGCCGTCGTCGGTGTTGATGACGTAGGCGCCTTTCTCGTCCACGGCGGTCGCGAGCAGGAAGTTTTCCCCTTCCTTCACATAGAGGGGAGTATATTTATAGGGCGCCGCGATCTCGTTCACGGCTGCCGTTCCCGTGCTCTCGCCGAGCGGTACTTCTTCGTAAACGAATCCGTCCTCCGCGTTCTCTGCGGGGCCCGCGACGGTATAGATCTTCTGATCGGGCGACAGGGCGAAGGTGCAGCCGCCCTCTTCGGACGGTTTTTCCCACACGGCGGCGTTGTTTGCGTTCAGGCGCGTGTATGCCGTGGCGCCGCCTTCGGCGCCCGCCGCGCTCGTGCCCAAGTAGAGCGCGCGCCCTTCATGGCGCAGCACGCCGCCCTCTTCCGTCACGCCCGCCAAAAAGTAGAGGCCTTTTCGCTCCGTCCGCACCACGGGCAGCTCCTCGCCGCCGCGGGTGTAGGTGGAAAAATACTGCGTCGAACGGGTGTAATAGGTGTATTCGCGTTCGGACATCGTAAACGCCTTGTCGATCTCGCCGAGGGCGCCGTCTTCCCCTTTGTTCACCTGCGTATAGAACCAGACGGGGGCCTGTTCGTCTCCCGTGACGGCGGGGACGGAAGGCAGCTCGACGCCGAGTTTTTCCGCCGCTTCGGAGAGGGAAGCGGTGAATACGACCACGTCGAACACCTTGGAGGAGATCTCCTTGACGGGCGCGGCGTACAGCGTTTGGGTATCGATGGTGAAGAGCCCGACGTTTTCGACGTTGCCGACGAGCGAATCGAGCATTTCCCCGAGGCGGGGCGAGATATCGATGACGGTGCCGATGGTCAGCTCGCCCGAAAAGGCGTCTTTGACTTTGGCGACAAACCCTTCGATGGTGTCGTTGTAGTCTTCCGAGATCCAGTCGCTGTCTCCGAGGATGGTATTGGCGAGGTCGCGCACCTTCACGTTTTTATAGACGTAAAAGGCGCCCGCCGCCAGCCCGCCGATGAGCACGAAGGTGTACAGTATGACCGTCACGAGTATGAGCAGCAGTTTGCTGCCGAAGCTGAAATTGGCTTTGACCATAGTTTTTTCCTCGCGTCAAGATTGCTGCTCGCGGGTGAGGGTAAAGGCGCAGCCGCCGTTCACCTCGTATTCTCCCGCGCCGTCCGCCTCGAAGGCGTCGCCCGCCGCAAAGGGGATCTCTCCCCGCTTCCATTTGATAAAGCCCTCGCCTTCCAGGATGTCCAGCCGCTCCCTGCCTTCGGCAAACAGCTTGAACCGCCTGGGGGACAGGACGTAGAGGTCTTTCCCGTTTTTGCCGACGAGCGCGCCCTGTACCTTTTTTTCCGAAAAGCAGAACGCTTCTTTGTCACGTATGCGGGCGCCGCCCGCGATCTTGTTCAGTTCCATACCGTTATTATATATCATATGCGCGCAAAAATCAACAAAAAGCCCGATAAAAGCGCGCCGCCGTCCGCTTTACTCCTCGCCCTTTTCGTCTGCGTCGTCCGAAAGGAGCATATCCGCCCGCGCTTCGGGGATCTCGGACACGTCTTTGAGCTTTCGTTCGATGGTGCGGGTCTTTTTGGCGGCGTTTTCGATGGTGTCCTGCGCCTCCTGCAGCTTTTTCTGCGTCTTTTCGAGGATGAGCACGAAGTTGCGGAATTCGTGTTTGAACGCCGCCAGAAGTTCCCAAAGCTCCCCCGAGCGGCGCTCGATCGCCGCCGTCTTGTAGCCGATCTGCAAAGTGGTGAGCAGAGCGCCGAGCGTGGAGGGGCCGCACGCCATGATATGCCGCGAGGCGAGGTATTCGGCGAGCCCGGGCATACGGATGCATTCCGAATACAGCCCTTCGAGCGGCAAAAACATGACGGCAAAATCTGCGGTCAGCGGCGGTTTGATATACTTTTTGGCGATGGTGTCCGCCTGCAGTTTGAGGGCGCGCTCGAGGTTTTTGAGCGCCCTGTCCGCCCCTTCCCTGTCCAGCGCGTCCGAAGCCTGCGCCAGCCGCCTGTATTCCTCGACGGGGAATTTGCTGTCGATGGGCAAAAGCACCGTCTCGCCCGTGCGGGAGGGGAGGATGACCGCGTATTCGACGACGGCGTTTTCGAGGGGGTCCACCTTCACGTTGGCGCGGTACTGCGCGGGGGAGAGCATCTGCCCGAGCAGGGCGGAAAGCTGCACTTCTCCCCACGTTCCCCGCAGTTTTACGTTGGAAAACACCTTTTTGATGTCCGAAACGCTGCCCGCCAGCTGCTGCACTTCGCCGATCCCCTTGTATACCGCTTCCAGCCGTTCGTTGATGAGGGAATAGGACTTGTTGAGCCTGTTTTCGAGGGTGGAAGAGAGCTTTTCGTCCACCGTCTGGCGGATGTTTTCCAGCGTCTTGGCGTTTTGTTCCGCCATGTAGCGGATCTCCCCCGCGAGGGTGCGCTGCATATCCGCGAGCCGCTTTTCGGTGGCGGCGTTCATAGTTTCCACGGACTCCTGCAGCCCTTTAAGGCTGCCGCTTTGGCTTTGGGAGAGAAAATCGAGGTAGCGCTGCACGTTCTGCGCGCCGTTTTCGTTGAGATACAGCGCTTTGTCCGTCATTCTGCCGAGCCGTTCGAGTTCGCTCAAGATCTCCTGCCGGCCGCCTTCCTTCGTCTTTTTCAAAATGAGTATCGAAACCGCCAGCGAAACGCCCGCCAGCAGGGCGGCGACCGCCGCAAAGATCTCTGCCATCATGCCTCCTTTTGCGCCAGCCGCCCCGCCGCCGCCATCAGTTTTTCCCGCTCGTTGCGCCCGCCGTCAAAGACGCATTCGTGAAAGAGCGCCTCCAAAACTTTGCCTATCTTTTCGGGCGGGAACAGCCCTTTGAGGTCCGCGCCGCCGATCTTCAATTCTTTTAAGGTGAAGGGAGCCCCTTCTTTTCGCATCGCGTCGCGGATGCCTTCCCATTTTGCGATGGTGGGGCAGGGGCCGAGGTCGTCCTTGCAGGCGGAATAATCCGCCTGTTTTACGAGGAGCAGATCGTCGTAGATGTCGTAATTTCTGACGATGAAGGCGCGAACCTTGTTCTCTTTCGCCCGCCCGTCCAGATCGTACATATGCGCCCCGATCAGCCGCACGACGCGCTCCGTCTCCTTTTTGGGCGCCTTCAGGCGGGCGAGGATCTCCCCGCCGATGCGCGCGCCCGCCTCGTCGTGGCCGTGGTATCTGCCCGTCGTGCGGTAGACATAGGGCTTGCCCACGTCGTGCAAAAGGGCGGCGAGCCGCACCCGCGGGTCGGCGTATTTGGCGGCGCGCAGCGAGTGTTCCAGAACGTCGTGGTCGTGGAAGTCCTTGCGCTGCGCCATCCCCTTGCCTTCGCAAAGTTCGGGCAAAATATAGCTGAGGACGTCCGTCTTTTCCAAAAGTTCCAGCCCGTCGTAGTGCCCGTAGCGTATGCCGTGTTTTGCGTCCGCAGAAAGGAGGAGCCTAAGCTCCGCAAAGATGCGTTCGGGCACGATCTTTTGGATGCGCGCGGCGTTGAATTTCGCCCCGAAGATACATTGCAGCGAGGGGACGAATCCCGTCTGCGCGCACTGGCGGGCGAGCCGCATGAGCCTGAGCCCGTCTTCAGAAAACACTTCGTCCGCGTCCCGCGTCGTGTTCATCGTGCGCGCCGCGATGTCTTCCCTGCCGCCGAGGGGGTCGACGATCTCCTCTTTGGCGATGTCGAAGTAGACCGCGTTGCACTTGAAATCCCGTCTGAGCGCGTCTTTGCGGATATCGTCCGTAAAGCGCACCGCCGCGGGCGCGTGTTCGCCCGAGCGGTACACGTCCTGGCGGAAAGAGGTGAATTCGTACTTTGTCTGCCCGTCCGAAAGGTTGACGGTGCCCGTGTTTTTATACACGCCGCTTATCTTGAAGCCGCAGCGCAGGGCGAGCGCGCAGAAAGTATCCGCGTTTGCGGGGGCGGCAAGGTCGATGTCCTCGTAAGAAAATCCCGTCAGGGCGTCGCGCACGGCGCCGCCCGCCACATAGAGCGGGAAATCTGCCGCGCGGGCGAGGTCTTTGAGTTTTTCGGAAAGTTGCAGCAGCATGGCGTGCTCCTCGTGCAGGCTGTGGAAAAATTTTTCTCCCTTTCATTATAACAATTTCTAAAAAAAATTGCAATCGGGCGCAAATTATTATATAATAGATTTGGATTTTTGTCAAAAACGCGGCGCGGCGCCGCAAAACGGGAAAAAATTTTCTATGTACAACATTATCGTCAATCCGACGTCGGGCGGCGGTAAAAAACGCAGGATCGTCGAGCGCGCCCTCGCGGGCCTGCGCGCTTCGGGCAAAGAATTTCGGGTCTTTGAGACGGAAAAACCCCGCCAGGCGGTCCATCTTTCGCGCGAACTGACGAGCGAAGGCGCGTGCGACCTCATCGCCATCGGCGGAGACGGCACCCTGCACGAAGTGCTCAACGGCTTTGCGGACTTTGAAAACTGCAATCTCGGGCTCATCCCCGCGGGCACGGGCAACGACTTCGCGGCGGCGGCGGGCATCCCCGAAGATACCGACGAGGCGCTGGCCCTCATCCTCACGGGCACGCCCAAGCCGACCGATTTCATGCAGATGGAGGGGGTGCGCGGCATCAACGTCATCGGCACGGGCATCGACGTGGACATCCTGAAGCGCTGCCGCGCTTCCAAGTGGCTGCGCGGGAAGATGCAGTACGTCATCAGCCTGATCATCTCCCTCTTCAAATTCAAAAATTATCCGATGCACACCGTCTGCAACGGCAGGGAGGAGGACTACAGCGCCCTCATCGCCTGCGTCGGCAACGGCAGGCGGATCGGCGGGGGGATCCGTATGTGCCCCGAGGCCGTCCTCGACGACGGGCTTTTGGACTTTGTCGTCTGTTCGGACGTGAAAAAATCACACATCCCCGCCGCCTTCGTCAAACTGATGAAGGGCAAGATCCTGCAGGAAGATTTCACAAGTTTCGTGCGCGGGCAGAAGGTGGAAGTCACCTCTTCCCGCCCGCTCACCGTGCAGGTGGACGGGGAACTGTACGAAAATATCCCGTTTTCCGTCGAGATCGTGCGCGGAAAACTGAAAATGTACCGCAAATAAAAGCACCCTGCGCGCGGCGCGGGGGAAGGGGTAGCCATGGAATATGTGTACCTGTTGCTGCTCATAGGGCTGGTCATCGCCCTCTGCATCTTCATCAACCGCATCACGGACAAACTGAAGATCCCTTCCCTGCTCCTGTTTATCGCCCTCGGCGTGGCGTTCGGCGTCGCCTTCCGCGTGGCGGGGCTGGGGAATTTCACCGACTACGACCTCGGCAACGTGGTCTGTTCCGTCTGCCTCGTCTTTGTCATCTTTTACGGCGGCTTCGGCACCAATTTCAAGGAAGCGCGCCCCGTGGCGGGCAGGGCGCTCATCCTCTCCTTTGCGGGCACGGCGCTCACCGCCGCCCTCGTCGGCGTGTTCGTCCGCCTCGTCTCGCACGCTCTGCCCTTCTTTCCCTCCCTCGGCTGGGTGGAAAGTATGCTCGTGGGTTCGGTCATCTCCTCGACGGACGCGGCGTCCGTCTTCAACATCCTCCGCTCGCGCAGGCTCAACCTAAAATACGGCACCTCTTCCCTTCTCGAAATGGAATCGGGCTCAAACGACCCGACTTCGTATATGCTCACCGTCGTATTTACCGCTCTTCTTGCCGCCAAAAACGGCGTGGCGGGCGCGCAGAGCATGGGCGCGGGCGAGATCGTCGGGATGCTCTTTGCACAGGTCGGGTTCGGCGCCCTCTTCGGGGCGGCGTTCGGCTTCCTTTCCGTCTTTATCCTGAAAAAATTCTCCTTCAACATGGGGCAGGGGGGCACCATCTTCATCGTGGCGATGGCGCTCATCACCTACGCCCTGCCTTCCGTGCTCGGCTCTTTCACGGGCGTTTCTTTCCTGGCGGGCAACGGCTATCTCGCCGTCTATCTTTGCGGCATCATGATCGGCAACGCGCGCATTCCGCAAAAGCGCGACAGCGTGCGCTTTTTCGACGCCCTCACGGGCGTCGCGCAGATGATGATCTTCTTCCTTTTGGGCCTTCTGGCCACGCCCGAAGATCTCATCCGCCCCGAAGTGCTGGTGCCCGCCCTTCTGATCTTTGTGTTCATGACCCTTATTGCCCGCCCCGCGGCGGTGGCTGCCCTTTTGGCGCCCTTCCGCCCCAAACTCAATCAGGTCGGGGTCATCAGCTGGGCGGGGCTGCGCGGCGTCGCGTCCATCGTGTTCGCCGTCTATGCCATGTCCGAGCTCGGCGACGCGCTGCGCTTTGATATTTTCAGCGTCGTCTTTGTCATCGTCATCGTTTCCATCGCCCTGCAGGGCTCCCTTCTGCCCTTTATGTCCGAAAAAATGCATATGCTCGGCGACAACGACAACGTCCTGCGCACCTTCACCGACTATCAGGAGGAGAGCGACGTCTGCTTCGTCAAGGTGCGCGTGGGGGAAAACCACCCCTGGTACGGCAAAAAGCTCAAAGAAGTGGTCATGCCCAAGGAGTTTCTGGCGGTGCTCATCATCCGCGGCGAAGACGTGCTCGTCCCCGGCGGGGAGACGGTCATCCTCGGCGGCGACGTGCTCGTGACCGCCGCGCCCGAGTTTGAAAACCGCGA
>CALWCR010000013.1 GCA_944376445.1 uncultured Clostridia bacterium | reverse complement strand
ACAAGTGGATCTTGTCCAAACTCAACACCCTCATCGCCGAGGTGGATAAAGGGCTTTCGGAATACGACATCACCGACAGTGCGCGCGCGCTGCAAGATTTTGTCGACGTGCTTTCCAACTGGTATGTGCGCCGCGGGCGCGAGCGCTATTGGGGCAAGGAAATGACCGAGGACAAGGCGGCGGCGTACACGACCCTCTATACCGTCCTTACCACCCTCGCAAAACTGACGGCGCCCTTTACTCCCTTCATCGCCGAACAGATGTATCAGAACCTCGTGCCCGCCTTCTTTAAGGACGCGCCTAAATCCGTGCATATGTGCGCCTTCCCCGAGGCGGACGCCGTCGCTTTCGACGCGGACCTCGAAAAGGGGATGGATTCCGTGCTCGACGTCGTCGTGCTCGGGCGGGCGGCGCGGAACGCGGGCAACGTCAAAAACCGTCAGCCCCTTTCCGCAATGTATGTGGCGGCGGAGCGCGACCTCGACCTGAACGACGAACTCAAGGGCATCATCCTGGACGAACTCAACATCAAGTCCTACCGCGAAGCGGAGGACGCGGGCGCGTTCATCACCTATAAACTCAAACCGCAGATGAAGACGCTGGGCCCGAAATACGGCAAGCTCCTCGGCGGCATCCGCACCTTCCTCGAAAACTGCGACGGGGCGGAAGTCGTTTCCGCGGTCAAGGGGGGCGGCGTGTTCAAGACAAAGATCGGCGGCGCCGAAGTCGAACTTACGGAAGAGGACCTTCTCATCTCCACCGAAAGCGCGGCGGGCTTCGTCTCCGCGGCGGACAAGGGCATCACCGTCGCCCTCGATACGAAACTGACCCCCGAACTCATCGAAGAGGGGATCGAGCGCGAACTCGTTTCCAAGCTGCAGACCATGCGCAAAGAAGCGGGGTTTGAAGTCACCGACCGCATCCGCGTGTTCTATCGGGCGGAAGGCGGGGCGGCGCGCGTCTTTGCGGCGCGCGGGGCGTCGATCGCCGCGACCGTTTTGGCAGACAGCGTGGAAGAAGGGCAGGGCGAAGGCTATACCAAAGAATGGGACATCGCGGGCGACAAAGCCGTCATCACGGTACAAAAGGTATAACGGTAAATCAGGATGCGGATCGCACAGGACTGGCAGGATTACAAGATCATCGCCACGGGCGACGGATATAAACTGGAGCGCTGGAAGGACGTCGTCCTTCTGCGCCCCGACCCGCAGGTCATCTGGAGGGCGAAGACAGACCTTTTCGCCTATCCGGGAACGGACGCCGTCTACCGCCGCAGCGATAAGGGCGGCGGCGCCTGGGAGTACAGGCGCGGCATCCCCGCGGAATGGACGGTCGGCTATAAAGGCCTCACTTTCAAGATCAAGCCGATGGGCTTCAAGCATACGGGGCTTTTCCCCGAACAGGCGGTCAACTGGGACAGGATGTCCGCCCTTATCGCGGGGGCGCGGCGGCCCGTTAAAGTGCTCAACCTCTTCGCCTATACGGGCGGGGCGACCGTCGCCTGCGCCAAGGCGGGGGCGGAGGTCACCCATGTGGACGCGGCGAAAGGCATGGTCGAGCGGGCGGGCGAAAACGCGCGCCTTTCGGGCATAGAGAAGGGCATTCGCTATATCGTCGACGACTGCAAAAAATTCGTGCAGCGCGAGATCCGCCGCGGCAACCGCTACGACGCGGTCATCATGGACCCGCCTTCCTACGGGCGGGGCCCGGGCGGGGAGATGTGGAAGATCGAAGAGAGCCTCTTTCCCTTTGTGGAGCTGTGCGCGCAGCTCCTTTCGGACGATCCGCTCTTCTTCCTCATCAACAGTTATACGACGGGGCTACAGCCGATGGTGCTGCACAATATCCTGAAGCTCTGTTTGCAGGGGCGCAGGGGTGAGATAGACGCCTACGAAGTGGGCATCGCGACGGAGGAGGGCATCCCGCTTCCCTGCGGCGCGGGAGGAATGTATATCTATGGATGAACTTACCGTTTTATATGAAGACAACCACATCATCGTCCTGATGAAGCCGCAGGGGGTTCCGACCTGCGGTGACGAGAGCGGCGACGACAGCCTTCTCGAACAGGTCCGCCGCTACGTCAAGGAAAAGTATCAGAAGCCCGGCAACGTGTATATCGGGCTCATCCACCGCCTCGACCGCCCGACGGGCGGGGTGATGGTGTTCGCCAAGACGAGCAAGGCGGCGTCCCGCCTTGCCGAGCAGATGCGCGGCGGCGATTTCGAGAAAAAATATCTCGCCGTGCTCGTCGGCACGCCCAAAGAACAGAAGGCGACCCTCGTCAATTATCTGAAAAAGAACCCCGTCAACAACATGGTCTATATCTGCACCCAGACGACGGACGGGGCAAAGCTCGCTTCCCTCGATTATACCGTTCTGGAAGAGAAGGGGGGCTATTGCCTGGCGGATATCCGCCTGCACACGGGCAGGACGCACCAGATCCGCGTGCAGATGGCGGGGATCTCTCATCCCGTCTACGGCGATATGCGCTACGGCGGCGAATTTGCCAAAAAGGGCAATCTCGCCCTTTGGGCGTACTCCCTTTCCTTCACCCATCCCGTCACCAAGGAGCGGCTCCGCTTCATGCTCGAACCGCCCGCGGAAAACGTGCCCTGGAAGAATTTCGACCTGACGAAAATTTTTTCCGTGTAAAGAGGGCATACAACGGGTAAAATGGCGGTGAAAAGTCAAAAAATTGCCGCAAAACGGAAGAATGCGGTTGACAAATATTTTGCCGAAGTGTAAAATAGACAAGTACAGTTATAGGGCGGACGGTCCCGACGCAGGGCGGGCGCTTTCCGCGCATTGAAAATTGAAATTTGCTACGGGAGCAATCAACAAGAATGAAGAGGCACAAGTTCAAAATTTTAAGTCTTTTTGCGGTGTTTGCGATGTCGGTCGCCTTCGCGTGTATGTCTGCCGTATCCGCCGCCGCGGAGACGACATATGCGCCGAGCAGCATTTTCGCGACTTCCGGCGCCGCCACCGACGGCGACCAGGGCTATATCGCGTATAAGCTGTCCGACGGGGCGAACGTCTATTACAGGAAAAATCTCGCCCTCAAGTGGTTTGAAGGGGCGGGCGACGCGCATTACCTCGGCGTGACTTTTTCCTTCGGCGACACCATCGCCTTTGAATCTTTTGATATGAAGCTCGAGAGCGCGCAGCTCTCTGCGACCAAAGACAAAAAGACCGTCAACACCCTCACCTTTACGGTAGGGGCGGACGACGCGCTCGACGTGTCCGTCAACGGCGCGGATGCCGTAGACGTTCCCGCGGGCGAAGAGGGCGCCGTCTCCGTTTCCCTTGCGGAGGGGAGCGCGGCGGGCGAATTTTCCGTCCTCGTCAACGGAGCTGCGGCGGGCGAATTTACCAATATCGGTATGTATTATTCCCGCTATGCGTCCTCTTCCGCCGATACGCCCTTGACGCCGATCACCTTCCATGCCGAACTCAACGAAGACGCCGAAGAGCAGCTCTTCGTCGTGCGCGAGATCAACGGACAGTCCCTTGCGCTCAACGACAGCGGCAGCGTCGTCGATACCGAAGCGCCCGTTTTGGTCATCAACAGCGAGATCAAGCTCATGGTGCTCGGCTCCGAACCGGATTTCGATTATGTCGCGATCGACGTTCTGGACAGCTCCGTGACGACGCGCAGATACTATTACGCTTACGATGCGGAAGATCCCCGCGTGCCTCTCACGGCCGAAGACGGCGAGTCGGAGGACGAAGAGGAGGCAGAGACGACTTACGAGACATTCGAGTCGGACAAGCGCTTCTTCGACAGCGATTTCCCTTCGCTCACGAACGAAGAAGGCCTGCTCAGCGTCGCTTACCGCCTGACGGACGGGGACAACACCGCTTATTATTATATTGAATGGTACGCCGCGGACGGCGCGTCGGCGGAAGCTGCGGACGGGTATTCCTATCTGCGCTTCGTAAAGCCCGACGCGGTCGATACGGCGCCCGCATATAACTTCACCGACGAGACGCTCGCCGAATACGAAGAGGCAGTCGAAAATGCCTCTAAAGACGGGGAGAATGACGTCCGCGTCGGCGACGGCGCCTACTACTATATCCCGTCCCTGCGCCCGTACATCGAGGACGCGACCTGCGGGTATACCGATATGACTTTCGATCTTTATTATAGGTCCGAAGGTGCGGATACGCAGGTAAGCTCCGGGCTGGACTATGACGAGCTCAGCATCGAGCTCATCTATGAAGGGGAGTACGAATTCAGAGTCATCCCCACCAATTACCTCGGCAATATGCTCGTGGGGCACGACAAAGACGGCAAAGAATTGCAGATCACGGTGACCAACGTCTGGGACATCGTCGAAGTGCCCACCTTCTCTTTTGACGTCAAATATGCGGGCATCTATATCGAAGAGCCCGAAGAGGACGCGGAGGACGGCTATATCAACGTCACCTATTCCTTTGAAGATTTTGAAGTGATCGCCCTCAATGCTTCCTATACCGCGCCCGTCACCGAATACAAGCTCTATTACCTTGTCTCTGAGGGCGGGGATGCGCCGCAGGCGGACGCGCTGAAAGAATCTCTCCTTTCCATGGGTGAGGACGGGAAATGCGAGTTCGGTACCTGGGTGGAGATCGCCGAGGACGACGAGGAGAACGAATACGCGGAGTCCTGGAGCGAGAGCGGACGCTCCTTCGTTCCCAAGACGATGGGGTATTTCGGCATCGTTCTGACCGCGCGCGACGGCGGGCTTTCGACGCCCGAGCAGAAGGCTGCCGCGGTGACCAACGTCACTTCCCGTGCGGATACCCTCCCCGGCGAGACCTACTGGCTGCGCAACAACATCCTTTCCGTCGTCTTTATCTGCATCGGCGGCGTCTGCCTGATCGGCATCATCGCGCTCCTTCTCATCAAACCGAAGGAGAAGAAGCCTGCAGGGGAAACGCCCGCGGACAGCGCCGAGAGCGAACTCAAAGAAAAGCGTAAAAACAGGAAATAATTTTCCAAAAGGTAAAAAGCGATGGCTTTTTTGCAGACGTTTATCAACGTCGTAATGATCGTGATCCTTGCGGTGCCGGGGTATCTGCTCCGCAAGACAAAACTGTTACCGGACAAGGCGGCGAGTATTTTCGCCGTCTTGTTGCTGTATATCTCCCAGCCCTTTTTGATGATGTCCTCCCTCTTCAATAAGAAGTTCGAGCCGTCCATGCTGAAAGACTTCGGCTTCGTGCTCCTCTTTGCCGTCCTTTTGCAGTTTCTCGTCTATTTTGCGGCGAAGCTGCTCTTTTCCCGCACGAAAGACGAGGCTGCCCGCCGCGCCGCCGTCGCCTCTTCCTATCTCGGCAACGTCGGCTTTATGGGGATACCCGTCATGCAGATGCTCTTTCCGGGCAACGACGAGATGGTGCTGTATACCGTCGTCTATAACATCGCTTTCAACGCGATGACGTGGACGCTGGGCGTCTTTGCCATCACGGGGGAGAAGCGGCATATCGACCCTGTCAAGATCGTGCTCAATCCGCCGACCATCGCCGTGATCGTCGCGCTGCCCTTTTTCTTTTGCAACGTGCACATCCCAGAACAGGTCATGACGCCCGTTTCCTATCTCGGAAACATGACGCTGCCCCTTTCCATGATCATCCTCGGGGTGCGCCTCGCGGATATGCACTTTTTCGGTGCGAAGCGCTCCGCCGCACCCTGCGGCAGGCAAGGCATGATTGCGGCGTCCGCAGCACCCTGTGCCGCGGCGGAGAAGCCCGTTCTCGAAAACGGCGGGGCGGAGGGGTATGTGCCTGCGGCGGAAGGGGCGGG
>CALWCR010000012.1 GCA_944376445.1 uncultured Clostridia bacterium | reverse complement strand
TTCACCGAAAGAGATTCGGGGAAACAGTCGCGCGAAACCGCGACGATGCCGACTTTGATCTTGGGAATGTTCAACATAGCCTTTCTCCTTTTTACCGATGATAAATTTTATAAATTTTCGCCGTTTGAGGCGATCGTTTCCCGATAAAAATACGCCGACTTTTTGAAGGCGCACTCCTCGGCGGAGCGATCCGCACAGACGATGCGAAGCGCTCGCCGCGCCCTTCCGCCCGCTCAAGATCATCCGAGCGGGCCGCTGCCGACAGCCGACGGCGCTCTCTTCCGACTCACGCCCGCGCGCCTTTTTTTCGCACCGCGTTTTAGATCGGCGGCGAGGGCGCCGCCGCAGTTTTTCGTGCGAAGACGCGTTTCTATCCGTAGTATATCACACCCCGCGCCCCATTTCAAGCAAATCACGGACTTCTCTTTTGAAAAAAACGCCAAACACAAATTGCCCCTAAAAGTATCCCGCGCTATACGACCCAAACGGCATTTTTTGCGCCAACGCGATACGGTATGGACGCCGCCTATCCCGCCCCCACGCACCCGCGCCGCCCCCACGCGCGGCTTTGGCTTCCGTACCCCACGCGCAGCTTTGGCTCGCGCACATTTGCCGCGCAAGCGCGACGACGCGGCAGAAGACTTTTCTTCGCCCCCGCCCGTCCATGCGGCATACGGCGGCGTTTTGCCAGACAAAAGCGCCGTGAAAAAACGATATGTCTTTCACGGCGCTTTTGTCTTGTATTCTTTTATCTCTGATACGATCGGGCTCCGATACTTCCCCGCCGTTTTGAATGCGCTGCGCACAAATTCGGGCTTATGCTTTTTCTTTTGCAATTCATATTCCGTATATTCAAACATCCCCCCTGCTTACAAATAACGCGGATCTTTTACTTCATCCCATATATCTTTCAACAGCAGCCCGTCAATACTTGCAGATTTATAAAACGCATCCTTCGTCGGAAATGACCATGTCTGCATTTCATTATAAAATAGTACCGAATAATCATTTCTGTAACATACACCATATTTTACACATTTATAGGTAAAAGCCATTTCACTGTAAAAATCCAATCCACGGATGAAATCCTCGAAAGTCGCCTTAAAAGTTTTCCCCTCTTTGTATTGCACTTTTGCCCGAGAAAGCGGCACAACCATGGGATAACTGATACCGTATTTTTCTTCGTATTCTATATTGTCCCCGCCGCTCTGCCATCCGCATTTCTCACAACGCATACAAACACCGGATTCATAATTGACGACAGGATACCCGCATATCTCGCATGGCACAAGCTCAGTTTTTCCTTTCATGATTTATTCTCCTGCTTTGAACTTTTTCCCGTTCACATACAAATCAGCTCTTGCATTTGGTTTTCCCAATTTAGGCAATTCACCGCGTCTTCCGTTAACGATCGTCACCCCGCCGCTCGGCACAACTCCGCCTCCCATTCATTATACCACCTTTTTTCGAGATTTGCATTCCGTATTTACAAATGCTTACTTTGATTTTGGCATAAGTTTTTGCAAAAGGACAAGATCGCTGCCACATTTTTCTTTCTCACTGGCAAAACAGCAAAGAAGCCATGAAAAACGCATTGTTTTTCATGGCTTCTTTGCCTTGCAGCCTTTTCTTCTATGATCATGGCTGCCTCTACAAAGTTTGAAAGTCATATTCGACGTTCGTCTTCTCTCATTGTTGATTTTTTCCGCTTCTTTTACAAAACCCCTTCACACCCGCCCGCTTTCAGGACCATGCGCGCAAGCAGCATAGAGCCGATCGCACCGGGATGCACCCTGTCCCACGAGATGCTCATGCCGGAACGATGCTCCATATAAGCATCGAACTCCTTCTGCGCGTCAAGTACGGGCAAGCCGGATTTTTGCGCCACCGCGTGCATGATCGCGGCATAACGCTCGGTTAAAAGGCGCATCTCATCCGAGCGGTTCCTCTCCATAAAATAGGGTGCAATCATGATAAAATGTTCATACCGCTCCGCTTTTTTGCAGATCTCGGTCAGGTTGCGCCCGTACTCCTCTTCGGAGACGAGCGGCTTATGGGGATCCAAACGATCGAAATGCCGCCATATATCGTTGGCGCCGATCAAGCAAAAGACCACGGAAGGCTTCTTTTCGTCTACATCCTTTTCCCAACGCGCCAAAAGGTCGCGTGAATTGTCTCCGCTCACGCCCGCATTGAATACACGGCAGCCGATCTGCGGAAAAAACGCCGCGAGCGCGTCCCGCACCAGGCGCACATAGCCGTTCCCGATCCCGTCCCATGTGGTGTTTTTGTCTGCGTCCGTAATGGAATCGCCCGCAAAAACGATCGTATCTCCATCCTTAAAGATCATAATACCCGCTCCCTAAAAAATCAAATTTGCCTTTCCTTTATTTAAGGATCACGGCGGCACTGCAGGGCGCCATTTTATTGCCCTTCGGCGCTTCGCCGACATTCCAAAGGATCTCGCCTTCGAGAAGGAAGGGAACTTCTGCCTCTCTTTCCGCGGGGTTAAGCGCGACGACGATGCGCTCGCCCTCCGCCCTGCGCTCATAGACGAACGGATATTTCTCCTTTTCGGCGTAAAGCGGCTCGAACTCTCCGAACGATAGGAGTGCCTTGTGCGCTTTTCTCACCGCGAGCAGCGCCTTCACCGCGTTGAGCAGGGAATTTTCATCTTTCTCCTGTTCTTCGACCGTGGGCGCGTCTGTGCTCTTGTCGAAAGGAATGTACGGCGTCGCCGACGAAGTAAACCCGAAGCCCGTTCTCTTTTCCCACTGCATGGGCGAACGCGAGCCCGTGCGGTCATAGCCGCCCTCCACCGACGTCAGCCCTTCCAGATACCGCATACCGATCTCGTCGCCATAATAAATGAAGGGCGCGCCCGGCATGGTCAGAAGAAACGCAAAACAGATCTTCAGATCGCGCATATCCCTTCCGCGCGCAAGGCGGGGCATATCGTGGTTGCCCGACGGAATACAGATGAGCCCCTTGCCCTCGGTGGAGGCAAGGTCTGCGGAATATGTGTCGAGGAAGGCGGTGATGTCGCCCTTCCCCTCTTTGGAGAAAAACGGGTGCTCGCTGCGGAAGAGCGACGTATAGGCGGGCGGACCAAAATGCAGCATGAAGTCCATATGGAAGCCGCCTGCAATGGATTCTTTGGGAACGCCCCACTCCGAGACCATGGCGCAGTGCGGATACTCGCTTTCAAGAAAGGCGCGCAGATCCTGCCAAAGGCGGATATTCGCGGGATGCCCGAGATCGTCCTCCTTTATGAGGCTCGCCGCCATGTCTACGCGGAAACCGTCCGCGCCCAGATCGAGCCAGAAGCGCATGACGTCCTTAACCGCCTCGCGCGTTGCGAGCGCAGCGGGAGAATCGGGAGGGAGCTTCCACGGGCGATCGGGGTGCGCATACCCGTAATTGAGCGCGGGCTGATGCGAAAAGAAGTTGACGACCGCACAGCCGTCGCGGTCGGAAATGCCGCGCAGTGTGGCATATTCGCCGCCGCCCTCCCAAATGCTGTCCGTCCAGATATAGCGGTCGGAATATTCGTTCTTATCGGCGCGCATGGATGCTTTGAACCATTCATGATCGACGGCGGTGTGCCCCGGCACGAGGTCGATGAGCACGCGCATACCGCGCCCGTGCGCCTCTGCAAAAAAGCGTTTTGCGTCCTCGTTCGTGCCGTAGCGGGGCGCGATCTTCTTGTAGTCGCGCACGTCATAGCCCGCATCGCCGAAAGGAGAATCGTACCACGGGTTCACCCAAACGGCGTTGCAGCCGAGCTCTTTGATATAGTCAAGCCGGGCTGTCATGCCCGCAATATCACCGATGCCGTCGCCGTTCAGATCCTGAAAAGACTGCGGATAGATCTCATAAAAGACGGCATCTCTCAGCCATTCATAACACTTTGCCTTTTTGATATTTTTGCTCATGCCCATCCTCTTTCTTTATCTTATTTGCAGCTCAGACAAGCGAAAAACCGCCGTCTTTGTATTCGGCCATCGCTTTCAGGCGGATATCCCGCGAAGATGCGCCGATCAGAATTTCATACAGACCGTCATCCACGCGCCAACCGTCCGAGGCTGTCGACCAATAGGCAAAGGCGTCTTTTTCAAGCGTAAAGACGGCTTCCCTCTCTTCGCCCGCTTTCAGCGCGATCTTTTGATACCCCTTCAGTTCCTTTTCGGGGCGATAGACAAAGGGATCGAGCGGGCGGACATACAGCTGCACGATCTCTTTTCCGTCCCTTTCGGAAATATTTTTCACGCCGCAGCGCACATTCAAGCGATCGCCCTGCGCTTCGGCATTCATACCGGTATATTCAAAGCGGGAATAACTGAGCCCGAACCCAAACGGGAACGCCGCGCCGCCATGACGATCGTAATAACGGTAGCCGACGTTAAGCCCCTCCCCGTAGCGCGCCACGCAGGGAGAACAGAATTGTCCGAAAACGGGCGAATTTTCAAAATGCACGGGAAAAGTCTCGGCGAGCTTTCCGCTCGGATTGACCTCGCCCGTCAGGATACGCACGAGCGCGTCGCCGCCGCGCTCGCCGCAAAAACCCGCAAGCACGATGCCTTTCACGCGGTCCTGCCATGCGCTCATATCGACGGCGCTGCCCGCAAACAGGATAACGACCGTGTTTTCGTTGCGTTCGGCGAGGCGCAGGATCATTTCCTCCTCCCAGACGGGAAGGCGCAGGGACGATCTGTCGCGCTCCTCGCACTCGATCTCCGCCCCCGTGCCGACGCAGACGATGTTCACATCGCTCTTGGCGGCATGATAAAGCGCGCGGTGCGGCTTCTGCCCGAACGAATCGATCCCTTTCTCCCAAAAAGCCCGTTCATAGACGACGGCGCCTTTCTGCCGCTTTTGCAGCTTTTCCGCTATATTGAACGGCTCGCCGCGCCACTGCACCATGGAAGATCCGCCGCCCGCGATCTTCGCAAACTTGGAAGGCGCGGCAAATTCTCCGCTCACGGCAACGCTCTGTTCTTTTTTCAACGGAAGAACGCCGTCGTTTTTCAACAGTACGATGCCCTCTTCCGCGATCTGCTGCGCCACGGCGAGCCGCTCTTCCACGCTCGTCTTCGGCTTCTTTCCCGCAGACATTTTTTTGCAGCGCCCGATAAGATCGAGGACCCGCTGTGCGCAGGCATCCAATTCTTCCTCGCAGATCACACCCGCCTTATGATCGGCGGCCAGTTTTTCGTAATTGCCTCGATCGAACGGAAATTCGATATCCAGCCCCGCTTTGGCTGCCGCCGTGCGGTCACGCACGGCGCCCCAATCGGAAAGGATCGCGCCGTCAAAGCCGAACTCCCCGCGCAAAATGCGGAATCCCTTCTCGTTTTCGGAAGCATACACCCCGTTGATGCGGTTATAGGCGCACATGGCGGAGACGGGTCTTGCTTTACAGGCGATCTCAAAGGGCTTCAGGTAGATCTCCCGAAGCGTCCTTTCATCCACATCGCTCGACTGTTCCAGACGGTTATATTCCAAATTGTTCGCGTAATAATGCTTCAAACAGGCGCCCACGCCGCGGCCCTGCAAACCTTCAATGTATGCTTTCGCGAGCGTACCCGCAAGATACGGATCTTCCGAAAAATATTCAAAGTTGCGGCCGTTCAGGGGATGACGTTTGATATTCACCCCGGGCGCGAGCAGGATATCCACCTGCTTTTCATGGCAGTCGTCTGCCAACGCTTCCCCCATTCCGCGGGCAAGCTCTTCGCTCCAGCTGTTTGCAAGGCATTGAATGGCGGGATAGGCAACAGAGGGAAGATCGTACTGTTTGCCCTTTTCATCGGCCGCCACCTTCCGCACGCCGACGGGCCCGTCCGACACGGTGAGAGAAGGGATTTTCCCTCCCAGATCTTCCGTATTCCAAAAACCTTTTGCGCAGATAAGGCGCATTTTTTCTTCTGCCGATAAATCTTGTACTGTTTTCAATTTTCTTCTCCTTCCATATCCGCTCGGGGGAACATATCCGCCCGAAACAGCACGCAGCCTGCATGGAAATATTCTCTCGCTTTTATGAGCAGCAACCGCTCGCTGACGCCGAAAAAACCTGCAAGGCACGAGACACACAAATATTCGTTTGCGGCGCGGCCGATCAACTTTTTTGTCAAAGAGATCTCTATCTCCCTCAGCTCCCGCCCGCACGCATCGCACTTCACGGCAAGATCCCCTGTCCGGATATGATCTTCGCCCGATATACCGCGCTGCCGTGGGGCGGCAACACGGCTTCTATCACACCGTTTCTCGAAAAAGACACTGCGCCCGTCAGACAGTCTGTAAGCTGTACTCTCTTGCAGGAGCGGACCCCGAGCCCGAGATCGTTCAGAAGGCAGACCGCATTCCGCTCTTGCTCCGTGAAATTAAACAGCCCGACCGCAAGGCCGCCGTCCGCAAGCAAACGGACAGCCGCAAACAACCGGTCGCCGTCTTCTTCCCACGCCATGCACGCGGGCAGGCAATAGACCTGCGCGCACTTCTCATCCCGGTCGATCCCGATCAGGGCTTCATTTTTCAACAGCGACAAGGCCTCATCGGAAATATTGCGCACGTCACAGCCGATAAAAAGAGGCGACTGAAACAGGCACCACGCCGAAAAATGCGTCGTGTATTCGGTAAAAGTACACCCGCCGAGCCCGACATTGCCCTTTCCGTTCATCCCGACGACGAGCATATCCATATCGTTGAAGCAGCCCTTTTTCCTGTACGGCAGCAGGGAAAATTGCTTTACGACCGCCCGTTCTATAGATCGCCAGTTATCAAATACGTCCGCCGTGGAGCGCCAGGTATCCGCGCCCGATGTCCCGATCCATTTTTCCGTTTCATCGGCGCCCCAGCTGCACGCGGCAAACACGATCTCCCGTCCGCAGTTTGCGAGCGCCAGCCCCATCGCGCGGTACAGCTCCTCGCCTTTGCGGTTCTGCGGTCGGAAACAGTAATCGTATTTTAGGTAATCCACGCCCCATTCTGCGAATGTCTGCGCGTCCTGCCATTCCCTGTCTAAACTTGACGGATATCCTGCGCAGGTCATAAGCCCGCAGCAGGAATACATCCCGAATTTCAATCCCATGGCATGGATACGCTCGCCGAGCGGCTTCATACCGTGCGGAAACTTCTTTGGATCGGGCACGAGCTCGCCGTGCGGACCCCGCTCTCTCAACGCCCAGCAATCGTCGATCACGACATAGCGGTACCCTGCATCGGCAAGCCCGCTCGACACCAATGCCTCTGCGCTTTCCAGGATGACCTTTTCGTTGACGTCTTTTCCGAACGTATTCCAGGAATTCCACCCCATCGGCGGTCTGTTTAAAACCATATCATGCCTCCGCGTTACGCTTTTTGCCACACGATCTGCATGGGCGCGAGGGTAACTTCGCGGGAATTGCCCGAAGCGTCGAAAAAGGTCGTTTTCTGCTCTTCAAACGTGTTGTTGACGAGCGCGTATTCGCCGTCTGCCGCGTAGTAGTGGCAGTCTACTGCGACGTTCGTACTGAAATTTTTGCGCACGTACTCCTCTTTTTGCGCCGTCCAAAGAAGGGCGCGGTACAGAAGGCGGGCGTTCTCAAAGGAATACGGCAAGCCCGTGATATAAAAGCTCCTGCCCTTGCCGAACGTGTTGACCGCCGCCTTCACTTCGCCCACGTTCACATTGCGCTTGAAGCGCCCTAAGAAGGCGATGTTCAAGACCTTCGCCCCGCTGAGCGCGTAGATGTTCTTCTTGTCCTCGCCGAAGTCGGGCACTGGCGTATCCGCAAAGATAAAGTGTCCCTCTTCCGCTTGGATGTTGTACTTATCGGTGTTGAGAGAAAACCCCTTCTCCTCGTCCACGCCTAAAACGTCGGCAAGGGCGAAGAACCTGCCCTGCGCGGCATACGCCGTCGGCTCGCCCACGCCCACGAACCCGCCGCCGCGGGCGACGAAGGCGCGCACCTTTTCCTGTATTTCGGTATCCAGCCAATTCTCCCCGCCCGACCACGCCGTATACGCGTCGCCCGCGTTGAGAAGGACGTCGACCCCGTCCAGCGCGCCCGCCTTCACGTCGTCGAAATCAATAAAGGAGACCTCGACGGGCAAGCCCGAGAGCGCTTCCATGATCCCCTGATAGGAATATGCCTGCTGATACCACAGCTCGTGCGCCGTCATGAAGCACTGCCAGCTGCGGAGTTTTCCCCAGCAATTGAGGACGGCGACCTTTACGGCGCAAAACGGCTGTTTGCCTTTAACGCCCGCGTAGATGCGGCGGAACTCCTCGCACACCTCGCCCGCCCTTGCAACGAATTTGGGGAACTTTGCCGCCAAAGACAAATACCCGCCGAAGCCGATGCGTTCTAAGGGCGCGCGCATCATCGCGCGGCGCGCCGTCATCCAATTCTTGTTGAGTTCGGCGACCGCGTTCTCTTCATTCCCTTCAAAGAAGGTATCGGGGAAGAAGTACGGGAGCATCCGCCCTTCCACGTACTTTATGCCCGTCATGTCCGAGAGCATCCTGACGGTCACGCCGCCGCCGACGCTGCCGACGACCGCGTCCAGCCCGATATCCGCAAAATACTTGCCGTACGGCTCGGTGCCGATCCACGAATCGCCCAAAAACATCATCGCCTCTTTGTTGTAGGCGTGCACGAGAGAGACGAGCTTCTTCACCGTTTTTGCCACATAGCGCATGGTGAAGTCCATATAATCGCGGAAATGTTTGCTCGGCACGCGGTGCGGGGAGTTGTAGTACCCCTCGTCCACGAAGTCCTCCGCGGTGAGGCGGTAGCCGTATTCCTTTTCAAAGTCATCGAGCGCGCGGGGGCTGACGGAGGCGTTGTAGCCGAACCAATCGACGATCTTCTCCTTCCCTTCCTCGTTGAACACGAGGAAAAAGTGGTACAAAAAGGTCGTAAAGCGCACGACGGTGACGTTCGGGTGCGTTTTCAGCCACCCCTCCAAGACCTCCTTGATGTGCGCCGCCGTGAGCGGATAGCGCGGATCGTAGGGGCTGTGCTTATCCGTGTTCCAGCCGTTGGTGATATAGTTGTACATCTGCGTGGAATCCCACACGTTGTGCGCGAGGAAAGAAACGGTGTACTCGTGATAAGGCTGCGCGTGTCCGATGACGACGCAGCCCTTTTTTTCGTCCGCCCTCCAGTCGGTATGTTCTTTGCCCGTGGTGCGGTCGATGACCTGCCAGAAGCGCAGCGCGTCCGCCGAAAAGTCGGGCTTGACCTGCTCGGAAAAGTACCCTTCGGCGGGGAACACGGTGATTGTATCCCCCTGCGCCGTCTTTCTCTCGCTCATGAGAAAGAAGTGCTGCAATTCTTCGGGATGCGCCTTCGCCCAGGCAACGTCGCCGCGGGTGACGAAGTACGTTTCATACACCTTGCCCGCGATCTCGCCTGCGTTGGCGGGCAGCTTGGTGCCGTCGCAATCTCTCACGGCGTCCGCACCCCACAGCTTTGCGATCTCTTTCGTCCCCTCCGCGAAACTCTCGTCCGTGGGGATGGTCACTCTTCCTTTCATATCTCTTCCTCGTTGATCTTTCGTATCTCTTCTAAAGGCACTTTGGGGGTGCGGTCCTCTTTTAAGAGGCCGTTCACTTCCTGCTGCACGTCGCAAAGCTGCGTATAGCAATAGCCGACCAGCGGCATCTTTTTTGCCGCCGCAAACAGGCTGCGAAGGCGCGCAAGGTACTCCTCTTTGTCCTTCACCGCCGAGCCGTAGCCCCACGCTCCCCCTTCCG
>CALWCR010000011.1 GCA_944376445.1 uncultured Clostridia bacterium | reverse complement strand
GTAGCGGTCGGCGGTGAACGTCTTGCCAAGATCGATGCTCTCCGCCGAGACGATGGGCGCGGCGGCGTCGTAGAAAAAGAGCTCTTCGCCGAATTTTTCCGCGATCGCCGCGGCGAGCGCGTCGCTCGTGAGCGGGCCCGTCGCAATGACCGCGCGCGACGCGGGGATCTTCGTCTCTTCGCGGGAAACGAAGGTGATGTTTTTGCAGCTTTTGAGTTTTTGCGTGACGTAAGAGGAAAAGGCGTGCCTGTCGACGGCGAGCGCGCCGCCCGCGGGCACTTTTGTCGCGTCGGCAGCCTCGATGACGAGGGACGAGAGGAGACGCATCTCCTCTTTCAGAAGCCCGCAGGCATTGCCGTATACGTCGTTGCTCTTGAGCGAATTGCTGCACACGAGCTCGGCAAAATTTTTATCCGCATGGGCGGGGGTGAACTTTTGCGGCTTCATGTCGCAAAGTTCGACCAAAAACCCGTGCCTTGCGAGAAAATACGCCGCTTCGGAACCTGCAAGCCCTCCGCCGATCACGCGCACCGTCTGCTCTTCCAAACCCTTCCTCCCCGGATGCTGGCGCTGTCAGCCGCCGAATGTTAGCACTCTCACAATATAAGTGCTAATTTATTATAATCCATCGCCGCGCTCCTGTCAAGGATTTTGCGCGGCGGCGTGAAAAAATATTTTATTCGCTCTCTTTGCCGCCCTCTCCGGCGCTTTCGCCCGCGCTGTAATCGCAGGAAGAGCACCTGACGGTCTTGCCCTTTTTGACGAGGTATTTGCCGCATTTGGGACATTTTTCGCCCGTGGGCATATCCCAGCTCATGAACTTGCAGGCGGGATATTTGGAGCAGCTGTAATAGATTTTGCCCGCCTTGCTCTTCATGCGCTCGGTCGGAGCCCCGCAGACGGGGCAGACGCCCGCAAGCTCTGCGATGCGCTTGTTCGTGCCGCACTTGACGCAGTTGAGGTACTTGCCGTATCTGCCCGTGCGGTAGATCATCTTTTCCCCGCATTTGGGGCAGGGAACGTCGGAAACTTCGCTCTCGAAGGGCAGGATGGTCGAACAGTCGGGATAGTTGGGGCAAGCGAGGAATTTGCCGTATTTGCCACTCTTTACGACCATGTTCGCGCCGCATTTGGGGCACTTGGTCTCGGAAACCTCCGCCCCTTCGCTCTTGATGTTGGAGCAGGCGGGATAGTTGGAGCAGGCGAGATAGCTGCCGTAACGCCCCGTCTTGCGCACCATGGGATGCCCGCACTTGTCGCAGAGGATGTCTGTGGGCTCCGCGCCGTCGTTGGCGGCAAAGAGGAGCTTTTCGGCAAAGGGCGGGTAGAAATCGGCGATGATCTTGTGCCAGTCCGCGCCGCCCTCCTCGATGCTGTCGAGGCTGTCCTCCATCTTCGCCGTAAAGCCGACGTCCATGATGTCGGTGAAATATTTCATGAGAAGGTCTGTGATCTTATAGGCGATCTCGGTGGGCACCATATATTTGCCGTCTTTGGTGACGTATTTGCGGCGCGTCAGCACGGAGATGATGGACGCGTAAGTGGAAGGGCGGCCGATGCCCTTGTCCTCCATCGCCTTGACGAGGGAGGCGTCCGTATAGCGCAGGGGCGGTTTGGTGAATTTCTGTTCGGGCAGCAGACGCACGAGGTCGACCTCCTCCCCTTCTTTGAGGTCGGGAAGCAGTTTTGAAGTCTCCGCCTCGTCCTCCTCTTTTTTAGGCGCTTCCTGCTGGTAAACGGCGGTAAAGCCCGCAAATTGTAGCGTCTTGCCGCTCGCCTTGAAGGTGTAGCCGCTGTTGTCTATCTTGATCTGTACGGAGTTGTACACCGCTTCGCTCATCTGCGAGGCGATAAAGCGCTCGTAGATGATCTTGTAGACGTTGTAGTGCTTCTTGTCCAGCGTCCCCTTCAGGCTCTCGGGCGTGCGGGTGATGTCGATGGGACGGATACACTCGTGCGCGTCCTGCGCGTCTTTCTTGGATTTATAGAAATTGGGCTTTTCGGGGATAAATTCCCTGCCGTACTTTTCGGCGATATAGTCGCGAGCGCGCTGCTGCGCTTCGGCGGAGACGCGCACGGAGTCGGTACGGATATAGGTAACGAGGGCGATGTGCCCCTCCTTTTCCGTATCGATGCCCTCGTAGAGGTGCTGGGCGACGAGCATGACTTCGGGCGAGGTCATGCCGAATTTGTTGGACGCGTCCTGCTGGAGGGTGGATGTGGTGAAGGGCGCGGGCGCGTGCGACTTGGCGAGCGCCTTTTTCACTTCCTTAACGATGTACGGTTTTCCGTCGATGACGGCAAGGAGCGCGTCCGTCTCCTCTTTGCTCGCGGGCTTGTATTTTTTGCCGTTCTTTTCGGAAAGCAGGGCGCGGAAGGGCGCATAGGCCTTGGGCTTATCCTGCAATTCCGCGTTGACGTTCCAATATTCTTCGGGCACGAACGCGGCGATCTCGCGCTCCCTGTCGACGATGAGCCTGAGCGCGACCGACTGCACCCGCCCCGCCGAAAGCCCCGAGCGGATACGCTTGCAAAGCAGGGGGGAAAGTTTATAGCCGACCAGCCTGTCGAGCACGCGGCGCGCCTGCTGCGCGTCGACCAGTTTATAGTCGATCTCGCGCGGGTTTTTGAGGGCGTTGGTGACGGCGGAGGGCGAAATTTCGTTGAATTCGATGCGGTTCTTGCCGTCTTTGAGTTTGAGCACGTTTTTTAGGTGCCAGGAGATCGCCTCGCCTTCGCGGTCCGGGTCGGTCGCGAGAAAGACGTTGTCCGCCTTGGCCGCCTCGTCCGTGAGCCGCTTGATGATCGCCTTCTTTTCGGGCGTGACGACGTAGGTGGGCTCGAAGTTGTGTTCGATGTCCACCCCCAGCCGTTTTTCGGGCAGATCGCGCACGTGCCCGCCCGAGGCGTCCACCTTATATTTCCCTTTCAGGTATTTGGCGATCGTTTTCGCCTTGGAAGGCGATTCGACGATGATGAGATCCATGTTCTCTGTACTCCTAAAATAAATATACCGCGGCGGAGGGGGCTTTGCGCCCGTCAACAGCGCGCCCAGCGGTTGCCGCCGCAGGAAACGATGCGCTTTTTCATCTGCAGCAGGACCAAAAGGGCGGGGAGCGCCCCTTCCCCGATGCCCGTGCCCCGCGCGATCTCCGAGACGTGCGCCGCCCCTTCCTGCAAAAAGGCGAGCACTTTTTCTTCTTCCGCGGAGAGCGGCTCCGATGCTTTCGCGCTCAAGTTTATACCAAAAGCGGAGGTGATGTCAACTAAATCGTCCGTAAGTTTTGCGTATTCTTTGATGAGGCGGTTGCAGCCCTCGCCCGTCTTGTCGCCGATCGCATAGGGAAAGGCGAACACGTCCCGCCCGTAATTGAAGGCGCATTCCGCCGTGATGCGGGTGCCGCTCTTTGCACCGCCCGAGACGACGAGCACCCCTTCCGCCAGCCCCGCGATGATGCGGTTGCGGGCGGGGAAGAGATATTTCTGGGGCGTGCGGGAAGGGATATATTCGCTGACGGCGAGCCCCTTTTCCTCCACTTTGCGCAGCAGCCCCGCGTTGGAAGCGGGATAGGCGTGGTCCAGGCCGTATGCGAGCACGGAGATGACCCTGCCCGAGGGCAGGGCGCCCGCGATCGCCGCCGAGTCGCCGCCGTCGGCGAACCCCGTGACGATGACGAACCGCTCGCAAAGCCGCGCGGCAAATTCCTCCGTTTTGGCGAGGATCTGCGGCCGCGTGACGCGGGAACCGACGATGGCGAAGCGCCGCTCGCGCAAAAGCCGCACATTCCCCTTGCAATAGAGGATAAAGGGCGGATCTTCCGCCGCGCGCAGCTCTTCTGGATACAAATCGGAAAAACAGGTCACGCAGCGGATCCCCTTCTCTTCATACGAAGAGAGCAGCGCACGGAGGTACTCTCCGCCTTCAAGGCTCTCTTTCATCGCCGCATACTTTTCGCCGAAAACATCTTTCAGCCACGGCGTGTAAGAAAATTCCGCCGCCAGCTTGTACGGGTCGCGAAAGCGCGCCAGCGCCGCCGCCTTTTTCGGGTATTCGGGCGAAAAACTGTCCAGCCAGATCATCGCCTTTTCTTCTTTGGTGTACCCCATCTTTCCCCTCTTGCCGGGCTATGCCATGTTATCGTACTTGCGGTAAGAGACCGCTTCGAGGATATGTTCGGGGCGGATCGTCTCCGAGCCCTCCATGTCCGCGATGGTGCGCGCGACTTTGATGATGCGCGAACGCGCCCGCGCCGAGAGCCGCAGGCTCTCAAAAGACATCCTGAGGATATTTTCGCATTCGGCGCCGAGGGCGCAGAACGCCTTCAATTCCTTTTCGCCCATGTCCGCGTTGGTGCGCGCGTCGCCGAAGCGCCCGCGCTGCACGGCGCGCGCCGCCTCCACCCGCTTTTTCACCTCCGCGCTGCGCTCTTCCGTCGCCGTGCTCGCCAGATCGTCATAGCGGACGGAATCCACTTCCACCTGGATGTCGATGCGGTCCAAAAGGGGCCCGCTCACGCGGGAGCGGTATTTGCGGATGGCGGCGGGCGTGCAGGTGCATACCCTGTCCGCCGAGCCGTAATTGCCGCAGGGGCAGGGATTCATGCTCGCGCAGAGCATGAAATTGGCGGGAAAAGTGACCGCGCCGCCCGCGCGCGTGACGGTGATGACGCCGTCTTCGAGGGGCTGGCGGAGCGC
Source organism: uncultured Clostridia bacterium (assembly GCA_944376445.1). Lineage (GTDB taxonomy): Bacteria > Bacillota > Clostridia > Christensenellales > Borkfalkiaceae > Borkfalkia. The sequence goes on along the minus strand of CALWCR010000011.1, from coordinate 2,732 downwards.
TTCGAGGGTGGAGCGGTGGTATTCGGGCATTTCGTCGAGAAAGAGCACGCCGTGATGGGCGAGGCTGATCTCCCCGGGCTTTACCGTGCGCGTTCCGCCCCCGCACATGGAGACGGTCGTCGCCGTATGGTGGGGAGAACGGAAGGGGCGCATATCGACGATGCCCGCCCCGCCGAGCACGCCCGCGCCCGAATGGATCTTGGTCACTTCCAACGCCTCTTCAAATGTCATGTCGGGCATGATGGCGGGGATACAGCGGGCGAGCATGGTCTTGCCCGTGCCGGGCGGGCCGACGAGCAAGATGTTGTGCCCGCCGCTCACGGCGACTTCGAGCGCGCGCTTTGCCGTCGCCTGCCCCTTGACGTATGCCATATCGAATTTATATTCCCCCCTGCCTCCGCTTGCATACGCCTTGACGGGCAGAGGAGAAAGGGGAGCGAGGCCGCTCAGATGGTCGATGACCTCCGTCAGGCTGCCCGCCGCGTATGTCTCCACGCCCGAAAGATAGGACGCCTCCTCCCCGTTCGCCGCGGGGATGATGAATTTTTTATAGCCCGCCGCCTTGGCGGAGATGAGGATGGGCAAAAGCCCCGTGACGGGGCGCAGCGCCCCGTCCAGAGCCAGTTCGCCCAAAAACACATACCCGCCGCAGTCGGCGCGCAGCTGTTCGGTCGCCTTCAGAATGCCGACGGCGATGGCGAGGTCGAAGGCGGAGCCCTCCTTCTTCACGTCCGCGGGGGCGAGGTTGACGGTGATCTTGGAGAGAGGAAACTTGCGGCCGCTGTTTTTGAGGGCGGAACGCACCCGCTCGCGGCTCTCTTTGACCGCCGCGTCGGGCAAGCCGACCAGCTCATACGAAGGGAGCCCGTTGTTGATGTCCGTCTCGGCGACGACGGGCACGCCGTCCAGCCCCACGAGGGCAAAACTTGCTACTTTGGATAACATATTTCTCTCCTGTCTGAAAAAGGAAAAATCCCGCGCGAGCGGAATTTTCCTGATCGGTCAAAGCCTGTAAAAGCCGTTGTTGAGGATGCTCGTCCAGCCGAAGCAGTACTTCGCCGCCGCGGTATAGGTCGGGAAGCAGAAGGTCATGGGGAGCATGAGGATAAAGATGAGCGCATAGACGGCGATGAAGGCGGCGAGCACTTTGACCGTCGCGTTCATGCGGATGCCGAGAACGCGCGTTTCGCCGCTCTTGTCGTGCACATAGGCGGTATAGAAGGCGAGCGGGACGAATCCGACATAGAAGGCGGAAAAGAGCAGGCTGTTCGCCGCCGTCGCGTCAGGCGAGAAGGCATAACTCAAAACGCTTGCCAGCGTGCCGAGCGCGAACACCGCATAGGCGCGCAAAATGCGCGGGGCGTACTTGGTGCCGTAGGCGCCCTTTTTGCCGCCCGTCGCCGCATACAGCACGGCATAGACGGTCATGAAGATAAAGCCGATGAGCGCCGTTAACATGACGGCGGGGTTCAGCTGCGCATTGAGGGCGAGATAGCGCTCCCCTTCCGAAGCGGAAAGGAGGGTCGCCCCCTTGAGCCCGATCAGCCAGCCGAAGGCATTGGACGCGCTCCCCGCCGTGTACGAAGTCATGTTGCCGACGGTGAAACAGTCTCTGAGGGCGTGCCAGACGAGGGCGACGACGCCCATCGCGGGATTTTCGGGATCGGCTTCGTAGAAGCGCACATAGCTGAAATAGGACGCCAGCGAGGACAAGAGGGTGACGAGCACCGTGCCGACGATAAAGGAGACGATGAAGAACAGATACAGGAGTTTGCCGCGGTAGAGTATGCCTGCGGAAAGGGCGGCGTCCTTTTCTTCATAGGCGTCGAGGTTCGCCTGCATCTCTTCGCGCGAGGCGGTAGCGGCGGCGTCTTCGCTCATTTCGCGGCGGAGCTTGCGGCGCTCGTAAGCGCACGAACGGTGATGACGCACCGCCCCGAGGATGAAGAGCACTAAAACGCCCGCGCAGGCGATGGCGGATTTGGGGTCGACGGCGAAGGCAACGGCGAACGCCAGCCCCGAAACGAGGACGGCAAGCGCCGACCTGACAGGCTTTTTCTCGGAAATGCCGCGGGCGTAAAATTTGTACATACAATAGTAAGAGAGCACCGCGAAGAAAGCGGATACGGCGAGGGAAAGTCCCAGCCGCCCCACCGTGAGCGCGAGCCCGCCCGCAGCGAAGAGAGAGGCAAAGAGCAGCCCGAAGCCGTCGCTCTTAAAGAGGTCCTTCCCGAAGAAATAGGCGAGCGCGACGAGTGCCGCCGTGAACAGGAGAGGCATGAAGCGCAGTCCGAAGGGGCTCACGCCGAACATGAGCACGCCGAGGGAGAGGATGAGCGCGGAAAGGGGGCCCGAATCGGCGTCGATGTTGTACACGCTCCCCTCGTAGACCTGCCCGCCGAGGAAGATGTTGTCGATCTGAACGAGGGTATACGCCTCCGCTTCGGTGAAGCGGGACCAAGCCGAATCCCCTTTACGCACGGCGGGATGGTCCAGCGCCGCCGCCAGCCCGTCCGGATTGTTGCGGAAGGCGTCGCGAAGGGCATGGCGTCTATTATAGTCGTCTTCCGAATAGAGTGCGCGCACCTCCTCTTCCGTCGTATAAGCGGGGATGATCTTGCCCGCCGTATCGATAAAGACGATCTCGTTGATGAGCATCTCCGCATCCGTCTGCAAAAGGATGAGTTTATATGAAGAGGCGGGCGCGTTCGTGTCTGCTTCTTCGTTTTCCA
>CALWCR010000010.1 GCA_944376445.1 uncultured Clostridia bacterium | reverse complement strand
ATGGGGAAGGAATACCGCCTCAATTTCAAGGACGGGCTGCAAAAGGCGGCGGGGCTTTCCGCCCGCCATGCGGCATACGCGAGCGCGAGCAAGATTTTGCACCCTTCGGCGTGGGTCGTCGCCATCCGCGACGACAAGTTCTATAAGTTCACCGTCTTCGAGCTCGAACGCTCGCTGCGCGGCATCGTCGCTCAGGTCAAGACATATCTCGGGCGGTATAAAGGGAGCTCCTTAAAGCCGGGGGAGTGCGAAAATTATGCCCGCAACATAGACGGGTACCTCGGCATGATCGAGCGGAACAACCGCATCGTCGCCGCCAAATACGCGCCGAAAACGCCCGGCGGGGAGACGCTGTAACGGCGCCGTAAAGCCCGCGGGTGCGAAAAAAAGAAAAAAGACGACGTAAAAAACGAAGCAGCGGAGCCGTTCGGCTCCGCTGCAAAATATTTTTGCTCAGTTTTTCGGCTGTTTGGGCTCGCGTTCGCGGTAGGCGCGCACGGCGTTTGCCAGCTGGTCGGGGCAGGAGGTATTGTTCCTGCACTTGATGCCGCCGAGGGTCTGTTCGATCTCGTCCAGCGTCTTGCCTTCTACGAGGCGGGAAATGCCCTGTAGGTTGCCGCCGCAGCCGCCGATGAATTTTACGTTGTGGATCTTATTTTCCCCGTCCACGTCAAAGATGATCTGGCGCGAGCAGGTGCCTTTCGTGTTGTAAGTAAACATGGTCCTTTGGTTCACCTCATTGGTTTAGTCTACAAGATTCTCATAAATGACCGCATAGACGTCCGCGGCTTTGAGTTCCCATTTTTTATAGATGTTTTGCGCGGTCTTTCTGTCGGGAACGACGAATTTCAGCTCCAGCATGGGCTGGGCGGGGGCGAGGATGCGCAAAAAGACGGTATAGGTGCCGTCCTTGTTCTGATAGTAGTCGGACTTGCATTCCTGCCGGTTGCGGTAGCGGGCGCTGTTGTTTTTGACAAATACCGAAATTTCTTCTCGTGTGCTTTTCGGGATATTGATATAAAAGTTTGCGAGACAGCTCCTGCCGTCGGGCGTGATGGTGTAGAGGGTGTCGTCGTTGGTCTCCACCGTGCAGATGAACCCGTCTTCCAGGAGCTGGCCGATGATCATCACGCAGTCCATATAGTTGATCCAGTCGTTGCTGGTGGAGCACATATCGATCAGCGTGCGCTCGGAGAGGGCGCTTTCCATTTTGTCGAAGACGAAAAGCAATATTAATTTGTTGACAAAGGTTTCGCCTTGTATCTGCATGGGTTCGTCCTCGCGCCTCGGCTTCGGTAAAAATATTCTGTACGGACAAAAAATCCGCTTTTATGCAAAAGCGGATCCTTTGCCCGTATAGGTCGATAATAAAAAGAATGATTCCGGATTATGCAAATTTTTTGAGCGCTTCGATCAGATCGTCGCAATTGTCCGAATGAATTTCTACGACAAGCGGCTTGGAAAGGTCGAGACTGAAAATGCCGAGAATGGACTTCGCGTCGACGACGTATTTGTCGCTCTTAAGGTCGATCTCATAAGGGCAATCCTGAACGACTTTGACGAAGTCTTTCACGTTCTGCGCCATCTGAAGAGAAATTTTGACGGATTTCATGTTAAAATAAACCTCCAAGTTTAGTTTTCTATATTATACATAAAAAAAACGGGAAAATCAAGATATTTCCCGAAAATAACTTAATAAAAAATTAAATTTGTGCTATAATGATACGCGGAAGGAAAAAGTTATAAATTTTGCACATATAGGGAGGGCGCGCCATGGATACGGGCAGGCAGCAGATCGATCTCTTTTTGAAAAAGTGCGACGAGCTCATGCAGTCGAAATTTATCATCGCCGACACGAAGATCGGCGAGCTGCTCAAAGCGATCGCCACGAGCGATCTTCTCTACGCATTTTTCCGCGAGATCACCAAAAATTTCGATTACCCCGCCGCGCGGGAAAAGTACATGAACTATATGCCCGAAGGCACCGTCAACAAGCGCAAACTCCTCTTTCCCGAAAACGCGGAGGAGCGGCTCGCCTTCGTCTTCTGCCTCTTTGTCGATTTTGACGCGGGGCGCATCGATCTGGGCGCCTTTTTGCAGGAATATTTTTATGAAGACGGCAGCGTCTACGGCAGTTTTTACGCCTTTTCCAACCAGGTCGTAAAACCCTTCCGCAACGCCGTGCGCACCCTCTTTTACGGCGGCAGGATCGCCCGCAGTAAAGCGGAGGGCAGGGGCGAGCTTGCAGCGTTTGCTTCCCGCGAGAGGGAAGCGGTCTATGCCTCCCGCCTTCCCGACGCGCGCAAGGTGGAGGCGCTCGTCATCCTCAACGCACTCTCGGCGCAGGCGGAAAAGGGGGATGCGCGCCTCATCGCCGCCCTGATAACGGGGTACCGCTGCTTTGCGGAAGCGGCGGGCTGGAAGAGCGGCGCCCTTCTTCAGATCGCAGAAAAATACGCGGGGCCGGAGGTGTTGGCATGAACCTGAAAGAGACGACCGTGAAAAAGAATTACATCTACCGAGGCAAGATCGTCAATCTCCGCGTGGACGACGCGCTTCTTCCCGACGGCAAACCATGCAAGCGCGAGATCGTCGAGCACGGCGGCGGCGCGAGCGTCGTTTTTTTGCGGGGCGGCGACCTTCTTTTGGTGCGGCAGTTCCGCTATGCTTACGGGGAAGAGCTTTGGGAGATCCCCGCGGGCAAGCTGGAAAAGGGGGAAGACCCCGCCGTGACCGCCGCGCGCGAGCTGGAAGAGGAGGCGGGCTTCATCCCCGAAAAGATGACCCTGCTCTATACCGTTTATCCCACGCCCGGCTATACGAACGAAAAGATCTACATATACCGCGCCGAGGGGGTGCGGCAGGGGAAGGTTAACCTCGACGAGGGAGAGTTTTTGACTTCTGCCTTTATCCCTCTCGATGAAGCCGCCGCCATGGTGGAGCGCGGCGAGATACGCGACGCGAAGACGATCATCGCCGTGCAGCGGCTCCTTGCCGAGCGGGCGCAAAAAGAAAATATCTGACGCAAAAAGAAAATACCCGACGCAAAAAAATGAGCGGGCTGCGCACAGAGGCGCAGCCCGCTTTGCCGCGGCGGAAACGATCACTTGCAGCCGCAGCTTGAAGCGAACAGATTGCACAGTCCGCCCTTTTTGATGACGCAGTACGCGGCGGCGATGGCGAGCGGCGTGTAGCAGCTGTTGAGGATGCCGTCGAGGGACCCGTTCCCGCAGCAGCAGAGTATGAGCAGCAGGATGAGAAGCCACAGACAGGTGTTGTTGCCGAAAGTTCCGAAACAATTCATTTTATTTCCTCCCGTATTCGATACTGCGGGGGTTATGTACGCAAAACTGTCCGCAGTATGGTAGCGGCGCCCGCGCGGCGGAAAAAACCGCTTTGCGGCTGCCTATATTCATACATACGCGCCCGCGGCGGAAAATGTTCGCCCGCCTTCATAAACCCGCCCCGCCGCGCGTAAACTAAAAGGAGGATCTGTTGGAAGAACGCGGACCAAACAGCCCTTTTTGTGACGTACATAGAGAAAAAATGCGCTTGTTTGTGACGCGCATAAAGAAAAAAACACGTCGTTTTTGCGCCGAACATAAAGTAAAAATATGTACTTTTTGTGCCGCGGGGAGAGGAGCGTCGCCGCGCGGGGATTTATTGCCTTCATTTGCTTGCTA
>CALWCR010000009.1 GCA_944376445.1 uncultured Clostridia bacterium | reverse complement strand
ACGCGGGCGAGCAACTCCTTGACGACCTGATCGATAAACCACTCTTTTTTCTCCTGTTCCGTCGCTTTACCCAGGCGGTCGAACGCAGCCTTTTCTTCTCGGCGGGTATCGGCTTCTTTTTGGGCTTGCATCTGCTTGTCCTGGCAGGCGCGCAGGTCGTTTTCCAGTTTATTCTTTAAGTTTTCCTCGCACTTGTCATGTTCCGACTTAGCATTTTCATATTTCATGTTAGCATCTTCAAGCCGCGCCGCGGCCTCTTTACACTGCGCTTCTGCGGCTGCGACCGACAAAAAACGATACTGCTCGCACAAGTCATTCACGCGGGCAGAAGAAGCGTCAAACGCCGAATACAGACGTTTTGAAAACGAGTCTTTCAAGATCCTGTCCAATTCCGTCGCGTAGAATTCGTAGTTGATCTCGTCGTCCGTAAGAATATGATAATCGACGACGGGGGTTTCCCCCACGACTGACATTACGCCCCGCATGAACTCGTCCATGAAAGCCTTGCGATCCTCTTTTGTCTCCGAAACGCTCTGCTCATTGCCGACGGCTTCCCTTTTTCTTTGCCCCTTCTTGGCGGCAGCCACCCCTTTCCGCCATGCACATTGAAGCTTCCTGTCGGATAGTTCGGATAGTGTGGAACGGATATCGTCAAATACGAAATCGCTGTTCGACGCCTCTTCGCCCGTCAACGCTTTACCCTGCCGTACGGCAAATACATGTCGGCGGACATCGTGCCAGCCTTTCTTCTTGGCCAACTTGTTTGCCGGATCGTTTGCAACAGCCAAATGCAATTTGCGGATCAAGGACGGCTCTTTCTTCTTATTATTGTGCTTACCGTAAGAAATATAGTAATAGCCGCGGCTCATGACGGTGCGGTGCAGTTCGTTTTTATGATCGAACGGCTCAAGTTCATTGCCTGCAAACATAATGCAGCAGTCGCGCTTTTTTGCAAACGGGATGCCGCCCTTCTTCCCTGCAATACCGACGACGGGCACCTTCGCCTGCGCATCGGGCTTTTCTTTATACTTCTGCTCTATGCTTGCGGCCAGCAGCAGCGCATCTTCGGTAACGGCGGTAAAGATAAATACGTCACGCTGCTCCTTCCGAAAAAACCCGGCCGCATATCCGACGATACTGAACATTTCGTAACTGATGCGTGCGGTGATGACACTAAGGGCGACCAATCCCGCATACAGCGTGCCCCCGTAATACAGGATCTCGCCCCAAAGCGGAAGATTGCTCACTTCTTCCAGTCCCTCAAAGGTGAAACCGCCGATCACCATGTAAATTGCGTGTAAGGCATCGCCTAACGAATCGCCGAAGGCGACAGCCCCGCCGCATATGAGCGCCGCCATCCGAACGATAAAACTCAGGGCCGCCACGACGGAAATGGTCACGATCTCTACGGCATACCGACAATGTGCAAACTTCCGACGCACGCGATAATAAAAAAACATTGTCAGCGCATAGACCACGGCGATGGCGACAATGGCGACGCTGATCCCCCCGACGATAGCTATGATCTTCATACAGGCCGCGACAAAGACGACAATGAAGGCGCTAATCACCCCGACGATAGCTACGCTCTTCCTATAGGCCGTAAAAATGGCGACAATGGCGACTATGGCAGCAATGGCGACGATGATCCCCATGACGACAGCCATGATCTTCATATCGATTTCCTCCTTATGTCTCATCTTTATCGTCGAACGACGTTCAACTCAACCTCGGCAAGTTTCCTGCAGGCATACTCCGAAAACGCGAGCGCATTTCGCTCACAGCTTATTCACTACACAACGCCGGAAACGAACGAGCCTCATTTGGATCCGGCGCCATGCCCGCCGCGGCGGGCATGGCGCCGGTCTCCTCATCAATTGACCCTTTCGATCAGCTCTTCCAGATTTATGACCCCCAGCATATACAAGGCAAGCAAATCATTATACTCATCGATCGTGACGCCTGCGCACCTGACCATATAGTCGCACACCTCTTCCCCTACGATGCTGCCGGCGTACGAATTAGCCATACGAAACACTATTTCTCCGTCGGTGTAGTCATAGTCAAAACAGCCGTTGATCATGCGATCATTGATGGCACAGATGGCCAGCGCCGCCTCGATGCGCTTATCTTCCGGCACATGCGCAAGCGGCGACCGAAGACGGATCAGTTCGCGGTCAACGTCGATATTGACGCAGATCCGCCAGGGGAAATCCTTACCGATGGAGGAAAACGTAATGCTGAGATCCTCTTCATCCTTGTTGTATTTCCCTTCTTTTTTGTCGAGCATATCGCAGAACGTGTCGAAAACCATCCTGGCTTGTTTGTAGTCCCTTCCTCCCATGATATTGATCTCCTTGCATAAAAATTTTTAACCCGGATCGCTGCCGCAAACACCTACAATGGAGACGTTACAGACAGACGAAAGCCGCTTTCCCGCGGGTCGGCCCGGGCACGCCGCTCCGCATCCTGTATCCAGCCGAACGAACTTGCGTTCTCGGCATTATTTGTTCTCCTCCAGATAGACGTTGACCCGCTTCGTATTCTTTGCTCCGGAGTGCGCCTCGTCATACGCATCCTGCCGGACGATCATACGCTCCCGGCATTGCCTGCATTCCATCAAATGGGCGTTGACCCGCCTCGCCAGGGCGAAGTCGGGATGCGCGGCTTCCCCAAGCGAGATGAATGCGTCCATCTCCTGTTCCGTCAGGTGTTTCATTTATCGATCCTCCTTTGGTAAGGCTTCCAAGATCTTGCGGATACGGCCGTTGACACGATTGACCCAGTCGCTTACAGATGCCGCGCCGCCCTTTTTCATAAAAAACGAAGAAAACACGGCTCTTCCGTACACCACGCCTTTTTCGTCCTTTTCGAGCAACCGACTCTGCATCTGTTCAAGCGCTGCAGAGCTGATGCGCATCCAGCTGACGGTATGTGCGTCACACACGACAGCCTGGTACATCTCCCGAAGAGTCAAGTCCCCATAGCGCAGAGCGACCAATCCGCTCGCCTTGCCACGCTCCGCCCCTTCCGTCAGGACCAGGAGCATATACGCCAGCCAAGCAAGATCGATATGCAAGGAAGAACCTTTGCCCATCACGCGGTCGACCGCCTCCAACAAAAGTCCGCGGGCTCGGTCCCGCTCTTCGGACAGATCCGGCGCGGCGACGCGCAAAAACGGATCCTCGTCTTGCCCGTCCGCGCCGCGTCTGCGCACCTCCGTCCGCGCGTCCTGCCCGGACGCGCGGCGAATATAGTCGCTGATACGGTTTTTCGTGACCGTCGCCAGCCAACGCGCGAACACGACCGGATCGGCATTGAGGCCTTCATCCGTAAACAAGATGCGGAAAGCATGCGTCCATACGCGAATATATACGTCCTGAAAAATATCCTCTTCTACCGCGCGGTCACGCAGGCAAGCCGTGCTCCGGCATTTGGCGCAGATCGCCGGGAATGATGTCTTTCGCATCACCTCGTACAGCGGGCTGACGACAAAAGATTCACTGCCGGTGAGTTCCGCCGCGATATTGCGCACATCCTCTTCCTTGATACTATACATCGCCACTCCTTATCCTCTGCGCTTGCTCACCTCCCTGCTCCGCAGCGTTTCCCGCTGCCTTACACGAGTATGAACGGCGCAGCAAAGCGTTTTTCGCAAGGAACGCAAAAATTCACAGCAAATTTTTGTCGCGACCCCTGAAAAACTTTTTCAGCTCATCGCCCGTAAGGCTGTTCTTTTCGCCCAGTTCCTCTGCCAAAGCCTCCGCCGTTTCACGGTTGGCCCGAACGAGCGCCACGGCGCGGCTCGCTTGTTCTTTGACAATATCACCCACGCGCGCTCGCATCGCATCCCCGAGCGCACCTTCCGGATACTTTTCAAAAGAGAGCAAGTTGCTCTCGTCCATACCGTAACGCAGCACGAAATCTTCGGCCATGCGAGTCGCCGCGCGCAGATCGGAAGACGCCCCCGTCGTGATGCCGCTTTCTTCTTCGTAAAATACAACTTCTGCCGCGCGCCCACCCAAAGCGGAACAAATGCGGTCCAACAACTCAGAACGGGTGTATTCGAACTTTTCTTCATCGACCTGCGAGAGCACATAACCGCCGTACCCGCCGCGCGAAATGTTGGTCACATATTCGGGGATCGTACCCGTCAGCCACTGGATGATCACGTGTCCCGCCTCGTGTAAAGATATTTTTTTCACCGTTTCGGGCGTCCAAGAATACTTCTTGCCATACCGCTGCACATCGAGCGCCTGTTCAAGCATCTTGCCCGTGAGCGACTTACCCTTGGCGCTGCGAGCGGCAAACTCGATAAGATTTTCCAGGTCGGCAGGGCTGCGGCCGATGGTTCGCCGCGCTACATTGCGGATCGAGTTTTTACCGACTGTTTTGCAGCCATGTTTATTCAAATAATATTCGAGGAGCATCTGCCGCTCTTCGGTATTCGGCAGACCGACTTCGATACAGCGGTCGAATCGGCGAACGAAAGCCGGATCGAGCACCCGACGGGCGCCTTCGCCCCCTTCAATAGCAAAATTTGTCGCTGCCATCACAAGCACGGGACGTTTCTCATCGAAGACAAAACCGTCCATTTCGGACAAAAAAGTGTTGAGCAGCTCTTCACTACTATGGGTAAACTCGCTGCCTGTCCGCGTTTTGGCGATGGCATCGACCTCATCGACGAACAGCACGGCCGGCGCATATTTACGCGCAACGGCAAAGGCTTTGCGGATAGCTTTCGGGCCTTCTCCAACGTACCTTTCGAAGAATTCGGTGGCATTTTTCTGAATAAACGTCACTTCCGATTCCCCCGCCATCGCCTTAGCGAGCAAGGTCTTACCGGTACCGGGCGGACCATACAAGAGGATCCCGCGGGGCGCGCGCGTACCCTTTGCGAGATACTTGCGCGGATCCTTCATATAATCGATGTACCAGCACAGGGCTTCTTTCGCTTCTTCGGCTCCAATGACGTCTTGGAAGCGGATCGCGGGGCGCATCGTATCTTCAAGCAAGAGCAAGCTGTCATCGACACCGACGTTTCGTTTGAGGCAGAGGGACGCGATCTTGATCTCCGCCTTCTTTCCGTTGGCGGCAAAAACCTGTGCGCAGTTATACGCGAGCACCTTGTGCTGCCGCTGCAAAGCGCTTTGCTGTTTCTGCGTGACGGCGCTCTCGCAGCGATCCGCCAATGCGGATGCAAAAGTCTCTCCCTCTGCACAGGTCAGCACCCCGCTGCCGCCGCCGCGGATGTAAGAGCGAAACGCATCTTCTCCCAAAATACGGCTGTCAAGCACATAGATGGGCAACTCATCATAAAATTCGCGCACATAGCGGAAGAATTCATTTCCGTCCGAATCCATGTCTTCCGGATCACCGGGGGCATAAGCGCGGTTGCGGCAACCACAAAAGACATCTGCTACGACGAGATCGACTTCTCCGCGCAGCAGGTTCTTGGCCTCATCGAGCTCGGAACAGCCGGACAGGAGTATCTTGCGGCCGGCAGCATACTTGACCAGCTCCTCGCTATCTGCGGAGAACAAAAGCACCCTCGGCTTTTTTTCGCGCACAAAAAGCGGGCGCACTTCATCGGTCATGCCGCCGCGGTCGACCGTAAAATGCACTTCCTTGAGCTTTTGCAACGCCTTCGCTCGTCCCTCCCGTTGGATAAGCTCAAGCAAAGACAGCAATTCCCGTTCAAACAAAGCCCGCGCATGCTTTTTTAGGGAACGCGCGTCGGCTGCACCGGCCTCGAAAAGAACGACGTCCTCTACTTGCTTTTCATAAGTGACTTTGATCCCGAACCGATGCCGAATGATTTCAGCAATATCTTCAAAAGTAGCACGCACGATCGAGCGAAGAGCAGTAGAATCGAGATGATTGAACATGACGACGGATCCTTCGGCAATGCGCGAGAGCACGGCCGCCGGGAAAAACGGCTGCTTAGTAACCGGGTCGATATCGGTCGCCAAGGCATTGAGGATCATGGCGGAACTGACGCTCGTAAAGTTGGTCTTGCCGGTACTCTCGTACAGATTTCGGCCGGCGTTCGTCGTCATGATGATGATTGTGTCGGTAAAAGAAACTTCCTCTTCCTTATAAAAGTCGCGGCAGTGCCCTCCTTCCAAAATCTGCAAAAAGAGCTGAATAACATTTGCGTGCGCCTTTTCGATCTCGTCGAAGAGCAAAACGCAACGCGGGTGATCGTTGACAAAACTCGTAACGATGCCCGGCGCCGCCTCCTTATAAGAAGGAGAAATGCCTCGGAACGATATCACAGAGACCTCCTTGTCCGAATATGCGCTCATATCCAGCCGCAGAAAAGGCAACCCCAGGATGCCGGCAGCCGTTTCCGCCAAATACGTCTTGCCGACGCCCGGAGGGCCGGCAAATAAAAAGAGGGCGCGGGGACTGTGCCGCTTTTCCAAAGCGTTGACTTCCGCACTGAACAGATTAGCAAGAAATTCTTCGATCGCGCGCGACTGCCCCTTGATCTTTTCATTCAACTGCGCACGAATATCATCGATTTTACAAAGAAGCTCGGACAACGGGATCACTTCGTCTTTTTCCCTCCTCCCTTCGTCGGGTGTTCTTTCATCGTCTTCGTCAATGGCCCGCATCATACGATGCAATCGCTCTAACAGCTCTGCCCTCCTCTTTTCAATAATGCTCTGAACCTCCTCATCCACCTCGTCTTCTTCGTCTTCTTCCTCGTCGTCTTCTTCGTCTTCTTCCTCGTCGTCTTCTTCGTCTTCTTCCTCGTCGTCTTCTTCGTCTTCTTCGTCTTCTTCATCTTCTTCGTCTTCTTCGTCCAGGTCGCCGAATATGCCCTCCGAAGTTTTCTCCTCGTTAGCATCGATCTCTGCAATCCCAAACAACGAATCGACTCCTAATTTATCCATGATAAATGTAGCCAAAAGTTCCCCTGCCGTCTCTTTTGACATCTCTTCCGTCGTATTGAAAGCGCAGTACATCTTATTTCGCGAATAACTGACCTTTACTCCGGACAACTCTTTTTCGATCGACTTTGCCAGATACGTGATGGGGTATTCGTCAAAATCGCTTCTATGCCTCAACAGCCAAACTTGCTCAAACTCGACCGAAACAATCATTTTACTCATCGCCCAATTCCTCTCCTTTGCAAATACTATCACTTTCTTTCATTTTATCATTTTATGGAACAATCGTCAATAGCTTGTCGAAAATATTTTATTCTTGTCGATTTTTAATAAAAGAACAAGTCATTCTTCTTCCCAAAATAGAGCAACATGGATTACGGCAAACGCGGACGCTCGTTCTGCGATCTCAAACATATACAAAATAATGGTGAACCCGCAGAGATAAAAATTTATATCCCTCCCGCCCCTTTTTAACGCACATTCGCCCCGCCTATTTTAGCGCGCAGCCGCCCCGCCTTGACCGCCGCCCCATTTTACCGCACGCGAAAGCGGGCATCCCGTGGGGATGCCCGCCCGACAGGCGGCGGGGCGCTCGCCCCGCCGCCTGTATCTGATATATGCTTTGCCTGCGCCGTCCGCCTGCGGCCCTTCCGGCGCCGCCCTTGCTTTGTATTTTGCGCCGTCAGCCTTGCGCCTCTTCCAGCGCCGCCTTGATCTTCAGCTTGTCCGGCTTGCCGGACGTGGTGAGCGGGAGCGAGGAGACGACCTTGACGCGGACGGGGAGCTCCAGCCGCGTCAGCACGCCCTCCATCTCGCGCAGCAGCTGCTCTTCCGTGCGCGCGCAGCCCGTTTTGAGCACGACCATCGCGGCGGGGGCCTCCGTGCTCTTGGCGTCCCGGATGCCGACGACGCTCGCCGTGTACACGCAGGGCAGCCCCATGATCTTCTTCTCCACGCCGACGGCGGGGATGTTGATCCCGCTGCGGATGCTGATATCCTTCTTCCGCCCGCTGGTCTACAGCGTGCCGCCCGCGGCAAAGTACGCGCGGCCGCCCGTGTGCAGGAAGCCGTCCGCGTCGATCGCCTCCCGCGTCGCGGCTTCGTCGCCGTAATAGCCGAGCATGAGCGTCATGCCGCGCACGCAGATCTCCCCTTCCTCCCCACAGCCGAGCCGCCGCCCGTCCTCGCCGAGGACGAACGCCTCCGTCATGGGATAGAGCTTCCCCACGCCCGCGGCGCGCTCCTCGACCGGGGCGTCGAAGCGGGAGGTGCTGATGCCGACGCACTCGCTCATGCCGTACCCGGGCATGAGGCGCAGGCCGAGCTCGCCCTCGATAAAGCGCATCTGCTCCGCCGTGAACGGCCCGCCCGCCATCAGGCCCAGGCGCAGGGAGGACAGGTCGTACTTGCGGTTGCGGCCGTCCTTCAAAAGTTCCAAAAAGAAGGTCGGCACGGAATAGATGACGGAGATCCTGCGCCGCTCGATGCATTGCAGGATGTACTCGATGTCGAGGTCGCGCGGGAAGAACAGCTCGTGCCCGCAGAAAAGAGAGCAGGCTGCGACAGCAAACCCGAACACGTGGTTCAGGGGCAGCAGCGCGATGGCGACATCCGACGGGCCCTGCCCGAACAGCGGCATGGCATCGGCGGGGTTTGCCACACAGTTCTTGTGCGAGAGGAGCACCGCCTTCGAGGTCCCCGTGGAGCCGGAGGTGAATATGATCATGAACGGCTCGTCTGCCCTGACCGTTTTAGCCATCGCTTCCAATGCTTCGCGCCCGCTCTCGGAGCCGCGCCCGCTTTCGGCTTCGCGCCCGCTCCCGGAGCCACGCCCGCTTTCGGCTTCGCGCCCGCTTTCGGCGCGAGCGGCGTCCTCCGCCGCAAAG
>CALWCR010000008.1 GCA_944376445.1 uncultured Clostridia bacterium | reverse complement strand
CCCGCACCGCCGCATGAAAACGGCGGGATAACTACCTAAATTTTACCATTTTTTTTGCCCGTTGTAAAGGATATGCCTTCCGAAAAATCAAAATCTGCGGCAAAAACGGACCCTGTGAGCGACGCCGCTTTGCGCATTTTTCTTCTTTTTGATCTGCGTGAAGCCGCTCGAAGCCTGCCAGAGGGACAAAAGGCATAAAAACACGCCGAAAGCCGAACGAAGCGCCGCGCCCGAGAGCGCCTGCACGAAAAACCCGCCCGCCGCCGAAAGAAGGGCGGCTGGCACGATCATCCAGGCGATCCCGCGGGTGTCCACCAGCCCGTTGGAAAAATGGATCTTTAGGGAAAAGAGCGCCATCGGCAGAAAAGAAAGCAGGTTCGCCGACTGCGCGAGATGTTGTTCCACCCCGCAAAAGAGGGTCAGGATGGGGATAAGGACGGTGCCGCCGCCCATCCCCATGCCGCCGAGAACGCCGCCCGCGGCGCCCGCGGCAAGATAGACGATAAAACGCATGAACGATTCCTCCCGCGACAATAAAAAAATATCAGCTCCCTTTCAGAAGATCATCCGCACTCCCGCCGCGAACATGACGGCGGCAAACAGCAGGGTCGCCGCGCCGCCGCTCATCCTGTTCAGCGCCCGCGCCCCCAAAAATCCGCCGACGGCGACGCCTATGCCGACCGCAAGAAAGAGCTCCGTTTCAAAATAGCCGTTGACAAGATAAAAAACCGCGCTCACAAAGCTCACGGGCAGAATGACAAGGATGGCGGTGGCGTGCGCGCAGAGGGCGTCTTTTTTCGCGAACGAAGTGAGAAAAGGCACGACGATCATGCCGCCCCCGCCGCCGAAAAAGCCGTTCGCCGCCCCCGCCGCCAGCCCGCCCGCCGCCAGCAAAAGCCTCTCTTTCTTTGTCTGCATACGCTTGCTTCCTCCCCTCTTTTGCTTTTAGTTTGTGCCTGCGGCGGAAAATTTAATTCATTTTTCACGTTTTTTTAATCGTTATCGCTTGCATTTCATCTCCTTTTATATTAGAATAAGATAGTACGATTTTTGATTTACCGCAAGTGTAAAAGTACGCTAAAATTTCAATTTTTTGCATAGGTGTTTTATATGGCAAAGATCAGACAACTTGGCAAACTGAAGATCGTGACGTGGTTCGTCGCGTTCGTCATGATCATCGCCTCTTCGGCGATGCTGTTCATCGGCTGCGCGGACAATTCGCAAAGCGATGACGACGACGAGACGACCCCCGACAAGACGGACACCCAGACGTTCGCCAATGCCGATTTTGAATATTTCGACGACAGCGACGGCGAATACCTCATCGCCACCCCCGACAACTGGACCCTCTCTTCGCAGGGCAGCTCTTCCCGTTCCAAATCGGGCGTTGTCGACACCGCCGCCGACTGGGGCGAAAAGTTCGTCTATGCCAGGACCGAATACGAAAAGCAGCAGGACGAGGACACCGAGGAAGAAGAGCCCGACGAATATTATACGGACATCACCGAAGATTACCACGTCCCCGGCTGGGATCTTGCAGACGCAGCGCGCGGCGAGGATGACGACGATCTGACCTACGAAAACATTTCGGCGGACGACATCGACAAAGTCAATCCCAAGACCCATTTTGCCGAAGGCGAAAACAAAGAGGACACGCACGTCCTCATGCTCCACAACAACCGTTCCGACGGTTACGGCACGGCGGCGCGCTATGAACATTCGGGCACGATCAGCCTGGAAGCGGGCAGCGCGGCGATGCTCTCCGTCTGGGTCAAGACCTACGGGATGACCTATAACGAAAACACCTCCGTCGACGGAGACAGGGGCGCTTACATCCAGATCCAGAGCACGGTCGGCGGCAGCGAACAAGATCCCCTGCTCGTCAAAAACATCGACACGGAAAAGCTCAATCCGGACGGCGAAAACAACGGATGGGTGCAGTTCACCTTCTATGTGCAAGGCTCCACCTATGCCGCGACCTCCTTCAACATCTACCTCGGCCTCGGCAGGATCAACGCCGTTTCGGGCAACTATTATGAATATGTGCAGGGCTACGCCTTCTTCGACGACATCGGCTTTGCGAGGATGACCGCGGAAGAATATGAAAAAGCGGTCGGCGCGAGCGACGTGAACGACAGTTTCGCGCTCGACGCGTCCGCCAAAGACGGGGATTCCTGCACGGTGGACATCAACAGCTCCTCCTACCGCAAATTTGCCATCACCCTCGACAATATCACGGACGGCGTACATTCCTTCTCCCTCTCTTCTTTTGACGTGAAAGAGACGGTCTCCGACGTGAAAGACGCCAACGGCGACCCTTACGGGCTCGACCATTACCTCGGCGAAGACGCCGATCTTCTGCGCGATAACGGCGACGCGGCGAGATCGGGCATCAAAAAGGCGACGGACATCCTCAACGAAGCCAACGGCTATGCTCCTTCCGTCCGCTCCGATTTTGAAAAGTTCGCTTCCCTCTTCGGCGAAGACGAACCCGTCTACATGATCTACAGCGGCAAAGGCGCCCCCTATACCGCCTCCGTTTCCGAAAGCGGCGTACAGGGTGCGGACAAGCTGTTCACCCTCTCCGAAGGCGAGCATCTGATGATCCGCTTCATGCTCAAAACTTCCGAGCTCAACGGCGGCACGGGCGCGACGGTCACCCTCATCAACTACGACTCCCTCTCTACCGTCGGCGCGCTCGACACGACGACGGCTGCGACCATCGACCTCAAAGACGACGCGCATACCGACGAAGATATTTTGGACGGCTGGCAGCTTTGCGCCTTCTATGTGACCAACGACACGGAGAAAGACCTCACCTTCTCCCTCGAATTCAGCTTCGGCCCGACGGACATCGTCGACCTCTCCTATTCCTCCTATGCGGACGGCTATGCCGCCTTCACGGCGCTCGAATATGCGTCTTTGACGGACGAAGAATATGAGCTCGCCACCACGAGCAGCCTCAGCAACACCACGCAGGTCTCGCTCGTCGACAGCCCGCTCAATACCGACTCTTCCGTCGTCTTTGACGAGCCTTCCTATCCGCAGACGAGCACGGACAGCTCCCCCATCGAAACGGGCTTTGCCAACCTAAAAAATTATAAGGGCGTTTACGGCAACTCCCGCTATGTGGGCGGCACCGACCTCACCTCTTCCGTCAACGAATACAAGGAGGCGGGGCTCATCAATAAAAAATACGCGGCGAACTATTTCAACGATATGCCCGCATGGCTCTCCGTCATCGTCAACAGCTATACGGAAGCCTTGACCGCGGACACCTGGTGGAAAGCGGCGATCGGAAGCGACAGCACCCAGCCCCTTCTCATCGTCAACTCCCTCAAAGAAGCCGTCACTTCTTACGGCTTCATCGGCGGAGAAACGAGCATCGGCAGCGACTCTTACGCTCAAGTCAATCTGCGCGTCAAGATGAGCGCCAACGCGACCGCCTACATCTATCTCATCGACGCGAGCGAGCAGGACGGAGCCAAGTACACCGATCCCCTCGCCTATGATCTGAAAATTTCTTACCGCTACGACGACGAAGGCAATGTCGTGACGGCCGACCCCGAAGACAAGAACTTCAACGAAGATGCGGACACCCTCTTCTATCTGCAGAGCAACGGGCTCTGGTCCACATCCAAGACGCACGCGGGCGGCGCGTATTTCGCGAACCTCTCCGCCTACGACACGGACGATGACGGGAACCTCATCGACGGTGACGGCGACGTCGTCTATTACAAGAACGGCGACTCCTATTTCAGATACTTCGATGAAGACAACGACACCTACAGCGTCGAAGTGAAAGATTTCACGGCGGCGGAAGTCGATAAAGACGAGCTCGCGGCGGCGACGCTGCAGATGCCCGCAGAGAAAGAGCTCTTCCAGATCATCCGCGGCAGCGAAGAAACGGCGAACGAGTGGGTCTATCTCAACTTCTTCATCGCGACGGGCAACATCTCCAAGACCTACCGTCTGGAAGTCTGGAACGGCTCGCGTGACGACGCGGCGCACATGGCGGCGGAAAGCTATGTCATCTTCGACCTCGTCAGTTACGACACGCTGGACGAAACTTCCTTCAACACCCTGCTTGAAGAGAATCTCGTCTCCCTCGGCAAGAACGGCAAGTTCAATAACGGCGCCGTCTACTCCACTTCCAAAGCCATTCTGAAAGCGTACCGCGAAAATCCGGACGCCTTCATGGCGGAAACGGCGGACGGCACCTCCCTCGTATACTATCACTTCTCCCTCTATGACAACGAGAATTATCTCCCCTACGACGAGGACAACGAGCTTGAAACGAGAGAGAACGACCCGTATGCCGATTACGATCCTTCCACTTATTCGGACACTGTCGCCTACCTCAGATTTAATTCTTCTCTGAACGGCTACACCGAATATACGACCTTTGCCGACTTCGGCGCGAGCGATATCGCGGTGGCGGAAAGCACGGGCGAAACGGACGAAGACACGGACGAGACGACGGGCGGCACGACGGACACCAACCTTTGGCTGCTCATCCCCTCCATCGTACTGGCGGCGGCGCTGTTTGTGACCCTCATCTCTCTCCTCCTCAAAAAGGTATTCTCCAATATCCGCAAGAATAAGGTGCACGCGACGGCGCAGTACGACGCAAGGCGCACCCGCTATGCAAGGAAGCTCAAACTTTCCGAGCAGCAGGCGGACGAAGAGACCGAACAAAAGGACGACGTTCTCCCCGACGAGGACGAGATCAGCGAAGAAGAGATCTACAAAGTCGAAGGAGCCGAAAACGAAGCGGCGGACGACGAAGATCCCTACGCAGACGAAAAGGACGATGAAAACAAATAATCGCACCTGATCAAAAGCCATCCGCGCGGCATACGCCGCGCGGATATTTTTTATCTTCAATTTGAAGCCGCGCCGCCATTTGAGGGCACAGTGCATCGACGGCATCATGGCCGACGGGCATGAGAACAATATCCCGCGGCGCAGGCGGTTTGCCAGCCGCAGAGCCTTTTGCAAGCAGACACAAGGACAAATATCCGCGGCGCAGGCGGTTTGCCGACCGCCATATCTTTTGCAAGCGGGCGTGAGAACAATATCCCGCGGTACAGGCGGTTTGACGACCGTCACGCCTATTGCAAGCGGGTGCAAGGGCAATTATCTACGCGGTACAGAATATTCGGCAGCAGCCATACCTCTGCTCTATTCGGCGCGATCTGAAATTTACGCGCGCGGGATATTGTTTTGCAAGCCCAAAGCCGCCCCGCAGGCTTTAAGATACAGACAAAAAATTTGAGCCGATTTTGCCGCGTAAGTGCAGATACGTCGTCAAACCAAGCGTAAAAAAACGGACCCGCCATAATGACGGGCCCGATCCAAAATAAAATTGTCAGATTTTTGCCAAAAATTTAGGCTTCCCCGCTTGAAAGCGCCCCCAAAAGTTCAGACATATTTTTGGGCGCATATCACGGGGCTTATTTTTTCCGCTTGAACAAGATCCTGCGGCAGCTGTCGCATTCGATAAAGCTGCCGTCGTTGAGTTTGGAGATCTCGGCGATGGAAAGCTCCATGCCGCACTGCG
>CALWCR010000007.1 GCA_944376445.1 uncultured Clostridia bacterium | reverse complement strand
ACGCTCGCCTTTGCCGCGGCGGGGTTGATCGTCAATATCGCCTATGCCGTATGGCTGACGGTCGTAGGCGTCCTTGTCCGCTCGGTATGGAATATCGCCATCGCCGTCTTTTACTTTGTACTGATCGCCCTCAAAGGCATCGTTTTTTTCTGCGACAAAAAATATAAAGAGAATACCGCAAAGCAAATAATAATATACCGTACCTGCGGATATATGTTCAATCTTCTGACCGTCGCGCTGGCGGGCATCGTCATTCTGATCAACAAGGCGGATATGTCCTATGAATATGCCGGATATATGATCTATATCGTTGCCGCGTACACTTTCTACAAAATAATAACGGCGATCATTCATTTTTTCAAAGCGAGGAAGCGAGACGGGCTGATCGTTCAGGCGATACGCAACATCAACCTGGTCGACGCCATATATTCCGTGTTTGTCTTGCAGGTTTCCATCATCCGGGCGTTCGGCGGCGGGAACGATCCTCTTTCCAACAGCGTTGCGGGCGGCGCGATCGCTTTGCTGATTTTATGGATCAGCATCCATATGATCGTACAATCGTACCGGGAAAAAGAAGGGCTCGATCAAGCAAAGCAATAAGCCAAAAAAGGAACGGAAAGCGCGCGCCGTCGGGGCATATTTTGCAAGAATAAAAGGATAGCGGAAATTTCCGCTATCCTTTCGGCGTTTTATAAGGCTTTTACGAAATGGTTTCCGCTATTTGCTTCAAAAGCGCATAGTCGACGAAGTCCGCTTTTGTTTGGAAAGTTTCGATCAGCGCCCTATCTTCGGCAGTTCTTTTGTCCTCCGGCAAACTTTTCACCTTGTTGTATAAAAGGGTCATCATCACCTTGTGTGGAAAAGTCAGCTTCCGGTAATCGATCCCGCCCCTTAAATGAAAGACGGGCGACGTCTTCAGGAAATGTTCCGGCACTTGTTTTTTCAGGGAATTTCTGATATTGGCTATATTTTTTTCATCGCGTACGTCGGCTAACCCGACGGTCACAATGACCAGCTTTGCATCGGGAGATAATTTTTTGACCGTATTTTTCAGGCCTTTGACGCCGCCGGCGTATAAACCGCCAAAATAGATCAAGCGGTCATATCCGGTCAGGTTTTTTATGTCTTCATAGCCGGCGACGGGAAGCCCCGTCATCTCTGCGAACTTTTCGGCGTATCGCTTTGTGGTTCCGTATTGGCTGCCGTAGAGGATCAACGTGTTCATGCGGTAATTTCCTTTCCGATGTATTGTTTGATATATTGACCTTTTCCGATCTTTTTTGCAGGGGCCCCCTCGGCGGAGCGTCGCTGCGCTCGCCCGAAAGCCGTCCGCGCCGTGCGCGTCCGCCTTTCTCTTTCCGGGAGAGGCAAACCAAAAAAGAAGAACGGGAACTGTCCGGAAAAAGCCGAACGTGTGCCGCCCATGGGGAAACCGCCGAAACCCCTTGCAGGGGCCCCCTCGGCGGAGCGTCGCTGCGCTCGCCCGAAAGCCGTCCGCGCTGCGCGCGTCCGCCATTCTCTTCCCGGGAGAGGCAAACCAAAAAAGAAGAACGGGATAAACCCGTCCTTCTTTTTTGGTAGCCCCATGGGGAATCGAACCCCAGTTTTCGCCGTGAGAGGGCGACGTCTTAACCGCTTGACCATGAGGCCGTGATCAAAATTGCTAAATTATTATAGCACAGAAAAACAGCTTTGGCAAGTTATTTTTCGCACTTTTTCAAAAATTCAAAAAAAATGTCGGCAGGCCATGATTTTCCCCGGTATGCGCCGCAAAACGCCGTCCGAGAGGTGATGCGCCGCAAAACGACCCCGAGAAGTTTGCCGTAAACGAGCAAAAAGGGGACAGGCTTCGCAAAATCTCCTTAAAAAGGATGACCCGCCGCGGGGCGCAAAAGGGGATAAGGGCGCACGGCCAGCGATCCCGTAACCGACCGCGGCGAACGACCGCGGCGCAGCCAATGCTCGCGACCGCCGATCGCAACAAACGACCGCAGCGCGTCCGACGCTTGCGTCCGCCGATCGCGGCGAACGGTCGCAGCGAACGATCGCGGCAAAATAAAAAAGATCCGCCTGTGCCGCAGAACGAAAAAGTGTTAACCCGCTCTCGCAGGTGGGTGCGCCGCTGCGGCGCGTCAGACTTTCCGCTTAAAAAGCAGACCTTGCCTATCGCCGCAGACCATTTCACGGGCGCTCCCGTAGTTCAACTGTGGATTAAGATAATTCGAACTCCGAACACCGCAGACCTGAAATAATTCAATTGTAAACGTCCGCCCCTTGCGAGGGCTTCCTTATATTTATTATACACAAATCGCGGGAGAACGCAAGCGTCCGAGGCGCTGTTTTGCGGAAAAATTTTTTCCACCGCAGGCAAAGATTTCCGAATGCTTCCGGCGGGGCGGGCGCGGGCGGCCGTGCGCAGCCCGTCGGCAAATTCATCGGGAGGGGCGAGGCGGGGCGTTCAGCCCTCGCGCACCGCTTGATCGAGCGCCTGCAAAAAGCCGAGCATCTGGCTCTCCGAGTTGAGGCCGTAACGGGCTTCCGTCCCGTCCAGCGCCGTCTGTTTGATGGAATTTTTGGTAAATTCCGCCGCGATGGCGACGGCGCGGTCGGTTTGCACGCCGCGCGCCAGGCATCCGACCAGCGCGCTCGCATACACGTCGCCCGAACCGTGGAAAGAGCCCTCGATCTTCTCCGTCTCATAGCTGCGGACTTTCCCGTCGTCGCCAGTATAAAAGACGGCGGTGCGGGTAGTGGGTTTCCCGTTTTCCGTGCGGGAGACGTCGCACCCCGTGATGGAGGGGCGGGGGCAGAGGGCGGCGAGTTTTTGCAGGATCTGCGCGTAATCGCTCTCCTTTACGGCGGCAAAATCGGTGCCGGTCAAAAAGCAGGCTTCCGTCAGGTTGGGGACGATGACGTCCGCCTCGCGGCACAGTCCCTTCATCTCCTCCACAAAATGCCCGTCGAAGTGCGCATAGAGGATGCCGTTGTCGCCCATGACGGGGTCGACGACCATCAGTCCGCCCTCTTTGAGCAGGCTGCGTTTGGCGGCCTTGACCATTTCGATCTGCTCCACGCTGCCGAGATAGCCGCTGATGATGATATCGTATTGCAAACCGAGGCTCTTCCAGTGATCGAGTATGGCGGGGATATCCTCGCTCAGGTCGCGGAAGGTGTAACCCCGGAACCCGCCCGTATGGGTGGAAAGGATGGCGGTCGGCAGGATGTCGCACGTCACGCCCGATGCGGAAATGATAGGCAGGGCAACGGTGAGTGAGCATTTTCCGACGCAGGAAATATCGTTGATGGCAAGAACGCGCATGGCAGATCTTCTCCTTAAAAAGTTATTGCCCTATTATAGAGCGTGCCGCCGCCGCTGTCAAGCGTTCGCGCGCCGTTGTGAATAAATACGGGCAGCGATAAGCGCGGCCGTTTGGTTCCCCGAAGGTTTTATTCCCGCGCGGCTTCCAAACGGTCGAAGGCGGCTTTTACGCTGTCCGCGACGTCGAAATATCTCTCATGTTCGCTCACGTCCTCGTCGGGGCTGTAAAAGGTCGTCAGTCCTTCCTCTTCGTCATAGCCGTGGGCGATTTTCCGCCCTGCGAGGGCGGCGCGCCCGCCGCACGCTTCCATTATACATCCGGCATCCTCAAAAAGCAAGCCGTGGGGAGAGAAAGGTTTTTTGAGCTTGTGTCGGGTGCGCCGCCCGCTCCAAATCGAAAGGGAAGCGCCGCAAAAACTTGCCGGGGCAATTTCGGGCGCCCGCTTTACTTTGCGCCGCGTTTGTGGTACAATACAGACAGTATGGAAAACGAAAGGTACGCACGGGAACATTGCACGCTGATCACGGGCGCGACGGGCGGCATCGGCCGCGCGTTTGCCTTCGCGTGCGCGGGGGAGGGCTCTCTCTTTTTGACCGGCCGCAGCGCGGAGAAGCTCGCGTCGCTGCGGGCGGAGATCTTGCGCCGCTTTCCCGATTGCGCGGTCGACGGATTTCCCTGTGACCTGACGGACGAGGGGAACCGGGAGGCGATGTTCGCCTATATCGCGGCGCGCGGATACCGCTTTGCGCGGCTCTGCAACGTCGCGGGGGCGGACATCCAGAAGGCTTTTGCGCGCTACACGCGCGAGAAGGTCGCCTTCCAGTGCCGCATCGATTTCGAGGCGGCGCTGTGCGTCACGCACTTCGTCCTGTCCCGCCGCGCCGAATTGCTGGAGATCGTCACGATCGGTTCGATCTCGGGCGTCTATCCCATGCCGTAC
>CALWCR010000006.1 GCA_944376445.1 uncultured Clostridia bacterium | reverse complement strand
CTATAAAACCGCAGCCTCGCAGAAAAGTATTCGAGCAGAATGTGCGAATACTTTTTGCGAATCCCCCGCGCAGGCGGCAAGCGCATAGATAAAGGCACGGACCCAATGTCCGTGCCTTTCGGGCGGCGCTTTGCCGACAATAATCTCTTAACCGCATTCTAACATTCCGACACTTTAATACCGCAGCATCGCAGAAAAGTATTCGGGCAAAAAGCGCGAATACTTTTTGCGAATCCCCCGCGCAGGCGGCAAACGCAAAGGAAAAGGCACGGACCCCATGTCCGTGCCTTTCGGGCGGTGCTTTGCCGCCAAGCAACTGGTGTGAAGAATGGGACTTGAACCCACACGGATTTCTCCATACGCCCCTCAAACGTACGCGTCTGCCAATTCCGCCATCCTCACAAGCGAAACATATTTTACTATATATCGGCGGAAAAGTCAAGTCAAAAATACAAGATTTTATAACATTTATAAAACTTTTTGACTTTCCTGACATAATTTTTCGTCTCGGGGAACGGAATAAAGGACAAGCTCGCCCCGTCCGCGGAATATTTGCCATCGGCAAGCCAGCCGCGCACCCGCCCCTCCCCCGCGTTATAAGCGGCAAGAAGGGTATCGGGATCGGAAAACTTATCCCTCAGATAGGCAAGATAGGCGCACCCCGTGCGGATATTGGCGGCGGGGTCTTTCAGTTCGCCGAAAAAACCGACGAACGCCGCCGTGGACGGCATGATCTGCATGAGCCCGACCGCCCCCGCCCCGCTCACGGCGTCCGCACGGAAATTGCTCTCCGTGCGGATGATCGCAAAGACGAAATCGGCGTCCAGCCCGTATTCAGCCGCGGAGCGCACGACATATTCGCAATACCGCTTCGGCACCCATATACGGCAGAGGGCAAACGCCGCCGCGCAGAGAGCAAAAAAAGACGCGCCGACGGCGAGCACCGCCGCGGTATATTTAACCGATCTGAGCCAACAATTCATGCAAAACACCGGACACTTTTTCCTTTAACGCGGCAAGATCGCCCTCGTTATATAGGATAGTATGCCCGCTTTTTGCGATTTTTGCATAATCCGCCTGATTTTTGATCCGCGCAGCCGCTTCTTCGCCCGACAGCCCGTCGCGCGCGCCGACCGCGCGCAGGCGCTCCCCTTCCTCCCGCATGACGACGATCACGCGGTCGAACAGAGTTTCGTACCCCCCTTCAAAGAGGAGCGGGACCTCGAAAAAGACCAGCTTTTCGCCCGACGCGCGCGCCTTGGCGAAGAGCTTATGCATGATGGCGGGATGGGTGATCCCGTTGAGTATGCGCAGCTTTTCGGGATCGGAAAAGACGGTTTGCGCAAGTTTTTTCCTGTCCAAGACGCCCGCGGCAAAGCAATCGGGAAAATATTTTTCCGCCTCTTTCCGCACGGCGGGGTCGTCATAGATGCGGCGTCCCTCCTCGTCTGCGGAAAGTGTAAAACACCCCTCGTTTGCAAGCATATGCAAGATTGTAGTCTTGCCGCTGCCGATCCCGCCCGTCACGGCGACATATATCTGTCCGTTATTTTGCTTCATACCAATTGATCCCGCTGTGCACTTCCGCCGTCAAAGGCACTTTCAGCTTGACGGCGTTTTCCATTTCGTAACGCAAGATGGCTGCGACCCGCTCCTTTTCTTCTTCAAACGCATCGATGACCAATTCGTCGTGCACCTGCAAAATAAGTTTGGAGCGCAGCCCTTCCTCTTTGAGGCGGCGGAAGATATTGACCATGGCGATCTTGATGATGTCCGCACTGCTCCCCTGCAGCGGCATATTCATCGCCGCGCGTTCGCCGAAGGAGCGGATATTGTAGTTGGAAGAAGAAATTTCGCGGATCACCCGTTTTCTTCCCAAAAGCGTCGTGACATAGCCGTGCTCGCGCGCGAAGGCGACGTTCGCGTCCATGTACTTTTTGACGTCGCTGTAAAGCTCAAAATAAGAGCGTATATACTCTCTCGCCTGCGCGGCGGAGATATTCAGGTTGTTGGCGAGCCCGAAATCGCTGATGCCGTAGATGATGCCGAAATTGACAGCCTTGGCGGCGCGGCGCATCTTGTCGTCCACCTCGCCGATGGGCACGCCGAACACCTGCGAAGCGGTGAGCGAATGGATGTCTTGCCCCTCGTTATAGGCGTCGATCAATTCCTTGCAGCCGGAAAAATGCGCGAGAAGACGCAGCTCGATCTGCGAATAGTCGGCATCCAGCAGGACGCGCCCCTCGCCGCGGGCGATGAACAACTTTCTCAGCTCCCGCCCCTCCTCGTCGCGCACGGGGATATTCTGCAGATTCGGATTGGCGCTCGAAAGCCGCCCCGTCGTCGTCACGACCTGGTTGAAACTCGTATGCACGAGCCTGTCCGCGCTCCCGATCAGAGGACGGAATCCTTCGATATAGGTGGAAAGAAGTTTTTGCAGATGGCGGCAGCGCAGCACGTCCCGCACGATCTCGTACTCCGTCAGCTTTTCCAGAATATCCGCGCTCGTCGAATAGGCGCCCCGTCTCCCCTTTTTCGGTCCGGGAAGGTGCAGCTTTTCAAAGAGGATGACGCCGAGCTGCGCGGGCGAATTGAGGTTGAATTTTTCACCCGCCGCCGCAAAGATCTTATCGGACACGGCCGCGATCTCTTCGCGGTATTTTTTCTCGAAGCGGGAAAACATATCCACGTCGATCTTCACGCCCGTGACTTCCATATCATAGAGCACGTCTGCAAGCGGAAGTTCGACGTCGCGGTACAAAGACAGGAGCCCCTCTTTTTCCAGCTGCGGCATCAGGACGTCGCACAGCGACAAAATGCCCGTCGCGGGCGCGGAGGTATCCAACCCGCCGCTTTCCAGCACATACGCCAAATCGTCGTCTTTGCCTGAATAATCGGCGAGATATTTGATGATGGAAACGTCTTCCGCGGCGCGTTCAAAGGGAACGCCGAACTCGTCCGCGGCGTGGCGGAGGTTCTTTTTGCCGTATACGTACAGCTGCCCCGCGCAGCCGAACACGAGCGAGAGCGCCGCCGCGATCTCCCCGTCGTCCATCCCCTCGTCTAAAAGCGTCCTGCGGCGGCGCAGACAATATTCGCGCTCCTTGCAGCCGACGTAAAAATCGCCGTCGAATCGGACGAGGGCGACCCGTTCCGCCCCCGAAAGCGCGTCCACAAGTTCTTTTGCGGAAGAGATATTAACCCTTTCCGCCTTCCGCGCGGCTGCCTGTACGGGCATTGACGCCTCTTCCGCGAAAATATCCATTTTCAGAAGGGAAGTGAACTCGAGCTGCAAAAACTGCGTCCGCACTTCGCTTGAAAAGGGCATGACGATGCGGCACTCGTCGAGGTCGACGCTTATATCCGCGTTGCAGTCGATGGTCGCAAGTTTTTTGGAAAGATAGGCGCTCTCTTTTCCCTCTTCCAGCTTGTTTTTCAAAGATCCCTTGATCTCGCCGAGATGGGCATAGAGATTGTCCAGATCGCCGTAGCTTTGCACGAGCGCGAGCGCCGTCTTTTCCCCCACGCCCGCAACGCCCGGAATATTGTCCGAACTGTCCCCCATCAGCGCCTTCATGTCGATGACCCTGCAGGGCGCATAGCCGAGCTGCTCTTCAAAATTTTCCGCGGTCAGGCGGTTCATCTCGCTCACCCCTTTTTGGGTGATATAGACGTCCGTATTTTCGTTCACGAGCTGATACGCGTCCCTGTCCCCCGTGATGATGACGCTGTGCGTGTCCGCAAAGCGGCGGGAAAGGGTGCCGATGAGATCGTCCGCTTCATACCCTTCTTTTTCACACATGGCGATCTTCATGGAGCGAAGAAGGGATTTGAGGATAGGAAGCTGCACCGCGAGATCGTCGGGCATCGGCTTGCGGGTGCCCTTATATCCCTCGTACATTTTATGGCGGAAGGTCGGCGCTTTCAGATCGAAGGCGACGATCATCCTGTCGGGCGCAAGGTCGGAGCGGATCTTCAAAAGCAGTTTGATAAAGCCGAAGACCGCGTTGGTCGGCGTACCGTCGCGCGTGGTGAGCTGTTTCGTCGCATAAAACGCGCGGTTCAAAAGGCTGTTGCCGTCAATGAGCACAAGTTTAAGCATGGGTATCTGTTCTCCCTATTCTTTCCACCATTATAGCAGACCGCAAAAGTATTTGCAACGGAATCAAAAAAATTCCCGCCTTCAAAAGCGGGAATCGGGTTTATTTGAGTATGGAAATACCGCCGAGCACGGGAAGTTTATCCGTCTTTCCCTGCGCCGCGCCGACGATGCCGAGAATGCACAGCACAAACATCGCGAGCGCGAAGAGAGAGGAAAGGACGGCAAAGACGACGCCGACCGCGGGCAGCATCGTCAAAAGCCCGAAGAGCACGCCGCCCGCAGCCGAAACGAGCAGGACGACGAGGCTCTGATTGGCGTGAAATTTGGCAAACGCGTCGTTCGGGCAAAGGATGAGCGGCAAAAAGAAGAGGATGCCGAAAATATAGGCGACGGCACAGACCGCCTTCGCCTGCGCGTCGGGCCCTCCGCTTTTAGACTCCTCGCCGCGGGGCGGTTCGTTTGTACGCCCTTCGTTTTCTTTTTCTTCGCTATTGCTGTCTGCCATCTCTTCGTTTTCACGCTTTTCGTCTTCCATGTTTGATCCTCCTGTTCCTGCAATCAGTATACGCCGTTTCCTCTATTCTATGACATCCGCCCGTCAATTGTTCGTCAAGTCGAGATATTCGTCATAGGTGATGTTCTTATCGAATACCTTTTTGCCGCCGCCGATCTCGATGATGCGGTTGGCGACCGTGTTCATGAGCTCCTGGTCGTGCGAAGTCAGCAGCATACAGCCCTTGAAATTTTTCATGCCGTTGTTGAGCGCGGTGATGGATTCGAGGTCGAGATGGTTGGTCGGCTCGTCGAAAATGAGGAAATTGCTCCCTTCGAGCATCATTTTTGCGAGCATACAGCGCACCTTTTCTCCGCCCGAAAGCACCTTCGCCTTTTTGAGCGCCTCTTCGCCCGAAAAGAGCATCCGCCCGAGCCAGCCGCGCAAAAACTCTTCGTAATGGTCGCTTGAAAACTGGCTCAGCCAGTCGACGAGGGTCAGTTCGCAGTTGTCGAAAAATTCGTTGTTGTTCTGCGGCAAAACGGAGAGAGTGATCGTCTTGCCCCACTTGATGGTGCCCGCGTCCGGCTGCACCTTTCCCGTCAGAATGTCGAAGAGCATGGTGATGGTCGTGCTCTTGTCGCCGATAAAGCCGATCTTCTCGTTTTTCTGCACGATAAAGCTCAGATCTTTGAAATACCCTTCCTTGGTCAGCCCTTCGACCATGAGGATGTCGTTGCCGATCTCCCGTTCAAATTTAAAGTCGATATACGGATATTTGCGAAGGGAGGGCTTGATGTCGTTGAGGGTGAGCCGTTCGAGCTCCTTTTTGCGGGAAGTCGCCTGGCGGGATTTGGAGGCGTTCGCCGCGAAGCGGGCGATAAAGTCCTGCAATTCCTTCGCGCGCTGCTCCATCTTCTTATTCTGGTCGCGCATCTGCCTGGCGATGAGCTGGCTCGTCTGATACCAGAAATCGTAGTTGCCGAGGAAGAGGCTGATCTTGCCGAAATCGACGTCGCAGATATGCGTGCAGACCTTATTGAGGAAATGGCGGTTGTGCGAGACGATGATGATCGTATTCTCAAAATCGAGGAGATAATTTTCCAGCCAGCGCACCGTCTTGATGTCGAGGTTGTTGGTCGGCTCGTCTAAAAGAAGGATATCGGGGTTTCCGAACAGCGCCTGCGCGAGCAGCACCTTGACCTTCTTTTTGGCGTCGAGCTGCCCCATGAGCAGATAATGCTCTTCCGAAGGGATATCCAGCTCGTTCAAAAGGGTCTGCGCCTCCGATTCCGCCTCCCAGCCGTTCAGCTCCGCAAACTCGCTCTCCAGCTCGCCCGCACGGATGCCGTCCTCGTCCGAAAAATCTTCCTTGGCATAGATCGCTTCCCGCTCGTCCATGACTTCGACGAGCCGCTTATGCCCGAGCATGACGGTGCGCACGACCGTCTGATCGTCGAACGCATTCTGGTTTTGCATGAGCACCGACATACGCTCGTTCTTATCCATGGTCACTTCGCCCTTGTTCGGCTCGATCTCTCCCGAAAGAACCTTTAAAAAGGTGGATTTACCCGCCCCGTTCGCGCCGATGATGCCGTAGCAGTTCCCGTTCGTGAATTTGATGTTGACGTCTTCAAACAATTTCTTGCTGCCGTATTGCAGGCTTACGTTCGTGACCTGTAACATATTGACCTCTTGCCGGATGAATTGCCACCATTATACCATATCCGAAAAAAAAGCACAATGATTTTGCATACGGAAAAGGACGCGGCGGGCGCGTCCTTTTGCTCTTTTATCTTTGTATGCACAAAAAGCGATCTGTTTTTTTGTCACGAACCGCTGTTGACGACGGGTTGCGCGTCTTTGTTGCCGCACAAAACGACGAGAAGGTTGGAGACCATGGCGGCTTTGCGCTCCTCGTCCAGCTGCACCACGCCGTTTTCGTTCAGTTTTTTGAGCGCCATTTCGACCATGCTCACCGCGCCGTCGACGATCTTCTGCCTCGCCGCGATGATGGCGGAAGCCTGCTGGCGCTGCAGCATCGCCGCCGCGATCTCGGGCGCGTAGGCAAGGTGAGAAATACGCGCTTCCAGGACCTCGATCCCCGCGATCTCAACGCGCTTGCCGATCTCTTGGCGCAAGATCTCGGCGATCTCCACGGAAGAGCCGCGCAGCGATTTTTCGTCGCCGTTTTCGGAGACGTCATACGGGTACTGGCGGGCGACCTGGCGGATCGCCGCGTCGCATTGGGTCGAAATGAAGGACATATAATTGTCGACGTCAAAGACCGCGCGCGCGGTATCGACAATCTTCCAGATGACGACGACGCCGATCTCGATGGGGTTGCCCTCCTCGTCGTTGACCTTCTGTTTTTCATTGTTGAGGGTCATCGCTTTGAGGGAAAGTTTTTTGCCCAGCCCCGCGACCGAGCCGACCGCGGGATTGAAGGCGCTGCAAAAGGGATTGACCCAGAAATAGCCTTCCTTCTTCAATGTGCCGTGGTATTTGCCGAAGAGCGTCAGAACGAGCGCCTCGTTGGGATTGACGACCTTGCAGCCGACAAGCATGATCATGCCGCACACGATCGCCGCGACGCCGACGCCGATAAGCACGGGCGCCAGATTCCCGTCGTTTTGCGCGCTTATCACGATCAGGACGATCCCGCCCGCCATAAGGATCAGGGAGATCGCCAGCATGAGCCAGCCGCTCTTTGCCCGCAGCACTTTTTCCGTCGTCTGTTTCCTTTCCTGCATATAAAACCGCCTCCTTATGTGAGAACTAAGACGATTATAACAAAGCCGCGCCGCCGCTGTCAACGGTGTGAAAGAAAATTTGTCAAAACGATTGAAATCGCGCGGCTTTTATATTATAATAAAGCCGTCAAAAAATATCCGCAGTGCGGAGGCTGTTATGAAAA
The DNA here is from genome assembly GCA_944376445.1 of uncultured Clostridia bacterium. Classification (GTDB taxonomy): domain Bacteria; phylum Bacillota; class Clostridia; order Christensenellales; family Borkfalkiaceae; genus Borkfalkia. Next base: position 4,166 of record CALWCR010000006.1, on the reverse strand, counting down.
AACTGAAAAGAGATCAAAACAGGGCGCTCGCGATCGCCCTGATCATGACGTTGATGCTCGTCGCGGGCATCCCTGCCATCCCCGTCGGCTTCGCCTTAGGTTACACCGCCGTCGGCGTTGCGGGCATCGTCTGCACGGTCATCGGCTTCTACGGCTGCCCCGTCGCATGGGTCGCCTTTGGCGGGTATGTGCCCCTCAAACGGCTCGTCTATGCCGTCGAAGAGGAAAACATCCTGACCGTCCCCGAACTTTCCGCCCACCTTCGGCGCAGCGAAAAGGACGTCAAGGCGTCTATCGCCCGCGCGATCGACAAACTCTATCTGCAAGGCTATCTCTTCGACGGCGTGAATCTCACCCCCAACACCAAGAAAAAACCCAACGCCGACGGCGCGGCACATACCGGCAAATGCCCTTCCTGCGGCGCGCCCCTTCCTTTGCCGCCCGCGGGCGCCAAATATATACAGTGCCCTTACTGCGATACGACCGTGCGCCTGTAAAGCGGTTTTGATCTGGCTTATGACACGCATATTACTTGACTAAAAGAGCGGACAGCTGCAAACTGTCCGCTCTTTTCACGGCTCGTCGCCGTTTTGCTCTGTTTTGCCCTGCGCGGCCGCACCGCCGCTTTGTTCGGTTTTTTCCTGCGCGTCCGCTTGCGCTTTTGCGCCGCGCGCCTCCGCCGCGCCCCCTCTTTTGCGGCAAAATACGGTGCAAAACCACTTTTCGATCTTGTCGCCCTTCTTGAACAAAAACCAAAAGAGCGCCGCCACCGCCGCCGCGATCAGGCACCAGCACAAGATCCCCCACCAGGTAGTGAACGGGATGATACTGCCGTTTAGGGAATAGCTCGTGGCAAATACCGATATGGTGCGGGAAATCAGCTGCAAGACGATAAAAAAGCGCCACGACATGGTGGAAAGCCCCGCGACGAAGCAGAGCACGTCGTCGGGAAAGACGGGCAAAAGGAACATGGCGCCGAGCACGACTTTATCTTTCCCCTTGATCTTGCACATCCATTTGTCCAGCGTATCTTTGCCGACCAGCCACGCCGCCGCGCGGTAGCCGAGCGATCTTCCGATCCAGAAAGCGGCGAGAGAACCGAGGAAAATGCCGACGAGGCTGTATAAGCTCGTTTTGAGCGGACCGAACATGAGCACGCCCGCGCCGACCGTCAGCGTCCCCGGGATCGGCAGGACGACGACCTGCAAAAATTGGAACAGGATATAGATGAGCGGCGCCCAAACGCCCGTTTTGCCGATCATCTCCCGCAGTTCGTCCACAGAATCCAGTCTGTCCATGATCCCCGTCGCCTGCAAGACAAACAGCACCGCCAGAAGGAACGCCGCCAGGACGAGCCCCGTGAGCATCAATTTTCCCGCCGTCTCTTTTTTCCGCAGGAGGAATGTCAGGGTAAGCGCGGCGTAGACCAATTCCAGCCCCGTCGCGACGGACAGGATGACGGGCGCGTGCTCGGCGATAAAGCCGTATCTGAAATGCACTGTACAGAAAAAAGTCAGAAGCAGTACCGCCGCGGCAGAAACTGCAAACACGGCGTATACCGCTCCCTTTTTGAGTCCTTCTTTGTCCTTCATTACATCCGCACCTCTCCAACTCGCCCGCCCGTTCACGGTTTTGCGGGTACTGTATCAGTATATTACCGCAGGGATGTAAAATTTCTGTTAAAACGAAGTTAAAAACCGTCAATTTTCGCCAAGCGCCTTGATCGCCGCGCGCGCGAGGGCGTCGCAGCGGTTGTTGTAGGCGTTGTCCGCGTGCCCCTTGACTTTTATAAATTCCGTTTCGTGCTTTTTCGTCAGTGTGTAGAGCTGCTGCCAAAGCTGCGCGTTGGCGACGGGTTTTCCGTCCGCCTTTTTCCAGCCGTTTTTGAGCCAGCCGTAGATCCAGCCTTCGTTAAAGGCGTTGACCGTATAGGCGGAATCGCTGTAAATGCGCACGCGGCACGCCTCTTTCAGGCATTCCAGCCCCGCGATCACGGCGTAGATCTCCATGCGGTTGTTAGTCGTTTCCTTCTCGCCGCCGCTGAGCTCCTTTTCGATCCCCTTATAAATGAGGATCGCGCCCCAGCCGCCCGCGCCGGGGTTGCCCGAACAAGCGCCGTCCGTATACAATTCGACTTCTTTCATGCGCGCCCCGTCATTCGGAAAGTTCTTCCGCGCGCTTGACGCAGGCGGCGACCGCCCTGCCGATCATCCCTTCCATGTCGTCCGCGCGGAAGGAATCGACTGCCATGACCGTCGTGCCGCCCTTGCTGCACACGGCGCCGATCAGTTCGCCGAGCGTCTTATCCTCCGAACGGGCGACCATCTCCGCGCCGCCCGCCACCGTCTGCACGGCGAGCACTTTCGCTTCCTCTTCGCTCAGCCCCTGCGCGACACCCGCCTTGATCAGCCCGTCGATAAAAAGATAGACATACGCGGGACCGCTGCCGCTGATCCCCGTCACGGCGTTGAGCTTTTCTTCGGGCAATGTCAGAACGCTGCCGATACGGCCGAACAGATCGAGGATAAAGGAACAATCGTCCGCGTCTTCGGAAAAATCTTCGATGTCGACCGCCGTCATGCCCGCCCCGACCGAACAGGGCAGATTGGGCATCGCGCGCGCCACCTTTATAGTATTGCCGAAAAGCGCGTCTTTAATCTTCTGTTTTTTGACGCCCGCCATGATGGAGACCGCCTTTTCCACGGGAAGCCCGCGGATGCTCTCCGCAACGGCGTCGAAATTCTGCGGTTTGACGGCAAAGAGAAGATATTCGCAGTTGCCCGCCACGTCGCGGTTGTTGGCGGTCGTATATACGCCGAGATCGGCAAGTTTTTCGCGCGCCGCGGCCGAAGGATCGGCGACGATGATCTTTTTGCTGCGCAGAAGTTCGGAATAGACGACCCCTTTGAGGATCGCCGTCGCCATAAACCCTCCGCCGATCACGCCGAGTTTGTATTGCTTTTTCATATCGATGGCTCCTTTTTTCAAAAATTATCGAAATCTGATTGACTTAACCGCAAGATTGTTATATAATAATTGAGCGCTTAGGGGAGTGGCTCAACGGTAGAGTAGCGGTCTCCAAAACCGTAGGTTGCGTGTTCGAATCGCGTCTCCCCTGCCAGAAGGCCCCGAGCCACAGAAATTGTGGTTCGGGGCTCTCTTTTTACCAAAAAAGGGAGCGCCCGCAAAGAGCCCCTGCGCCGCCGCTTAGCCGCGGCCCCGCAAGCTCTTTTCATTGTATATCAAACGGGCGAAAAAGTCAAACGTTCGGCAAGCGCGCCATTCTTCTTAGGAGACGTTTCCATGCGTTACAGCTATGCACTTTCCTCTCCCCTCGGCGGCATCACGCTCGCAAGCGACGGGGAAAAACTGACGGGCCTTTGGTTCGACGGGCAAAAATATTTCGGCGCGGGGCTTTCGCCCCATGCCGAAAGGCGCACGCTTCCCGTCTTTATGCAGACGCAGGAATGGCTCGGCGTCTATTTTTCGGGGAAGGCTCCCGATTTTACGCCGCCCCTTTCCCTTGAAGAGGGCTCCCCTTTTTTCAGGCGCGTGCAAAAGATCCTTCTCTCCATCCCCTTCGGCAAAACGCTGACTTACGGCGAGATCGCGGAAAAGATCGCGCAAGAAACGGGCAAAGCCGTCTCCGCGCGCGCGGTCGGCGGCGCAATCGGGCACAACCGCATCTCCCTCATCGTCCCCTGTCACCGTGTCCTCGGCGCGGGCGGAAAGCTCACGGGATATGCCGCGGGCACCGATATAAAGCGCGCCCTTTTAAAAACGGAAGGCATCATTTGTACATGACGGCGACCGCCGCCATGCCCGCATAGGACGTTTTGGCGGTTATACACTTTATTTACATGACGCCCGCCGCAGCCAAAAACAAAAAGCGATGCCGCCCGTAACGGCTTTTGCTGGTTTTTTATACGGGCGCTTTTGTTCCCCGTATGCCATAGTTGCAGACAAATTTCCTTTATACTGTTTTCTTGATAATAACAAAACCCGCCCTTATCCTTTAAGAGCAGGTTTTCTTTGGTGAGTTTTGTTTAAGTTTTTCAAAAATTATTAGTCTTTTCCACCCATATCCATTACGCCATCGCCAAATATCTCCGTTATTTTTGCGAGGTCGTCGGGACTTATTTCGTTGCCGTTATATAAGAATTGCG
>CALWCR010000005.1 GCA_944376445.1 uncultured Clostridia bacterium | reverse complement strand
CGTCTTTGGTGAAGAGGGAGACGAAGGGGCGGGCGACGGCAAAGGAGAGGCCGAACATGAGGGCGGCAAAGGCGAGGCACATACCGAGGATGGCTTTTTCCGCCCGCTTGATGAGGGGGATGTTTTTAGCGCCGTAGTTGTAGCTGAGCACGGGCTGCGAACCGGTCGAAATGCCGAGCATGGGCATGGTCAGAAGGGAGAAAAACGCCTGTACGACGGTGGAGACGGTGATCCACATATCCCCGTTTTCGCCGCCGTGCGCCTGCAATACGGCGTTGGAGACGATGATGATGACGCTGTCCGTCGCGATGATGAAGAAGGGAGAGATCCCCAGGCGCGCCATCTTGCCCACGACGCGCGCGGCAAACCCCTTTATCCCGAGGCGCACTTTGGTGCTTTTGAGGGAGAGGAAGATGAGCACGAAGAGGAAGGAGAGAAACTGCGAAAATACGGTCGCCGCCGCCGCGCCCGTCACGCCGAGGTCAAAGGTGAAGATAAAGAGGGGGTCGAGGGCGATGTTCGCCGCCGCGCCGATGGCGGTCGTCGCCATGCCGATGCCCGAATACCCCTGGGCGACGATGAACTGGTTGAGCCCCGTGGCGACGATGGGAAAGACCGCCCCCGCCGCGCAGACGGTGAGATAGCTCTTCGCATAGGCATAGGTGTCTTTGCTGGCGCCGAAGGTCATCAGAAGCGGCCTTCGCAGGCTGAGGATGAGCGCGGTGACCGCCCCCGCCACGATAAAGAGGGAGATGAAGGCGTTGGCGAGGATCTTTTTGGCGTTGTCCTCCCGCCCTTCCCCGAGAGACATGGCGAACAGGGGCGCCCCGCCCAGCCCGATGAGATAGGCGAAGGAGGTGATGAGGGTGGAAAGGGGCGCGCACACGCCCACGCCCGCCAGCGCCGTCCCGCCGACGACGGGAATGTTGCCGACATACATCCTGTCCACGACGGAATAGAGCACGTTGATGAACTGCGCCAGCATGGCGGGGAGGGTGAGTTTGAGTACGGTCGCAAAAACTTTATTGCTGCCAAGGTCGAGTGCTTTCATGCCGCATATCCTTCTGTACGGAGAAAACTTTTGCCGCGCTTTGCGCGGCAGCCACTATCATAGCAGGCTGCGCCCGTAAAGTCAACGCCTTTTGTAAGAGAGTTTGCAAGAGGGGGCGGAAAGTTTGCAAAGTGCCCCGCTGCCGCCCCTGTCCGTCGCCGATATCCTCAACGTGCTCGGGGGAAAGTTTGCAAAAATGCCCCTTTGCCGGCCGCAGGGCTTTGTTTTGCGCGGTCGGGCGCCTTTTTTGTTTGCCATGCGCCTTTGGGCGTGCTATACTGTAGGGGAATACCGAGTGCCCGATAAAAAGCGGCGGTCGCGAGGCTCGTGCTTTGCCGAAGACCGCGCGCGCCGCGCGCTTTTACGGCAAGTTTTTTGACGGAAAAACAAAGAGAGAGGAGAGGATATGATCAAGACGAACGCGATGCGCCTTCTGGACGCGAAAAAGATCCCTTATGAGAGTTTTACTTACCCGCCCGAGATCACGGACGGCGAGCTGGTCGCGCGCGAGCTGGGGGAGGACCCCTTTTCCGTCTTCAAGACCCTCGTCGCCGTCTCGGACAAGGGGGAACACCTCGTATTCTGCGTGCCCGTATGCGCCACGCTCGATCTGAAAAAAGCGGCAAAGGCGGCGGGCGCGAAGTCCGTTGCCATGCTCCGCCAACGCGAGCTCGAGCCGCTCACGGGGTATGTGCACGGCGGCTGTTCGCCGGTCGGCATGAAAAAGCGCTTCCGCACCTTTTTGGACGAAAGCGCCGCTTCGCTTTGCGCGGTCTATGTCAGCGCGGGCAGGCTCGGCTGTCAGATGAAGCTCTCCCCCGCGGAGCTTGCAAAATTCTGCGGCGCCTCTTTCGCGCCGCTGGCGCTTTTATGACGGCGCTGCGCCGCGCGGCGGCGGAAGCCTCCGCGCAGCTTATCATGGCGCTCTTCGGGCTCGCGGTCGGCGTCGTCGCGGGTACGGCGGCGGCGCTCTTCGGCATGGGGCTGAGCCGCATCGCCCCCTTCGCGGAGGCGCGCTTTTCCTTCAATGTCTGGTTCATGCCCCTGGCGGGGCTGCTGACGGCGGCGCTTTTCCGCCTCTTTGGCGACGGGCGGCAGGGCATGGGCGCCGTGCTGGCGGCGGCGCGCGGGGAAGGTAAATGCGTCGGGCTGCGCACGGTCGCCTTCCAGTTTGCGGGCACCTGGAGCGCGCATCTGTTTTGTGCGAGCGTGGGGCGTGAAGGCGCCGCCGTGCAGATCGGCGCGGCGATCGGCGGCAATATCGGCAGGAGCACGGGCATTGCGGGGGCGGACAGGACTTTGCTTGTCGCGGGCATGGCGGCGGGATTTTCCGCCCTCTTCATGACCCCGCTCGCCGCCTTCTTTTTTGCGCTGGAAGTCACCTTCTGCGGCAAACTGCGCCCGCGCGTCCTTCTGCCCGCCTTCGCCGCCTCGGCGGCGGCGTATTTCACCGCTTCCTGCCTCGGCCTCGCGCGGGCGGAGATACAAACCCAAGCGGTTTTTTCCGTAGATCTTTGCGGCAAGGCGCTCCTTCTCGGCGGGGCGTGCGGGCTGGCGGGGCTGCTCTTTTCCCTCTCCCGCAAATTTTTCCGCGCCTTTTTCTCCGCCGCCGCGCCCGATCCCTTCGTGCGCGCGGCAGCCGCGGGCGTGCTGCTTGCCTGCCTCTCCTTTTTGGCGTCGGGCAGATACGCGGGGTTGGGCACGGGGCTCATCTCAGCGGCGGAAGCGGGCGGCGTGTACCCCCTCGACTGGCTCCTGAAAATACTCTTCACCGCCGCGACGCTCGGCGCGGGCTTTATCGGCGGGGAGGTCACGACCATGTTCGCCGCGGGCGCCGTGCTCGGCACATTGCTGGCGGAGCCTTTCGGCATCCCCGCAGACCTCGCGCTGTGCCTCGGCTATGCGGCGGTGTTCGGCGCTTCCACCCGCACCCTCGCCGCGCCCGTCTTTCTCGGCGGGGAAGTGTTCGGCTTTGGCGCGTTTCCCTGGCTCGTTCTCGCCTGCGCCGCCGCGCGCGTCACTTCGCTCGGGGCGGACGTCTACGGCAATATGCCGAAATTTTTCCCTTCCCGCAAAAAGCGGCTGCCCCTTCCGAAACCGCTCTACGGCGCTCCCCCAAAGCGCAAAAACCGCTTGTTTTCCCTCTCTCGTTAAATGCGCCCTGCCCGCCGCGGCGGGCGTTTTTGTTTGCTTTTTGGCGGCGTTTCCGCTATAATGAAGGTATGCTGAACATTACACTTTCTCCGTATGCGGGAAGGCGCGTGTGCGTCGCCCTCTCGGGCGGGCGCGATTCTCTCGCCCTCTTCACCTTCTTTGCGGAGAATGCGGAAAAATCGGATATCGCCCTCTCCGCCGTCCATGTCGAGCACGGCATCCGCGGGGAAGACAGCCTCGCCGACGCGGCGTTCGTGCGCGCGCTCTGTGAAGGGGCGCGCGTGCCCCTCTTTCTCTTTCATGCCGATATACCCGCCCTCGCGGCGGCGGAAGGGGAGGGGGTGGAAGAGGCGGCGCGCCGTCTGCGCCTGCAAATTTTTACCCGCCTCATCGAGGAAGACAAAGCCGACTTCGTCGCCACGGCGCACCATGCGGGCGACAATGCGGAGAGCGTCCTTTTCAACCTCTTCCGCGGCGCTTCTCTCACGGGCGCGGGCGGGATCCGCGCCTTTTTGCCCGTCAGGGGAGACAGGGGGATCGTGCGCCCCCTCCTTGGCTGTACGCGGGAGGAGATCGAAAGTTACCTTCTTTCCCGCGGCGCGCGCTGGCGGGAAGACGCGAGCAACGCCGACGCCGCCTACACCCGCAATTTCCTGCGGCACAAGGTGCTCGCGCCCGCCAAAGAGCGCTTCCCCGCCTGCGAGCGCGCCGTCGGCGCATTTTCCCGCGCGGCGAGAGAGGACGACGATTACCTCTTTTCCCTCACGGACGGCTATGTGCGGGAGGGGGAAGAGTTTGTCATCCGCCCCGCGCCCCTGCCCGTTCTGCGCCGCTGCTGTATCCGCGCGCTGCGCTTTCTCGGGATAGAAAAAGACTATACGTCGGCGCATATCGATGCCATGTGCGCCCTTTTGGAGAAGGAAAGCGGCGCGGAGGCGGACCTTCCCCGCGGCATACGCGCAGTCAACGATTACGGCGAGATATGCGTCTTTCCCGCGCGGCGGGACCCCGTCTACGAATATCCGTTCGGGGAAGGGGATTTTGACTGCGGCGGTTTCGTCTTGTCCGTGCGCCGCGGCGTTTCGGGCGGGGCGGAAGGAGAAAAAGCGCTCTTCTTTGACGGGCGCGCGCTGCCCGAAGACGCCGTCATCCGCCCGCGCAGGGAAGGGGACGTGTTCAAAAAATTCGGCGGGGGCAGCAAAAAGCTGAAAGAATTTTTCATCGATAAAAAGATCCCCGCGCGGCGGCGGGGGCTGTATCCGCTCATCGCGGCGGGAAAGCAGGTTTTTGCCGTCTGCGGGCTGGAGATCGCAGACAGCGTGCGCGGCGAACGCGGCGCGGACGGGGATTTTTCCCGCCCCGAAGAGATGTTCACCGCCGTCTTGCGCAAAAAAGGAGAAAGGCATGGATAAAGACGTAGAGAGGGTGCTGTTTTCTAAGGGGAAGATCGCCCGCCGCGTGGCGGCGCTGGGAAAGGAGGTCGCGCGGCGGTACGCGGGCAAAGACCTCGTCATGGTCTGTATCCTGAAGGGCGCGTGCGTCTTTTTCGCCGACCTCATCCGCGCGGCAAAGCTGCCCGCAGAGATCGATTTCATGTCCGTCTCCTCTTACGGAGCGGGGTCCGAATCGTCGGGCAGCGTGCGCATCCTGAAAGATGTTTCCGCCCCCGTCGCGGGCAGGCACGTCTTGCTCGTGGAGGACATCATCGATACGGGCAATTCCCTCTTCGCGCTCAAAAAACTGTTTGCGGAGCGCGGCGCGGCGTCGGTCGGGATCTGCGCCTTTCTCGATAAAAAGGCGCGGCGGAGAGCGCCCGTCGAGGCGGATATTTACGGCTTTGCGGTCGAAGACGCCTTTGTCGTCGGTTACGGGCTGGACTATGCCGAAAGGTACCGCGCATTGCCCTATATCGGCGTTCTGAAGCGGGAAATTTACGAAAAATAAGCAAAACGCGCGCCCGCGCAGTGATCTGCGCGGGCGCGCGTTTTATATCCGTGAAGCAAAAATGCCGCCGCGGAGGGTGCTTTCATGTGCGTTTTCGCCGCAAAGGGCGCGTTTTCGCGGCAAAGGGCGTTTTCATGTGCGTTTTCGCGGCAAAGGGCGCTTTCATGTGCGTTTTCGCGGCGGCTATTGCGCGCTCAGGTCGACGCAGCCGCCCGTCTCCGCGTCCTGGTACATCATCCAGTACCCTCTGCCGTCGGGGGAAAAGAGGGAGGCGGGCAGAAAGGAGCAATGCCCTTTGAGGGCGGCGGGCGCTTCGCCCCGTTTTTCGGCGGGGACCCCGTAACATATGTATTTTGCGCGCTTTTCGTCCGAGATGAGCCCGACGACGTAGTGCTTTTCCCTGCCGAAGGGTATGCGCACCCATTTTGAGAGGGGGATGAGACGTTCGAGCGCCTCTTCGTGCGGGTAGCGCGCAAAGAGCGCCGCAAGTTCCCCCTTCACTTTTTCGTAATAGCAAGGGCGCGCATCCTCTCCGAGGTCTTCTGCGCCCGCGCGTCGGAAAAGGCTTTGAGCATCTTCATCTTTTCCAGCGCGCGCCCCGTCCGTTTTGCCGTCTCCTTCCGCATGGGCTTCCTCCCTGATCTTCAGATTTTCCCCGTCCGCGTCCGGGTAATCGAAGTAATTTTCCGCAGCCACCACCTCGTCGTCGTAGGCGGGCTTTTCCCCGCCGCGCGGCGATTCTTCTTCGCCGATGCGCGCCGTCAGCTTTTTTACGTCGTAAACGTGCTCGCCGCATTTGCCGAACGCCACGGGCTTTACGGGCCCGCTCCCCGCAAAGGCGATCAGGCAGCAGAAGCCGTCCGAAATGTCGAGCGCGCTCTCCCGCCGCAGGGTGCAGCCGCCGCCCGCCTGCGCGTCGGCAAGTTCGAGCGTGCCGTGCGCGTCGGCGATCGCCGCGCGGTACCGCCCTTCCGAGAGGGGCGCAAAGTTGATGAGGGAAAGGTTCGCGGTCAGCTTTCCCGCATACGTCTCCGCCGTGACGAGCGCGGAGACCTTTTTTCCGTCCGCGGCAAATCCCGCCGAGAGCTGTTTGAGTACGCACAATTTTTTCAGGTAAAGATCCATCATGACCTCGCGTTCCGCGGCGGGAGGGGCGCCCCGCGCGCGCAAAATGATCGGGCGGCGCCCGCGCCGCCTATGGTACGCTATGTTTCCATTATAAAATATATGCCTGTAAAAAAGAGGCGCGATCTTGTCGGGAAAGGGGAAAAACCGTCGAAAACGCCGCCGCCAAGAAAGTGCTGCCAAAATGTTTACTTTTTTTTTGTTTAGTTTTATAATAAGAGCACGGGCGAAAGGACGCGCCCGCATTTTCAGAGGTAAAAATCCCAAAAAGGAGAAACTGATATGACAGAGAACAAAAAGGTGCTCAAGTTCATCGACGAGAGCGCCGCGCTTTGCAAGCCCGACAGGATCGTCTGGATCGACGGCAGCAAAGAGCAGCGCGACGCGCTCCGCGCCGAGGCGTGCGCTTCGGGCGAAATGATCAAGCTCAACGAAGACCTCTTGCCCGAGTGCTATCTGCACAGGACCGCCGTCAACGACGTTGCGCGCGTAGAGGACAGGACGTTCATCTGCTGCAAGAATAAGGAAGACGCCGGCCCCATCAACAACTGGATGGACCCGAAAGAAGCGTACAAGATGGCTTCCGACATCTTCAAGGGTTCCATGCAGGGCAGGACCATGTATGTCATCCCGTACTCCATGGGCATCGTCGGCAGCGAGTTTTCCAAGATCGGTATCGAACTCACCGACAGTATCTATGTCGTTCTCAATATGGAGATCATGACCCGCGTCGGCACCGACGTTTTGGACGCGCTCGGCAAAGACGGCGACTTCGTCAAGGGCCTGCACTCCAAGTGCGCGCTCGACGAGAGCAAGCGCTATATTTTGCACTTCCCCGAAGACAACACCATCTGGTCCTGCAATTCGGGCTACGGCGGCAACGTTTTGCTCGGCAAAAAGTGCTTTGCGCTGCGCATCGCTTCCTATCTCGGCAAGAACGAGGGCTGGATGGCGGAGCATATGCTGATCCTCGGCTTTGAAAAGCCCGACGGCGAAGTCAAATACATCGCGGCGGCGTTCCCTTCCGCCTGCGGCAAGACCAACCTCGCCATGCTCATCCCGCCCGAGAGCTACCGCAAAAAGGGGTATAAGATCTGGACGGTCGGCGACGACATCGCCTGGATCCGCATCGGCGCGGACGGCAGGCTCTGGGCGATGAACCCCGAAAACGGCTTCTTCGGCGTCGCGCCCGGCACCAACGAAAAATCCAACCCCAACGCGCTGCACACCACGCAGAAGGGCACCATCTTCACCAACGTCGTGCACAATCTCGAAAACAACACCGTCTGGTGGGAAGGGCTGGACAAGAACCCGCCGAAAAACGCGATCGACTGGAAGGGCAACCCGTGGGACGACGCGGCAAAGGCTGCGGGCGTGAAGGGCGCGCACCCCAACTCCCGCTTCACCGCTCCCGCCAAAAACTGCCCTTGCATCAGCAAGGAGTTCGATAACCCGAAGGGCGTGCCCCTGTCCGCCATCGTCTTCGGCGGCAGGCGCGCCAAGACCGCTCCGCTCGTCTATCAGAGCAAGAGCTGGAACAACGGCGTCTTCGTCGGTTCCATCATGGCGAGCGAGACGACCGCTGCCGCCACGGGCGCCGTCGGCGTCGTGCGCCGCGATCCGATGGCGATGCGCCCCTTCTGCGGCTATAACATGGGCGATTACTTCAAACATTGGATCGAAATGGGCACGAAGGTGAAAAATCAGCCCAAGATCTTCAACGTCAACTGGTTCCGCCTCGACGACGAGGGCAACTTCCTCTGGCCGGGCTTCGGCGAGAATATGCGCGTTCTGGAATGGATCGTCAAGCGCTGCGAAGGTAAAGTCGGCGCGGTGGAAACGCCCATCGGCTACGTCCCCGATACGAAGGACATCGATCTGGAAGGTTCGGGCGTCAGCGAAGAGACCCTCAAAGAGCTTCTGACCGTCGACAAAGAGACGTGGAAGAAAGAAGCGGAAGGCATCGAAGAGTTCTATAAACAGTTCGGCGACAGGCTCCCCGCGGAGCTTTCCGACGAGCTCAATACGCTCAAAGCCAACCTCAACAAGTAAACAAAGGCACGGGGCG
>CALWCR010000004.1 GCA_944376445.1 uncultured Clostridia bacterium | reverse complement strand
ACCGTTGCGGGAGAAGAAGTCACCTGCACGGCGCAGTTGGCGGTGCAGCCGGGCGGCCTGCCGTTATCCGACGTCGAAACGAGGTAGACGCCATAGGACAGGGAATGAAATGCTTTCGGATCCATATTGCCTCCATGCGCGGCGCCGCCGCGTCCGTCCGATCTGTTTAGGCGGCAAAGCCGCCCGCAGCGATTTGCGGCGGTGCGCCGCGCGTATCCGTTTTGCCCGCTGCGCCCGTCTCAATAGTTTTCTGCTTTGAGCTGGAAGTATGCCTTCGGATGCGAACAGACGGGGCAAACTTCGGGCGCTTTTTTGCCGATGACGATATGCCCGCAGTTGGAGCATTGCCAGATGCATTCTTTGTCGCGGGAGAAGACCAGCCCGCCCTTGATGTTGTCGAGGAGGGCAAGATATCTCTTTTCGTGCTCTTTTTCGATCTCGCCGACTTTTTCAAAGAGGAAGGCGATGTGGTCGAATCCCTCTTCCTTCGCTTCTTTGGCGAACGTGGCGTACATATCCGTCCATTCATAGTTCTCGCCCGCCGCCGCATCGGCAAGGTTTTCTTCTGTGGAAGGAACATCGCCGCCGTGCAGCAGCTTGAACCAGATCTTGGCGTGCTCTTTTTCGTTGTTGGCCGTCTCTTCAAAGAGGTTGGCGATCTGGACGAAGCCGTCTTTCTTCGCCTTGCTCGCATAATAAGTATACTTGTTGCGCGCCTGCGATTCTCCCGCAAATGCGGTCAGCAGGTTTTGTTCGGTCTTGCTGCCTTTGAGTTCTTTTGCCATGATGATACCTCCGATCGATTCATTTTTTATTTTGGCAGTCGGCACAGACGCCGACCAGTTCCAAGCGGATCGCCTCGACGCTAAAGCCCTGCGGCGGCGCCAAAAGGGTGCGCACCGCGCCGTCGGGCGCGTCGTACAGCCTGCCGCAGATGCGGCAATACATATGATGATGTGCATCCGTGCGCAGATCGTATCTGTCCGCGCCTTCGCTCATTTCAAGTCTTTGGATCGCCCCCGTCTCCGCGAGGTGGTGTAAATTCCTGTAAACCGTCGCCTTGCTGATATGCGGGTGCTCTTTTGCGATCTTACGGTAGATCTGCTCCGCGTCGGGGTGGCCGTACATCGAACGCACGGTCTCAAGCACGAGCTGCCTCTGTATCGTGTTCCGTGTATTCATAACTTTTCCCTATTGATAACGATTATCGATTATAGTATACCATAGTTTGGGGAATTGTCAAGAGGGAAGCGAAAAATTTTTTATGTCCTTGACAAAACGGCGGGGCGTGATTTATAATATAGACAGAAAAAAGAGGGGAAGGGCCCGGATGACTTACGACAAGACGGAACTGAATTTTCTGGAGCGTGATTGCGGCCTGCAATTCGGGGAAGAGCGGGGAGCGAAGATCTTCCGCCGCGCAGCCAAACTGTACGGCGAACTGGTCGTCACGACCGATTACAAGAATGACGACGCTCTCAAAAAACAGCTCAAAGGGCTGGTCTATCCCGTCATCGCCTATTACAAGACGCTGCTCGCGGAAGGGGTCCGCGAACCCGAGGCGCTGGAATATGTGCGCGAAGAGGTCAAAAAAGCGGCGAAAAACTGCGCCGAGATCCTCGACGCGCAGAAACGCCGTTTCTTTCCCTTTCATGCCTTCAAGCGCAACATCAAAAAATTCATGGCGTCCAAATTCCCGTCCGCGGACTGGAAATGCACGCCGCCGAAAGCGCGCATAGGCAAGGTCTCTTTTCGGGTAAAAGAGTGCCTCTATTATAAGATATCCAAAAAATTCGGCTGCCCCGAGCTTTGCTTCATCTTCTGCGAATACGAAGAAGAGGCGTTCAAGGGGCTCGCCCCCGCCATCGGCAGCCGCAGGGAAGGCGCGCTCGCCACGGGGCATGAAGCCTGCGCCTTCACTTTTTTCAAGGGAAGAAAGGCGTAGTTTATAGCCGTTCGGGCAAGCAGCCCGCAAACGCGCGGCACATGAAAGTATAAATATCGGACGATTTTTATCTGTCCTATGGTAGAGGGAGAATAGAGCGCGGCGGCTTTATTCTCTTTTGCGGTATATCGCAGCAAAGCAAGGGACGGGAGCAATAAGGAGAAGGGAACCGTAATGAAAACGATCGAAAATATGCGCTTCGGCAGGGAGCGGGATCTGTATGCGGCGCACGACCTTGTCGTCAGGAATTGCCGCTTTGAAGGGCCTGAAGACGGCGAGTCGGCGCTTAAAGAGAGCCGCAACGTCGCGGTGGAAGATTGCTTTATGGATCTTCGCTATCCCTTCTGGCACGCGCACGGCATCCGCATTTGCGGCGGTGAGATGACCAAAAACTGCCGCGCCGCGCTCTGGTATGACAGGGACGTCACGATTTTCGGCTGCAAGATGAACGGTATCAAGGCGCTGCGCGAATGCAGGGGGGTACGCCTGGAAAACGTGGACGCCGATTCGCCCGAATTCGGCTGGAAATGCGGCGGGGTCCGCATAGACGGCGGAAAGATCTGTTCCGAATACGCCTTTTTGGAGAGCGAGGACATCGTCGCCGAAGGCCTGCATTTTTCGGGGAAATATTCATTCCAGTATACCAAAGACGTGCGCATCAACGCCTCGCATCTGCAGACGAAGGACGCTTTCTGGCACGCGAAAAACGTGCTCGTGACGGACAGCGTGCTGGACGGGGAGTATCTTGCCTGGTATTCGGAAAACCTGACGCTGGTGCGCTGCCGCATCAAGGGCACGCAGCCCTTTTGCTATTGCAGGGGACTGCGGCTTATCGACTGCACGATGGAGGGGTGCGACCTCGCCTTTGAATACAGCGACGCGGAGGCGGACGTGCGCGGCGAGATCCTTTCCGTCAAAAACCCGAAGAGCGGGCGCATCGCCGCCGACCGTATCGGCGAGGTGATCCTGACGGGCGACAGCGTATATCCCGCAAAGGCGGAGATCGTGGATAGGAGCAGGCAAAAATAGGGCGCGGCCGCAAAACGGGCGTATCCCGTTCGTTCGGTCGAAAGGGTGCGTATAAAAAACTTTCGGGCGCGAAAAAAATAAAAACCGAGGACATATGAGGGCGGAACGGAGGCGCCCGCGCGTAAAGGCGCGGGCGCTTGAAATTTTTGCCCGCAGGGGGGGAGAAATTTTATGCGGCGGGGAGAAATTTTTTTGCAAATCTTGACAGTTACGGGAAATTATGATAAGCTATATAACAGATGAACGATAATTTATCGGGGCCGAAGGCGGCACGCCGCCTTAGTCTCCCGCGGAGGGGCAGTATGCAGGAAGGAAAGAAAAAGGTCACGCTCAGAGACATCGCGGAAAAGACGGGGCTTTCGGTCAATACCGTGTCGCGCGTGCTCAACAAAAAGCCGTATTACACGAAAGAAGTGGAAGAAAAGGTCAACGCCGCCTGCAAAGAGCTCGGCTATATCGTCGACATGAACGCTTCGGGCCTGCGCAGCGGTTCCACGCGCACGGTCGCCATCCTCTATGACGACCTCGTCAATCCCTTTTATTCGTACACGACGGATATCATTTCCAAGCGGCTGGAAGAGCGGGGATATAACTGCATCATGTTCTCCAACAACGACCGTTCTCCCTATGTCGATTACGAACTCATGCGCAACGTGATGGCAAGAAAGCCGGACGCCATACTTTCCTATCTCGAACCGCAAAGCGACCTTCTCGATTTTATCAAAAACACGGGCATCCCGTTCGTCATTTTCGGGCGGGACGGCACGCCTTACGGCATGACGGGTATCAATGCGGACGAAGTGGCGGCGGGTAGGCTGGCGGGGCAGTACCTTCTCGACTGCGGGTATAAGACCATCGCCTATATCGGCAGCTGGCATGACGTCAAAGTCTGCCTCGACAGGCAGCGCGGCCTGCAGGAGGCGTTGGAGCAGAACGGTCTGCATTTGAAGGAAGAACACGTCTTTTATATCCGCGAACGCGAGCTTGCCGAAGTCGTCAAAAAAGTCGTAGAGGACAAAGCGGACGGCATCCTCTGTTTTAACGACGTGATCGCCTTCGTCATGATCGAAGCGCTTTTGGAGCACGGCCTGCGCGCGGGGGAGGATTACGGCATCGTCGGCTTTGACAACGTGCAGCAGATGATGCGTATGCCCCGCTTTCTGACGACCATCGATGCGGGCTGCCGCGACCTTGCCGAGACGGGCGCGGAGGTGATGCTCGACCTTCTGACGGGCGCGGAGGAAGAACGCCCGCCCTTTGCGGCGACGCATAAGCCCATCCTCGTCAAGGGCAACTCCACGAAAAATATCCGTTGACAAAAGAAAAAGAATGCCGCGGGGGCGCGCTTTTTGCTCGCTGCCGCGGTTTTTTCGCGTTTTGCGCCTCTTCGGCGGCAAAAAACGGGGAATTAAGAGGGATTTTTGAGGCAAAAATACACGTTTTTCCCGAAAAGGGCGGCGTGGCGCGGCCGTACAAACGGGGCCGTTTTTTCGCGCGGAGCGGGCGGAAAGTTCGCGGAAAAATTCCTGAAAAAATCTTGAAAAAAGCCCCGTTTATTCCGTTGACATTTTTTTTGAAATCTGTATAATGTTAGACAACCTAACAATTTCTGCGGGGCGTTCGCGATGGATAAACGTCACATCGGCTATGCGGTCAAATCATTGAGCCGCCGCATCGACCAGCTCATGGAAAACATTCCCGAGATACGGGACAACAAAAATCTGACGGGTGTCCAGGTCTGGATGCTCAATTTTTTGTTCCGCAACGAAGGAAAAGATATTTTCCAGCGGGATGTGGAAGCGGAGTTCAACATCCGCCGCTCGAGCGTGACGGAGATCATGAAACAGATGGAAAAGAGCGGGCTCATCACCCGCGAGCCTGTCGCTTACGACGCGCGGCTCAAAAAGATCGTCCTCACCGAATATGCGGAAGTGATCCGCCGCCAGCTGCAGGCGCAGATCGAACGGACGGAAGAGGAGATGACGCGGGGATTTTCTCCCGAGGAGATCGATGCGTTTTTTTCTTTCATCGCCCGCTTCAAACAAAATCTTTCGCGGACGGAACAGGAAGGTTAGGGGCTCTTGCGCGCGGGGCGCGCAAGGGGCACAGTTTCGGTAAAAAATTTTCATAAGGAGACAGGTATGATCAAAACTTTGGCGAAAAGTATCCGCGAATACAAGACTTCGTCCATACTTTCACCGATCTTCGTTTCCCTGGAAGTCGTCCTCGAATGCCTGATGCCGATGGTCATCATGGAATTTATCGCGAGGATCAGCCCTACGGGCGTGGCTTCGACGGAAGCGGTCAAAATGAGTACGATCTTGATTTACGGCGGGATCCTGGTCGGTATGGCGGTCTTGTCTCTCGTCTTCGGTATGCTTTCCGGGCGCTTTGCGGCGCGCGCGAGCGCGGGCTTTGCGAAAAACCTCCGCAAAGATATGTACTATGCGATCCAGGATTATTCTTTCGCGAACGTAGACAGGTTTTCCACTTCCAGTCTTGTGACCCGCCAGACGACGGACGTCACCAACGTGCAGATGGCGTACATGATGCTCATCCGCGTGGCGATTCGCTGCCCGCTCATGCTCATCTTTTCCCTCGTCATGGCGTTCACCGTCAATGTGACCATTTCGTGGGTGTTCCTCGCCCTCGTGCCCGTGCTCGCCACGGTGCTCGTCGTCGTCATCTTCAAGACGCACCCCATCTTCGAGCGAGTCTTCCATAAATACGACAATATGAACCGCTCCGTGCGCGAGGACATCAAAGGTATCCGCGTCGTCAAATCGTTCGTGCGCGAAGACTTTGAGAAGAAAAAGTTTGAAGCGGCTTCGGAAGACGTGTGCAAGGACTTTACCCTCGCCGAGCGCATCATGGCGATCAACGGCCCGGTCATGCAGTTCTGCATCTGGCTTTCCTTCCTTTTGATCTTCCTGTTGGCGGCGCTGCTCACGAGCAGCAACCTCAAAGCGGGCATCGAAGTGGGGGAAGCCGTCATCGGCGAAGAGCAGCTCACCGTCCTCATCATGTACGCTTCGCAGATCCTCTCCGCGGTCATGCAGCTTTCCATGGTCATTGTCATGATCATCATCGCGCGCACGTCGGGCGAGCGTATCTGCGCCGTTCTCAACGAAAAGAGCAACATCGTCTCTCCCGAAAATGCTGTCAAAGAGGTCAAGGACGGCGACATCGTCTTTGAAAACGTCAGCTTCAAGTACTCAAAAGACGCGGAGCGATTCGCCCTCGAAGGGGTCAATCTGCATATCAGATCGGGGCAGACCATCGGTATTTTGGGCGGCACGGGTTCGTCCAAATCCACCCTCGTCAACCTCATCCCGAGGCTGTACGACACGACGGAAGGCGCCGTCTATGTCGGCGGTATCAACGTCAAGGAATACGACCTCGAAGCGCTGCGCAACAAGGTCGCCATGGTCCTGCAAAAGAACGTCCTCTTCTCGGGCACCATCAAAGACAATCTGCGCTGGGGCAAAGAGGACGCCACGGACGACGAAATGCTGCGCGTGTGCAGGCTCGCCTGCGCGGACGACTTCATCCAGCGTTTCCCCGACAAGTACGATACATATATCGAGCAGGGGGGCACCAACGTCTCGGGCGGGCAGAAACAGCGTCTGTGCATCGCGCGCGCCCTTCTGAAAGACCCGAAAGTGCTCATTCTCGACGACTCGACGAGCGCGGTGGATACCAAGACGGACGCCATGATCCGCAAATCCTTCCGCGACGAGATCCCCAACGTCACCAAGATCATCATCGCCCAGCGCGTCTCTTCGGTGCAGGATGCCGATCAGATCATCGTCATGGACGGCGGTAAGATCAACGCCGTCGGCACGCACGAAGAGCTGCTCGCAAGCAACCCCATCTATCGGGAAGTGTACTATCAGCAAAATAAAATAGGCAACGGGGCTGCTGCCGAAGGAGGTGCCGCAAATGAGTAAAGCAAATGCTGCGGCAATGCAGCGCAGGCCGAAGATCCATACCTTCAAACTGCTCGGCAGGCTGCTTTCCTATCTCTTCCATTACTATAAAGGCAGGCTCATCGCCGTATTTGTCTGCATCGCCGTCACGGCGGCGGCAGGCATCAGCTCGTCCGTCTTTTTGACCCTCGTCATCGACAAGGTCATCACCCCGCTCGCGGCGCTTGCGGGGCAGCCTCAGGAAGCCATTTCGGATAAATTGTTTGAGCTGCGCGGCACGCTGTTCGGCATTATCGGCGGCATGGGCGGTATGTACATCGTCGCGCTCTGCGCGTCCTTCTTCTACAACCAGACGATGGCGATCGTCACGCAGGGATTTTTGCGCCGCGTCCGCGACGATATGTTCTCGGAAATGCAGTCGCTGCCTATCCGCTATTTCGACACGCATACCCACGGCGACATCATGTCCGTCTACACCAACGACACCGACGCGCTGCGCCAGCTCATCTCCATGAGTATCCCGCAGGTCTTTTATTCCTGCATCGCCGCGCTCACCCTCTTTGTCATCATGCTGCTGTACAGCCTCTGGCTCATGCTCGTCGTCTTTGTCGGCGTGGCGCTCATGGCGATCGTCGCCAAGTTCGTCGGCAGCCGCAGCGCCAAGTACTTTATCCGCCAGCAGGAAGTCATCGGTAAAACGGAAGGCTATATCGAAGAGATGATGGGCGGGCAGAAGGTCATCAAGGTGTTCTGCCATGAAGAGCGCGCGAAAGAGGACTTCGACAAGATCAACGACGAGCTCTGCGACGCTTCGGATAAGGCGAACGCCTACGGCAACATCCTGATGCCTGCCGTCATGAACATCGGGCATTTCGCCTTCGTGCTCGTCGCGATCGTCGCGGGGTTGCTGGTCCTTCTGGGGGCAAAAAACCTCTCCGTCACAGGCTGGAGCGCGTTCACGGGCGCGATCATCGCCTCTTTCCTCAATATGTCCCGCCAGTTCTCCCTCAATATCGGGCAGGTCTCCATGCAGATCAACTCGGTCGTCATGGGCCTTGCGGGCGCGGGGCGTATCTTTGAGCTTCTCGACGAAAAGCCCGAAACGGACGACGGCTACGTCACCCTCGTCAATGCGAATATCGCCGAGGACGGAACCATCACCGAGAGCGCGGAGCGCACGGGCAAATGGGCGTGGAGGCACCCGCACCATGCGGACGGTTCGGTCACGTATACCGAACTGAAAGGGGATATCCGCCTCGTCGACGTGGATTTCGGCTATGTTCCCGAAAAGATCGTCCTGCACAACGTCAGCATTTACGCGAAGCCCGGTCAGAAGATCGCCTTCGTCGGCGCGACGGGCGCAGGCAAGACGACCATCACCAACCTTTTGAACCGCTTCTACGACATTGCCGACGGCAAGATCCGTTACGACGGCATCAACATCAACAAGATCAAGAAAGCCGACCTTCGCCGTTCCATGGGCATCGTCTTGCAGGATACCAACCTCTTCACGGGTACCATCATGGAAAATATCCGCTACGGCAAGCTGGACGCGACGGACGAGGAGTGCATCGAAGCGGCGAAGCTCGCCAACGCGCACGACTTCATCACCCGCCTGCCCGAAGGGTACAACACGGTGCTGCGGCACGAGGCCTCCAACCTCTCGCAGGGGCAGCGCCAGCTCATCTCCATCGCGCGCGCCGCGGTCGCGGACCCGCCCGTCATGATCTTGGACGAGGCGACGTCGTCCATCGATACCCGCACGGAAGCGCTCGTGCAGAAGGGGATGGACGCCCTCATGAAGGACAGGACGGTCTTTGTCATCGCCCACAGGCTTTCGACCATACAGAACTCCGACGCGATCATGGTGCTCGACCACGGCCGCATCATCGAGCGCGG
>CALWCR010000003.1 GCA_944376445.1 uncultured Clostridia bacterium | reverse complement strand
ATGTAAAAAGGGGCGTTAAAAAACGCCGCCGAGATCGTTTTTTGCGGTCAAGGCAAGGGTAAGTCTGCAAAGCAAAACACCGCGGACCGTCCGCGGGCTTTCTTATACAAAAACCGCGCGCCCGTTGCGGGCGCGCGGTCGCTGTTTATTGTTTGCTGCTGTTGTAGTGGTAGAGGATGGCGAACAGCGGGATGTTGAACACGAAGATGCAGGGCAAGATCGCGAACTTCAAGATCTGCGTAAAAGTCACGCCCGTTCCGGAACTTATGATAAAGTAGGCGATGAGGCAGATGACGATGATCAGGTCGACAAACAGGATGAGGCTCGCCGAAATATAGGAGCGAGACTGCGTCCTGCGGCTGTTTCTTCCGTAGCCTTTCAGATAGAGGAAGAGGAATACGCCGAACATCACGAATGTCGCCACGAAAGGCAGGATGATATAGGCGGGATGGGAGTGGATGACGTTGCGGATGCAGAGGTTGACGATGCATTCGATGAGCGCGACCGCGCCGACGAAGAGCGCCGTCATAAAGAGCGCTTTGCCCTTGTCGAAGGTGTTGCCGATCTGCTTTGCCGCCGTGCGGTTCTTTGCGCCGTTGGAAGTCGTGATGCGGATGCCGTCGTTTTCCGCCTGTTCCTCAATATCGTAAAATTCGACGTTCCCCGCAGTCGCCGCGGCAGGCGCGGGTTCCGCATAGCGGACGGGCTCCGGCGCGGGCGCGGGTTCTTGTACGGGTGCGGGCTGCGGCGCGCTCTCCTCTGCGGGATAGGGCTCCTCATAATACGGTTCTTCCTGCGGGGGAGGGTTGGAATTGTCGTACAGTTTGGACAGAAGTTCCTTGTAATTGCGCTCCGCGGGCGAACGGTTGGAATATAAAAGTTCGGACGAAATCGCCCTGTTTTCCTCATACGCCGCGTCGTAAACCTCTTCGGGCGCATAGCCCGCGCTTTGCGGCTCGCTTGCAGGTGCGGGTTGCGGCTGCGCGGATACGGGCTCGGCGGGCGCTTCTTCCGCCTTTGTCTCGCTCTTACTGCGCGCGACGGAGGCGTAATAATAAGAAGTTGCGTCCTCGTTTCCGACGAGGTTGCGGTAATTTTCATGCTGGATGCGCCGCTGCTCTTCCTCGATCCAGGGATCGCGCGCGGGCGCTTGTTCGGGTTCTTGCAGGTAAGAAGGCTCAAAAGCGGTATGAGAAGTCGCCTCCGCTTCGCCCTGCGCCGCGGTTTCGGTTTTTGTTTCGGCGGACGCCGTCAAACTCTCTCGATCCGTTTGGGCAGGGTAGGGGAGGTTTTCGTAGGTGACTGCGTCTTCAAAGCGCTGCGTCGCCTGCTCAGACGAACCGCTTTCGCCGTCTGCGCTTTCAGTCGCCGCTTCGTTTTGCTCGTCCGTATTTTCCTCTTCGGTTTCGGCGAAGATCTCCTCGTTTTCGCCGTCTTCGCTATGTACGCTTTCGCTCTCTTCATCGAAGGCGCCGAGTTCGATGTCGTCATGCCCGACGCCGCCGCGCGGTACCCGCGTCGTCGACTTTTTGAGCAGCGACATATCGAGCGAAGAGGGCGGAGGATTGTTGAAGTCGTAATCCTTTTCAGAGATCAAACTGTCGATGACCGTGCGCGAATATTCCCATTCGGCGAGGTTTTGCTCGACGATCTGCCTGCCTTTGTCGGTGATCTGAAAGTATTTTCTCCTGCCGCCGTTGGAAACGCCGCCCCAATATGAGGTCACATAATCCTGGCTTTCCAGGCGCTTTAAGGCGCTGTACAGGGTGGGCTGTTTGAGCGAATACTGCCCCTTGCTCTTTTCTTCGATTTCGTTGATGATCTCGTAGCCGTATTTGTCCCCGTCGTACAGCGTCCGCAGGATAATGGTATTGATGTGCCCGCGGATCAGATCGCTGCTGATGGCGGAAGCATTGTTTTCGTTTTCATTCGTGGGATCCATCTTTATACCCCTCCTTATGTCATTATTATACAATATCTTACAATTTTCGTCAAGTAAAAATCCAATAAAATTCTTTTTTAATTCTTTTGCAAAGTATTATGTCTGAAATAAATGAGAATTTCGTGCATCCGCGCCGCGCGCGAAAGTACCCGCAAACGGTAGACTTTTTTTGACGTTTATTGTAGAATATTCAAAGACTGACAAAAGGGGCTTACAGACTATGCTTGCAAGAAATAAGATCGAACAGATTTCCGTCGTCAAAAATTTTGAGACGGATTTTAAGCAGCAGCTCAAGCCGTCCGCCATGCTGGGTCTCTTTCAGGAGATCGCGGCTGACCATTCGGAGGAGATGGGCTTCGGGCACAGCGTGCTCAAAAAAGAGGATATGTTCTGGGTGCTCTCCAAGATCTATGTCGAAGTGGAGCGCAAGCCCGTTTACAGGGAAAAGATCGTGACTTCGACCTGGCCGCACAGCCCGAACAAGGCGATCTTCGAGCGCAGTTTTGCCGTCACGGCCGAAAACGGTAAAGTGCTCCTGCGCGCCTTTTCGCGCTGGTGCGTTCTCAGCGGAAAGGGACGCATCGTGCCCGCTTCCCGCGTGCCCTGCTTGGTCGATGATTTTATCGAAGAGCGCAGCGTCCTTTTTGACGACGGCGTCTTTGTGCCGCCCGAGCGGACGTCGCCCGCCTTTTCGTTCAAGGTCGCAAACTCCGAATATGACCTCAATTACCACGTCAACAATATCAAGTACGCGGATTATGTCTTTAACTGTTTCACCGTCGCAGAACTGGAAAGCCGCCCGCTGAAAAATTTTCAGATACACTATGTCAAGCAGAGCCACGAAGGGGATGTCCTCTCCTTTTTCCGCCGCGAGCTCGCGCCCGGCGTGTTTGCGGTGGAAGGGGTGAAAAACGGGGAAGAGACGGTCATCCTCGCGAAGGTGTGCTTTGCAGTATAAGCTGCGCCGTTCGGCGAAGAGAAAGACCGTCTGCATCCGCGTGCGCGGCGGCGGAGTGGAAGTGCTCGCTCCCGCGTATACGGGCAGGGCGGAGATCGAGGCGTTTTTGGCCCGCAGCGCGGCATGGCTGGAAAAACAGCTCGCGGCGCAGGCGCGTGAAGAGGCGGAATTTGCCGCCGTGCGCGAGGGGCGCGCCGTCCTTATCGGCGGCAGGGAAAAGGCGCTTTTCTTTACGGACGGCACCGAGGAGGAGACCTCGGGCGCGCTTCACCTAAAAAACGCGGGCAGGATCCGCCCGTATTTTAAAAAGACGCGCGGGCCTCTTCTCATCGAAACGGCGGAAGAATACGCGCGCGGCGCGGGTTTTGCGCCCCGCAGCGTCCGTCTCTGCGACTATAAAAGCCGTTGGGGCAGCTGCGACGCGGAGGGGAACATCCTGCTCAACTGGCGGCTGGCGATGCTGCCTGCGGAGCTTGTCGGATACGTCGTCGTGCACGAACTTTGCCATCTCATACGGCTCGACCATTCGCGGGCGTTTTGGGAAGAAATGTCCGCCCGTATGCCCGACTGTAAAAAGCGGCGCGCGCGGCTCAAAGCGTATGCCTTTCTGACCCGTATGTACGGCGGGGCGCTTTGGCGCTGACAAAAAAACGCCGCGGGTCCCGCTTTGCGTGCGCTCGCGCAGAGGTTTTTCCTCTTTTTGCGAGAGGGGCGTTAAATGTCGGGCCGTAAAGGCGGTTACTTTATATATTGAAGGAGAAGGATGATGAAAAGCGGGATCTTATCGTACATCAAGGCGGTCAAAAAAGCGTGCCTGATCGCGGCCGTCCTGCTGCTGATCGCGGCGATGACCCTGTTCGTCTTTGCCGTGGCGGGGAACAAACTGCTGTTTATCCCGTTCGCGCTCGCGGCGGCGGCGGTGCTGGCGCTGTTTTTATTTTATCTTGTCCGCATCAAGTATGCTCTCGTCTACGAGCTGAGCGTGGACAGCGGCGTCGTCAACGTCAAAGTCAAGGGCGGGCCGTATGCCTTTTCTCCCGAACACGTCGTCCGCGTCCGTTACAACGAAAGAAAATTCCTCGTCTATATCTCCCGCGGCGGCGTGAACGAGCGGTTCGTCCTATTGCGGCGGGTGCCCTTCGATAGGTTCAGAAGGGAACAGTTTTCCCTCGCCGACGTCGCGGCGTTCTTTCCGCGCATTGCGGAAGGAGTAAAATGAAATATGCATAAATTTGCCGATATTCTTGCATAAATATAAATTATATGCAAAAATATTTGAAAATTTTTGAATATTCACAAATTGGTGCCCCGAAATGCTTGACATTGCGGCGGCGCCATTGTATAATCGACTCAGTTTTTGGAAAAGGAACGGAAAAACGATATGGAAAAGAAGATCAAAAAAGTTGTTCTCGCGTACTCGGGCGGGTTGGATACCTCCATCATCATCCCGTGGCTCAAGGAGAATTACGATAACTGCGAAGTGATCGCCGTGTCTGCCGACGTGGGGCAGGAGAGTGAGCTGGAAGGGCTGGAAGAGAAGGCGCTCAAAACCGGCGCTTCCAAGCTCTATATCGAAGATCTTCGCAAGGAATTTATCGAAGACTATATTTACCCGACCATGCAGGCGGGCGCGGTCTATGAAAACAAATATCTGCTCGGCACCTCTTTCGCGCGTCCCGTGATCGCCAAGCGCATCGTCGAGATCGCCAAAAAAGAGGGGGCGGACGCCATCTGCCACGGCTGCACGGGCAAGGGCAACGACCAGGTGCGTTTTGAGTTGACCATCAAGGCGTTTGCGCCCGAGATGAAGATCATCGCGCCCTGGCGTATCTGGAATATCAAGAGCCGCGACGAGGAGATCGATTATGCGGAAGCGCATAACATCCCTCTGAAGATCACCCGCGAGACCAATTATTCCAAAGATAAAAACCTCTGGCACCTCTCGCATGAGGGGATGGATCTGGAAGATCCCGCCAATGAGCCGCAGCTGGACAAGATATTGGAGATGGGGGTATCTCCCGAAAAGGCGCCCGACAAGGCGACCTAT
The DNA here is from genome assembly GCA_944376445.1 of uncultured Clostridia bacterium. Classification (GTDB taxonomy): domain Bacteria; phylum Bacillota; class Clostridia; order Christensenellales; family Borkfalkiaceae; genus Borkfalkia. The sequence continues at coordinate 21,590 of CALWCR010000003.1, read as the reverse complement.
CTTACGCTCACCTTTGAGAAGGGCATCCCCGTCGCCATCGACGGCAAAAAGCTCTCTTCGGTGGAGCTCATCGAAACGCTCAACAAGATCGGCGGCGCGAACGGCGTCGGCATTGCGGATCTGGTGGAAAACCGCCTCGTCGGCATGAAGAGCCGCGGCGTGTACGAAACGCCCGGCGGCACCATCCTCTATGCCGCGCACGAAATTCTCGAAAGCATCTGCCTGGACAAGGAAACGCAGCGCTTCAAGCAGCATCTTGCCATCAAGTTTGCCGACCTCGTCTATAACGGGCAGTGGTTCACGCCCCTTCGCGAAGCGCTCTCCGCCTTTGTCGATAAGACGCAGGAGACGGTCAGCGGCGACGTGAAACTCAAGATCTATAAGGGCAACATCATCAACGCGGGCGTCAAGAGCGAGCACTCTCTGTACAGTGAAGAGATCGCCACGTTCGGCGAAGAAGACGTGTACGACCAGCACGACGCGGAAGGGTTCATCAACCTATTCGGCCTGCCGATCAAGGTCAAGGCGCTGCTCGATCAGAAAAAACTCAAATAAAAAACGAAAAGAGCGGCTTGCGGCGCTCCGCATCGGCGGGGCGCCCGCACGCTGTCATAGGGAAGGGCGATGAAGGTTTTTATCGACGGAAAAGAGGGCACGACCGGCCTGAAAATATTTGAGCGGCTCGCGGGGCGCGCCGACGTGGAAGTGGAGACGCTGCCCGAAGAGCTGAGAAAGGACGCCGCGGCGCGCAAAGAGTGCATCAACAGGGCGGATATCGTCTTTTTATGCCTTCCCGACGCGGCGGCGCGCGAATCCGTCTCTCTTGTCGAAAACGAGCGCGTGCGCATCATCGACGCTTCGACGGCGCACCGCACCGATCCCGCGTGGGCTTACGGTTTTCCCGAACTTTCCCGCGCGCACAGGGAAAAGATCGCGCTTTCTAACAGGGTCGCCGTCCCCGGATGCCATGCGAGCGGCTTTATTTCCCTCGTCTATCCGCTGATCGCGGGCGGAATCGTCTCCGCCGACTATCCCTTTGTCTGCCATTCGGTGACGGGGTACAGCGGCGGCGGCAAGAAGATGATCGCCGAATACGAAGCGGAGGACAGGGACGCTTCTTTGGACAGCCCGCGGCAGTATGCTTTGGGGCAGGCGCATAAGCACCTTCCCGAAATGCAGTATGTCTGCGGCCTGGCGCATAAGCCGATCTTTGACCCCATCGTCGCCGATTTTTACAGCGGGATGTGCGTCACCGTGCCGCTGTACACGCATTATATGAAAAAATATGCCGACCCGGACAGCCTCAGAAAGTATTTTGCGGAGTACTATGCCTCGCATACTTTCGTGAAAGTCGCAAAAGAGCAGCCCGCCTATCTGGCGGCGAATATGCTCTCGGGTACGGACGGGATGCAGATCTTTATCGACGGGAACGGGGAGCGCATCATGCTCGCTTCCGTGTTCGACAATCTCGGCAAGGGCGCTTCGGGCGCTGCGGTGCAGTGCATGAATATCATGGCGGGGCTGGACGAAGGCGTTTCCCTCTCCGCGGGAGGAAGATAAACCATGAAAAAGATCACGGGCGGCGTGTGCGCGCCTTCGGGCTTTAAGGCAAACGGCGTACATTGCGGCATCAGGAAAAATAAGACAAAACGCGACCTTGCGCTCATCGTGAGCGACGTGCGCGCGGCGGCTGCGTGCGTGTATACGCAGAACCTCGTCAAGGGCGCGCCCATCCTCGTCACGAAAAAGCACGTTTCCGACGGCTATGCCCGCGCGATCGTGTGCAACAGCGGCAACGCCAATACCTGCAATGCGGACGGGGTGCAGATCGCGGAAGGGATGTGCGCTCTCGTCGAACGGTATGCGGGCGTTCCCGCGGAAGACGTCATCGTCGCTTCCACGGGCGTCATCGGGCAGCCTCTGTCCCTGCAGCCGATCGAGAGCGGTATGCCGCAGCTCGTCGCGGGGCTGGGTGCAAACAGCGAACAGGCGGCGCAGGGGATCATGACGACGGATACCGTCGAAAAGGAGGTCGCCTATTCGTTTACCCTCGGCGGCAGGGAGTGCCGTATCGGCGCCATCGGCAAGGGGGTCGGCATGATCAACCCCAACATGGCGACCATGCTCATCTTCGTCACGACGGACGCGGCGATCTCGCCCGCGATGCTGCAAAAGGCGCTTTCGGCGGACGTGCAGGATTCCTTCAACATGGTGAGCGTGGACGGGGATACCTCGACCAACGACATGGTCGCGCTGCTGGCGAACGGAAGGGCGGGTAACCCGTTGGTGGACGCGCCCGGGAAAGATTTTTCCGCTTTTAGGAAGGCGCTCAATAAAGTGACGACCTGCCTTTGCAGGCAGATCGCCAAAGACGGCGAGGGCGCGACGAAGCTGCTCGAATGCAAAGTGCGCGGCGCGAAGAGCAAAAAGGCGGCGAGGACCGTGGCAAAATCCGTCATCAAGTCCTCTCTTTTCAAAGCGGCGATGTTCGGCGCGGACGCAAACTGGGGCAGGGTGCTCTGCGCGATCGGCTATGCGGGCGCGGATGTGGACGTAAACAAGGTGGGCGTGACGTTTAAGAGCCGCGCGGGCGTTCTGCCCGTCTGCCGCGCGGGGAGCGGCATCCCTTTTTCCGAAGAGGAGGCAAAAAAGATTCTTTCGGAAGACGAGATCGAAGTGGAGATCGCGCTCGGGGACGGCAGCGGCAAAGCGACGGCGTGGGGCTGCGATCTGACGTATGACTACGTCAAGATCAACGGCGATTACAGGACCTGAGAAGGAGGAGCAAATGGAAAGTTTTGCGGATAAACATTTTCGCGCGCAGGTGCTCGCCGAGGCGCTCCCGTATATCCAGGATTACAACGGCAAGATCGTCGTCGTCAAGTACGGCGGCAACGCCATGATCAACGAAGAGCTCAAAGATTCCGTCATGCGCGACATCGTCCTTCTCAACCTCATCGGCGTGAAGGTGGTGCTCGTACACGGCGGCGGGCCCGAGATCTCGGAAATGCTCAAAAAGATCGGCAAGCAGTCCCGCTTCGTCGGCGGGCTGCGCTATACAGACGAGGAGACGGCGGAGATCGTGCGCATGGTGCTCGCGGGCAAGATCAACAAATCGCTCGTCGACCTCATCGAACGCTTCGGCGGGCGCAGCATCGGGCTCTGCGGACAGGACGGGCACATGATGGAGTGCGAAAAGGCGGACGAAGCGCTCGGTTTTGTCGGCAAGATCGTGCATATAGACACGAAAGTGATCACCGACGCCCTTTCTCTCGGCTATATCCCCGTCGTTTCCACCGTCGGGTTTGACGGGGAAGGCAACATTTATAACGTGAACGCGGACACCGCCGCCGCCGAGATCGCGGGCGCGCTCGGCGCGCAGAGCCTCATCCTCATGACGGATACGAAAGGGGTGCTGCGCGACAAGGACGACGAGTCCAGCCTCATCACCAAAATTTTTGTCAGCGACATTCCCTCGCTCGTCAAGCAGGGCGTCATCTCGGGCGGGATGATCCCGAAAATAGAGTGCTGCAAAGAAGCGATCCGCCGCGGAGTGAAGAAGGTCTTCATCATCGACGGAAGGGTCCCTCATTCCATTTTGGTGGAAACGCTGTCCGACAGCGGCATCGGCACGATGTTTGTAAACGGAGACTGATTTTAAAAATCGGTCTCTTTTTTTGGGGAAAAGTTCTTGCAAAAAAATTTCCGCAAAAAATTGATTTTGCGCGCGTTTTATGGTAAAATAGATAAAATAGGTCATCGTATGGATTTTCAAGAATTAAAAGAAAAAGACAAATCGTATATCGCCGCCACATACAGCCGTTTTGCGGCGGAAATTTACGAGGGGAAAGGTGCGACCCTCCGCGCCGAAGACGGGAAAGAATACATCGATTTCGGCAGCGGCATCGGCGTCAACGCCTTCGGCGTCAACGACGAGGCGTGGAAAGCCGCCGTCAAGGCGCAGCTGGATAAAGTGCAGCACGCTTCCAACCTCTATTATACCCGCCCGCAGGCGGAGCTTGCAGAGCTTCTTTGCCGCAAGAGCGGCGCCGCGAGGGTGTTTTTCTCCAATTCGGGCGCGGAGGCGAACGAATGCGCCATCAAGGCGGCGCGCAAATATTCTTTCGATAAATACGGCGAAGGCCGCTTTCATATCGTCACCCTCAAAAACTCCTTTCACGGAAGGACGATGGCGACCCTTTCCGCGACGGGGCAGGACGCGCTGCACCGCTATTTCATGCCCTTTGTGGAAGGGTTTTCGTATGCCGACCCGACTTTTGCGGGGGTAAAAAAGGAATGCGGGGAGGGTACCTGCGCGGTCATGCTCGAACTCATACAGGGCGAGAGCGGCGTGAACGCCCTCGACGAGAAGGAAGTGCAAAAGATCGCGGCGTTTTGCAAAGAGCGGGATATCCTCCTCATCGTCGACGAAGTGCAGACGGGCAACGGCCGCACGGGGTATCTGTACGCCTATCAATATTACGGGATCGTACCGGACATCGCGACGACCGCCAAGGGGCTTGCGGGTGGGCTGCCGCTCGGGGCGACGATGTTCTTCGCCAAGACGGCGGACACCCTTACCGCGGGCAGCCACGGCTCCACCTTCGGCGGGAATCCCGTCTCCTGCGCGGGGGCGCTGAGCGTCCTTTCCAGGATAGACAAAGACCTGCTCCTCGAAGTGCAGGGCAAGGCTGCCTACCTTCGCACCCATCTCGCGAGGATGCGCGGCGTGCTCTCGGTGAGCGGGCTCGGGCTGATGATCGGGCTCGAGATCAAAAAAGACGCGCGCGAGGCCGCGGAGAAGTGCCTCGAACGGGGGCTCATGGTCCTGACCGCAAAAAATAAGATCCGCCTGCTTCCGCCCCTTACGATAGGGAAAGGGGAAATGGACGCGGGGCTCAAAATACTTGACGAGGTACTGTCCGAATGAAACATCTGTTAAAACTTGCCGATCTCACGCCGGAAGAGATCTTTGCCATCCTCAATCTCGCCGACCAGCTCAAATACGAGCGGAAAAACAACATCGAGCATCACTATCTGAAAGGGAAAAAGCTGGGCATGATCTTTCAGAAATCGTCTACCCGCACCCGCGTCAGCTTTGAAGTGGGTATGTACGAGCTCGGCGGAAACGCGCTCTTCCTTTCGGCGAACGATCTGCAGATCGGCAGGGGCGAACCCATCAAAGATACGGTGCGCGTCCTTTCCCGCTATCTGGACGGGATCATGATCAGGACGTTCGCGCAAAAGGACGTGGAGGAGCTCGCCGAATACGGTTCCATCCCCATCATCAACGGGCTCACCGATTACTGCCATCCCTGCCAGGTGTTGGCGGATCTCATGACCATCCGCGAGTATAAAGGCAGCTTCAAAGGGCTCAAGCTCTGCTTTATCGGCGACGGGAACAATATGGCGAATTCCCTCATCGTCGGCGGCATCAAGATGGGGATGCAGGTCGCCGTCGCCTGCCCGCAGGGGTACAGGCCGGATGCCGGCGTTACCGAATGGGCGTCGAAGACGGGCAGCCTTCTCGTTACGGACGACATCGACGCCGCCGCCAAGGACGCGGACGTCGTCTATACGGACGTCTGGGCGTCCATGGGCCAGGAAGGAGAAAAGAAGGAACGCGAGAAGGCGTTCAAGGGCTATTGCGTAGACGGGCGGGTCATGTCGCTCGCTAAGCCCGACGCGCTCGTGCTGCACTGCCTGCCCGCGCACCGCGGGGAGGAGATCAGCGAAGAAGTGCTGGAAGCGCACGCAGGCGAGATCTTCGACGAAGCGGAGAACAGGCTGCACGCGCAGAAAGCCGTGCTCGTCAAACTGCTCAAATGAAAAAGGACGGAGTCGTTATGAAAGAAGAAAAAGTTTACATCACATTGCAAAACGGTCGGGTGTTTGAAGGGAAACGGTTCGGCGCGCGCGGCGACGTGCTCGGCGAGCTCGTGTTCACGACGGGTATGACGGGCTATATCGAGACATTGACCGATCCGAGTTACTACGGGCAGATCGTCATCCAGACTTTCCCGCTCATCGGCAATTACGGCATGATCCTCGCGGACAGGGAGAGCAAAAAACCCTATCTTTCGGGGTATATCGTGCGCGAATATTGCGAAAAGCCTTCCAATTTCCGCTGCGAAGAGACGATAGAATCCTTTTTGACGCGTAACGGCGTCGTGGGCGTATACGGGGTGGACACGCGCGAGCTTACCAAGACGGTGCGCGAAGCTGGCGTCATGAACGCGGTCATCTCTTCGCGCCCCGTGGCGGATGTCGCCGCCATCGGCAAATATGCCATCCGCAACGCCGTCGCGGAATGCACCTGCGAGGCGCCCGTATCTTACGGGAACGAACAGGCGAAGCGTAAAGTCGTCCTCTGGGATTTCGGCGCGAAGGAGAACATCGTGCGCGAGCTCGTCAACAGGGACTGCTCCGTCGTGCGCGTGCCCGCATGGTATTCGTGCGAACAGATCCTCGCCCTAAAGCCGGACGGCGTCATGCTCACCAACGGCCCCGGCGACCCCGCGGAGAATACGGGGATCATCGAGAACATCAAAAAGCTGGCGGGCAAGCTGCCCATATTCGGCATCTGCCTCGGGCATCAGCTCTTTGCGTTGGCGATGGGGGGCAAGACGAAGAAGATGAAGTACGGCCATCGCGGCGCCAACCAGCCCGTCAAAGAACTGAAAACGGGCACCGTCTATATTTCGAGCCAGAACCACGGCTATGAAGTGATCGCCGATTCCATCAAGGATGTGGGCGAACTGAGTTTTGTCAACGCCAACGACAACACCTTCGAAGGGGTCGAATATCCCGCGCTCAACGCCTTTACGGTGCAGTTCCACCCCGAAGCGTGCGCGGGCCCGCTGGACGCGAGGGATCTTTTCGACAAGTTTATGCACATGATGGACGGAGGTAAGAAGAATGCCTAAAAAAAGCGAAATCAAAAAAGTACTCGTCATCGGGTCGGGCCCGATCGTCATCGGCCAGGCGGCGGAATTTGACTATGCGGGCGCGCAGGCGTGCCGCGTGCTCAAGGACGCGGGCGTGAACGTCGTTTTGTGCAATTCCAACCCCGCCACCATCATGACGGACAGGGCGCTCGCGGACGAGATCTATCTCGAACCGCTCACTCTCGAATCCATCAAGCGCATCAACAAAAAGGAGAGGCCGGACAGCCTGCTCGCCTCGCTGGGCGGGCAGACGGGGCTCACCATCGGCTGCCAGCTCGCCAAAGAGGGCTTCCTCGACGAATGGGGAGTGAAACTCATCGGTACGAAGGTGGACGCCATCGACCGCGCCGAGGACAGGGAGCTCTTCAAAGAGACCATGCAGAAGATCGGCCAGCCCGTCGTTCCTTCCGACATCGCCTATACGGTGGAAGAGTGCGTCGCGGTCGCCGAAAAGATCGGCTATCCCGTCATTATCCGCCCCGCCTTCACGCTCGGCGGCGCGGGCGGCGGCGTCGCGTATAACGAAGAGGAGCTGCGCTCCATTTCCCATAACGGGCTCATGCTTTCGCCCATCACGCAGGTCCTCGTCGAGAAATATATTTACGGCTGGAAAGAGATCGAATTTGAAGTGCTGCGCGACGGCGCGGGCAACGTGATCACCGTCTGCTCGATGGAAAACTTCGATCCCGTCGGCATCCATACGGGCGATTCCATCGTCGTGGCGCCCGCTTTGACGCTCGCGGACAAGGAGTACCAGATGCTCCGCAGCGCGTCTTTGAAGATCATCACGGAGCTGGGCATCGAGGGCGGCTGCAACTGCCAGTTCGCGCTCAACCCCGATTCCTTTGAATATTCGGTCATCGAAGTCAACCCGAGGGTGTCCCGCTCTTCGGCGCTCGCTTCCAAGGCGACGGGGTACCCGATCGCGAAAGTCGCGACCAAGATCGCGCTCGGCTATACGCTCGACGAGATCAAAAACGACGTCACGGGCAAGACGTTTGCCTGCTTTGAGCCGACCATCGACTATGTGGTCGTCAAACTGCCCAAATGGCCGTTCGACAAATTCCTGTATGCGAAGCGCGAGCTCGGCACCCGCATGAAGGCGACGGGCGAAGTCATGGCGATCGGCACCTCGTTCGAGATGGCGATCATGAAGGCTGTGCGCGGCGCGGAGATCTCCCTTTCCTCGCTCAATCTCGACAAATACGAAGGAAAGGATCTGCGCGAAGAGCTCAAAAAGCTCTCCGACGAGCGCCTCTTCACCGTGTATGCCGCACTCAAAGCGGGCATTTCCGTGGACGAGATCTTTGAGATCACCAAGATCGACCGCTGGTTCCTCAACAAACTTTGCAACCTCATCGCCTTTGAAAACCGCCTGCGTTCGGAAAAACTCACCCGCGCGCTCTACGACGAGGGCAAGCGGCTCGGTTATCCCGACAAGGAGATGGAAAAGATCTCCGGGCAGGCGATCCCGTACCACCGCAAGGCGGTCTATAAGATGGTCGATACCTGCGCGGCGGAGTTTTCCGCGGAGACGCCGTATTTCTATTCCACTTACGACGATTACGCGCACGACGAGGCGACGCCCTTCATCAAAGAGAGCAAGAAAAAGCGCATCATCGTCATCGGGTCGGGCCCCATCCGCATCGGGCAGGGCATAGAATTTGACTATTCTTCCGTCCACTGCGTCTGGACCCTCAAAAAGCTCGGGTACGAAGTCATCATCATCAACAACAACCCCGAGACGGTCTCCACCGACTTCGATACGGCGGACAGGCTCTATTTTGAACCGCTCACGCCCGAAGACGTGCAGAACGTCATCGACAAAGAAAAGCCTTACGGCGTCGTCATCACCTTCGGCGGCCAGACGGCGATCAAGCTGTGCAATTATCTGGATAAGAAGGGGGTGCGCATCCTCGGCACCTCCGCAGACAGCGTGGATATGGCGGAGGACAGGGAGCGCTTTGACGAGCTGCTCGAAAAGTTCGGCATCAGCCGCCCGAAGGGGCTCACCGTCATGACGAAAGAAGAGGCCTTGCAGGCGGCGGATACGCTCGGCTATCCCGTGTTGCTGCGCCCTTCGTATGTCATCGGCGGCCAGAACATGACCATCGCCTTCACCGAAAACGATATTTCCCGCTACATGGACGTCATCTTGGCGCAGCACATCGAAAATCCCGTGCTCTGCGACAAATATCTCATGGGGCAGGAGCTGGAAGTGGACGTCATCAGCGACGGTACGGACGTGCTCATCCCGGGCGTCATGCAGCATATCGAGCGTGCGGGCGTGCACAGCGGCGACTCCATCGCCGTCTACCCGCCGTATAACCTCAGCGACATCATGCTCGCCAAGATCATCGAATGCTCGACGCAGCTCGCCCTCTCTCTCAAGACGAAGGGGCTCATCAACATCCAGTTCCTCGTCTATCACAGCGAACTGTACGTCATCGAGGTCAACCCGCGCGCGTCGCGCACCATCCCGTATATCAGCAAGGTGACGGGGGTCCCGATGGTCGAGCTCGCGACCAAGATCATGGTCGGGGCCAAGCTCAAAAAGCTCGGCTACGGCACGGGGCTGTACAAGAGCTCGCCCTATGTCGCCGTCAAGGTCCCCGTGTTCTCCTTTGAAAAACTCAATGACGTCAACTCCCAGCTCGGGCCCGAGATGAAATCGACGGGCGAAGTGCTCGGCATCGGCAAGACGATCGAAGAGGCGCTCTTCAAGGGGCTGGTTTCTGCGGGATTCAAACTCTGCCATCCGAGCAAACAGAAACACTCCGGCGTCTATTTCACCGTCAACGACCAGGATAAATTCGAGATCTTGGGGCTTGCGAAGAAATTCAGCGATCTCGGCCTGGATATTTATGCGACGAAGGGGACGGCGGACACCATCCGCACCCTCGGCATCGACGTGACCACGGTCGGCCGCCTTTCGGATAACGAAGAGATCTTCAAACTGATGGATGACGGCAAGATCGACTATATCGTCTATACGGGCAAGACGGACATGGCGTCCATCAACGACTATATCCGTATGTACCACCACGCCATCCTGCTCGGGATCACGACGCTCACTTCCCTCGACACGGCGAACGCTCTGGCGGACATCATCGCCAGCCGCTTCAACGAGGACAACACGGAGCTTGTCGACATCAACCGTCTGCGCACGGAAAAGACGAAGATCAACTTCCTGAAAATGCAGAGCTGCGGCAACGACTATATCTTCATCGACAACATGGACGGCAGGATCACCTGCCCCGAGTCGCTGGCGATCAATTTCGTCGACCGCCATTTCGGTATCGGCGGCGACGGGATCACCCTCATCGAAAAGTCTGAGATCGCGGACGCGAAGATGCGTATCTTCAACCAGGACGGCAGCGAAGGGTCCATGGCGGGCAACTCCATCCGCTGCGTGGCGAAGTATCTCTATGACAACGGCTTTGTCAAGGGTAACGACGTGCGTATCGAGACGCTGAGCGGCGTAAAGGAGATGAAGCTGTTCACCTTTAACGGCAAGGTAAGTTCGGTGAGCGTCAATATGGGCAAGGCGGTCCTGAACGGGCGCGACATCCCGTCCACGCTGGACGGGGATACCGTCGTCGGCAGGGAGATCGAGGTCGGCGGGCAGAAATATGCCGTCACCCTCGTCAACGTCGGCAACCCGCACTGCGTCGTGTTCTGCGACAAAGTGGACGCGGTCGATCTGAAGAACGTCGGCCCGCTCTTCGAGCACGCGGCGTATTTCCCGCAGCGCATCAACACGGAATTTGTGCGCGTGGTCAACGACAAGACGCTGAAAATGCGCGTCTGGGAGCGCGGCAACGGCGAAACGCTCGCCTGCGGCACGGGCGCGGCGGCTTCCGTCGTGGCGGCGGTGCTCGGCGGGTACTGCAAGGCGGACGAAGACATTACCGTGAAAGTGCGCGGCGGCGATCTGATCGTGCGCTATGATTCGGACGGCACGGTGACGCTCACGGGCAACGCTCGGCTCGTATACGAAGGCAGGATCGAGTTCTGATATGCAGGAGATCTTTTACGAAGAAAGCGTCGATACGCATAACAAAACGGCGGCGAAACGGAAATATACCGCATATAAGGTCGTTTCCATCGTAGCCGCCGTGCTCGGCGTGTTTGCGATCTTTATGATCTTAGGTTTTCCCGTCTACAAGGAAGAGGGGATCAAGGCCGTCGTCGCGGCGATCGTCGTCTGGGCGGTCACCGCCGCGATCATGTTCTTTTTCGCCGTCTTTACGGGAAGGAGAAAGCATTCCTTCTTTTTAAGTTACGATTATACCTTCGTCACGGGCGATCTGCGCATTTCCAAGGTATTCAACAACCGCCGCAGGAAGCACCTCTACAACATTCCCGTGGACAGGATCATCCAGATCGGCAGGGTCGGTTCGGATACCTATCAGAAGACGAAAAAGACGCCCGAGACCAAAGAGGACATCCTCACGCCCAACGACGAGGCGGACGACGACAAAGAATTTTTCTATATCTATGCGCAGACCAACGTCGGCAAGCGCATCCTCGTTCTCGAATGCAGGCTTCAGCTCATCGCCACGATCATCCGCTTCATGAACAAGCGCGGCATTCTGGAACCGGAATTCAACAAACAGGCGCCGCCCGCGGGCAGCGCGCACTGACATCCGCCGCCGCGCATCCGCATTTTGCAGCGGCGGTGCATTTTGCCATTCGGGTCGCTTATGATTTATTTGGATAACGCCGCTACGACCCGCCCCGATGCGGACAGCGTCAGGGCGGCGATGCGGTATCTGGAAGAAGATTTTTTCAATCCTTCCGCCCTATACAAAGAGAGTTTTTCCGTGCATAAACGCATGGAAGAGGCGCGGCGGCAGCTCTTGTCGCACATCGCCGATCCCGCCAAATTCGAGCTCGTGTTTACTTCCTGCGGCAGCGAAGCGGACAATCAGGCGCTCTTTTCCGCCGCCAGGCGCGGAAATTTCGTGACCACGGAAGGGGAGCACGCGGCGATCTTTTCTTCGGCGCGCGAACTTGGCAAGCGGGGCGTCGAAGTGCGCTTTGCCGCGCTCAATAAAGACGGCACCGTCAACGAGGCGGACCTTCTTTCCAAGGTGGACGAAAAGACTTCCCTCGTCTCCGTCATCCATGTCGGCAATGAGACGGGCGCCGTCAACGATATAGAGGGGCTGGCCGCAAAAGTCAAAAAAATCAACCCGCGCACCCTCTTTCACAGCGACGGCGTGCAGGCGTTCGGCAAGATCGCTTACCGTATGTCCGCCGTCGATCTGTATTCGGTCAGCGCGCACAAGATCGGCGGCGTGCGCGGCGTCGGCGGGCTCATCCGCAACAAGAGCAAGACCCTCTATCCCTATATTTACGGGGGCGGGCAGGAAAACGGGCTCCGCAGCGGCACGGAAAACACGTTTGCGATCATGCAGTTTGCCGCCGCGGCGGAGAAAAAGTTCGCCTCGCTCGCGGCGGATCATGCGCGCATCGCTTCCTATAATCAAATGTTCCGTAAAGGGCTGGACGGGGAGCTGTTTTGTATCCTCTCGCCCTTGCGCGCTTCGCCCTATATCCTGAGCGTTTCGGCGCGCGGGCTCAGGGGGGAAGTCTTGCAGCACATGATCGACGACGCGGGCGTGCTCGTCGGCACGGGTTCGGCGTGTTCGGCGAGAAACCGTTTCAGCCGCGTCATCCTCGCCGCGGGAACGGACGAAAAGACGGCAGACGGCGTTTTGCGCATTTCCTTTTCCGCCGCGACGACGGAAGAAGAGTGCGTCTCGGCGATCGGCATCATCAACCGCTGCGCCCGGGAATTGTATGAAAGGACAAGGTAGACCATGCAGGAAAAAGTTATCATCGTCAGATATTGCGAGATCCATCTGAAGGGGAAAAACCGCGGCTATTTCGAGCAGGTGTTCATGAACAATCTCGAAAAGGCGCTTGCGGGCATCCGCCATGAGATCAGGCGCCCGAGCGGCAGATATATCGTGGAAAATTTTGACGCCGAGAGGACGGAAGAGATCGTGGAAAAGCTCGGCAAGGTGTTCGGCACCCATACGCTCAGCGTCGGGACGAAGGTCGCCGCCGACATCGAGGCGATCTTTGCGGAAATTTTGCGCATTGCGCCTTCTTCGGGCACCTTCAAGGTGGAGACCAACCGCGCGGACAAGCATTTCCCCCTCAATTCGGTGGAACTCAACGCGGAGATCGGCGGCAGGCTGCTGGAAAAAAATCCGGAGCTCAAAGTGGACGTGCGCGCACCCGCCTGCGTTCTGCATATCGACATCCGCGAAAACGGCACCGCCTTCGTCTTCAGAGACGTCATCAAAGGAGCGGGCGGTATGCCCGTCGGCACGGCGGGCAAGGGGATGCTCCTGCTTTCGGGCGGCATCGACAGCCCCGTGGCGGGTTACATGATCGCCAAGCGCGGGATGCGGCTGGAATGCGTGCACTTCCACAGCTATCCCTATACCAATATGCAGGCGAGGGAGAAGGTGGAAGACCTCGCGCGTATCCTCGCGGAATATACGGGCGGGCTCACCCTGCACGTGGTGAGCGTGACCCATATCCAGGAAGAAATACACAAAAAATGCCCCGAGGAGATGATGGTCACCCTTTTGCGCCGCTTCATGATGCGCATCGCCGAGCGCCTTTCTCTGCAGACGGGCGCGCAGTGCATCGTCACGGGCGAAAGCCTCGGCCAGGTCGCCAGCCAGACCATCGAAGGGATGACCTCTTCGGGTGACGTCGTCAAGACCATGCCGATCTTGCGCCCGCTCGTCGGGTTCGACAAGACGGAGATCATCGCCAAGGCGCGTGAGATCGGAACATACGAGACGTCCGTCCTCCCGTATGAGGACTGCTGCACCGTCTTTTTGCCCAAGCATCCGCTCATCAAGCCGAAGCTCGACAAGGTCGCCGCCGCCGAGCGCGCGCTGGACGTGGACGGGCTCGTGGAAGAGGCGTTTGCGGGTCTGGAAACGCTTACTTTCTAAGCGGGCTTCATCCGCAAGGCGCGCCGCACGAACGGATCTTGCGGGCGCGTTTTGCGAGGCCGCCGCATTGTTTTTGGCAGAGGCGGCCGTTCCCGCGCCTTATGAAAGGGCGGCTGCGGAGAAGGGGAGGCAAAAATGTTTGCTTCCATAAAAAAATGTTTGTTTTTACAAAAAAATTTTGATTTTCAAATTGCAATTTCCGCGAATGTACGGTATAATAAAAGCGATATGTTTTGTGGATCAACCGCAATGACGGAGGTGTTATGGATAAGATCGCACAATTAAAGGAAAGGCGGGCGGCAGTGCTTGCCGCAGGCGCGGGCGTGCGCAAAAAGATCGCCGCGCTTACCGACGCGGACAGCTTTGTGGAGTTGTCCGGGTTTAGTTTTTCCAAAAATGATTTTTATGAAGAAGGCGCGGCGGACGGCGGCGTGGTGGCGGGCTTTGCGACCGTCGCGGGGTATCCCGTCTATATCGCCGCACAAAACGGGGAAGTGCTGCACGGCGGCGTGAGCTTTTCCAACAGCCGCAAGATCCTGAAATGTCTGGAACTGGCGGAGAAAAATTCCACGCCCGTCATCTACATCCTTGACAGCCTCGGCGTACAGATCGGCGAGGGTGTCACCGTGCTCGAAGGGCTCGCGGGCGTGCTCGCGAAGGCTTCCCGCCTGCACGGCGGGGTGCCGCAGTTTGCGATCGTCTCCGGCGAAGTGTACGGGCAGGGCGCGCTTCTGGCGGCGGCGGCGGATTTCACCTTCTTTTTGAAGGAAGGGGTGCTCGCGGCGGACAGCCCGCTCGTCATTTCCGCCAAGAGCGGCAAAAATCTTCCCAAAGAAGAGGTGGGCGGCGCGGCGGCGCTCGATAAGGCGAATATCGTCTCCTTTATAGAAGAGGATATGTCCGCCGTCCGCGAAAAGATCGCTGCCGTTATCGGCGTGCTGCCTTTCTGCGGCGCGCTCGTCGAAGAAAACGGTTCCGACCTCAACGCGGCGGCGCCCGCGCTCAATGAAAACTGCACGGCGGACGGGCTCATAGCGGCGGTATTCGATAAAGACGCATATGTGGAATTCGGCAAAGACGGGAGCGCGCTCCGCTGCCTCATCGGCAGGGTGGGCGGCATCTCGGTCGCCGCGGCGGTCTTTGACGACGGCGACGGCGCCGAAGCGGACGCCTATCTTCTCGCCAAAATGAACGCGCTCGTCGAATTTGCGGGCTATTACGATATGCCGCTGGTGACGTTCGTCAATGCGCGCGGCATGAAGGCGGAGCTCGGCGTGCAGAACAGCCTCGCCATGAAAAACGCCGCAAAGCTGATGGAAAATTACGAACTTTTGGAGAACGCCAAGATCTCCGTCGTCTATAAAAAGGCGGTCGGGCTCGGCTATACGCTCTTCGCAGCCAAGTCGATGGGCTTCGACTATACTCTCGCCTTTGCGGACGCGAAGATCGCGCTCTTTGACGGTGTGCAGGGCGCCATGATCGAATTTGCGGGGGAAAAGGATACCGATAAACTTGCCGCGCGCTATGCGGATGAAAATTCGGATCCTGTCCACGCGGCAAAATGCGGTTTCGTCGATAACGTCATCGAGCCGCAGTTCGTGCGCGCGAATCTCATCGCCGCGCTGCAAATGCTCATAAAGTGAGGCCGTTGTCATGCTGAATATGCTTTTGGAAAAGAAGGTAGAGATCGGCGGCGAGATCGTCACCTATCTTTCAGCCGGCGAAGGGCTCTTATATGCGCTGTTGGGCTTTGCCGTCACTTTTTTCGGGATCGTCATTCTGATCGCCGTAATCTGGGCGGTCGGGAAGATCATGAACGAGGTCAAAAAGAGAGATACCGCCAAAAAAGAAGAAGTATCCGAAACGCCCGATGTGCAGGAAGAGGGGCTGCCGCCCGAAGTGAAGGCGGCCATCGTCGCCGCCATCGCCGCGTATTATGCGCAGGAGCGATCGGTCTGCGAGTTTAAAGTCAAGAGAATCAGGAGATTATAAGGAGAATCAAAATGCGTAAATTCATCGTCACCATCGAAGGGAAAAGTTATGAAGTCGGCGTAGAGGAAGTGAACGGGACCGAAGCTGCGGCGCCCGCAGCTCCTGCCGCGCCCGTATCCGCGCCCAAAGCCGCTGCGCCCGCCGCCGTGCAGGGCGGTGAAAAGCTGCTCTCGCCCTTCCCCGGGCTCATTAAAAAATTCCTCGTCAGCGAGGGGGATACGGTCAAAAAGGACCAGCCCGTGCTCGTGCTCGAGGCAATGAAGATGGACAACGACATCACCGCGCCCTGCGATGGCAAGATCTCGTTCAAGACCGAGGTCGGAAACAACGTGGAGACGAACGCGCTCCTGGCGGTGATCGGCTGATAGGGGGAACTCCATGCAGTTGAATTTGCTTGTAAACATCGGAGATAAATTCCTCAATTTATGGGAATCTTCGGGGCTTGCGAACGGCGAATGGGAAAATTACGTCATGCTCGCCGTCTCCTTCGTCCTCATGTATCTCGCGATCGTGAAAAAGTTTGAGCCGCTGCTTCTGCTGCCCATCGCTTTCGGTATGTTCCTCATCAACATCCCGGGCGCGCAGAACGTGGTCTGGGGCAAATACGAAACGTCCGACCTCGCGCTGACGATCGGCAAGAACGGCGATGAAACGCTCGAATACGTCGCTTCGTATATCCATAGCGTCACGGGCGACATCATCTACATCCGCGACCTCGGCGAAGGGTATGTGAACGGCTATTTGCAGGGCGATATGGTCCATTATTTCAAGACGCTCGCCGATATAACTTCGGGAACGGCGCTGTCGATGCGGCCCGATCTGTTTGCGCAGTATACGTTGCAGGGGTATGTGGAAGGCACCGTCTCGGAAGGCGTCACTTCCTTTGCGGAAAACGCTTCGCTCATCATCAGTCACAGATATATGGACGTGACCAACCGCGGGCTCCTATGGTATCTGTATTTCGGCGTCGAAAACGTCATTTATCCGCCGCTCATCTTTATGGGCATCGGCGCGATGACCGATTTCGGGCCGATGATCGCCAACCCGAAGAGTATGCTCATCGGCGCGGCGGCGCAGCTGGGCGTATTCTTCACCTTTGTCGGCGCGATCCTGCTCGGCTTTGATGCGGCGGCTGCCGCCTCGATCGGCATCATCGGCGGCGCGGACGGGCCGACCGCCATCTATCTCACGCAAGCGCTGGCAGAATTTACCGATCAGGACCTTCTCTCGGTCATTGCGATCGCGGCCTATTCGTATATGGCGCTCATCCCGATCATACAAAAGCCGATCATGCGGCTCATGACCACGAAAAAAGAGCGCGCCATCAAGATGAAACAGCTTCGGGAAGTCACGAAGGTGGAAAAGGTGATCTTCCCGCTCGTCGTTACCCTCGTCGTCGGGCTCTTGCTGCCGGATGCGATCCCGCTGCTCGGTATGCTCATGCTCGGCAATCTGATGAAGGAGAGCGGCGTCGTCGGCAGACTTTCTTCCCAGGCGCAGAACGGGCTCATGAACACGATCACCATCTTCCTCGGCGTATCCGTCGGCTGCAAGGCGGTCGGTACGACTTTCTTACAGCTGGAAACGCTGGAGATCATTGCGCTCGGGCTCGTCGCCTTCTGCTTCGGCACGGTCGGCGGCCTGCTCATGGCAAAGATCATGAACAAGATCTCGGGAGGAAAGATCAACCCGCTCATAGGTTCTGCGGGCGTTTCCGCGGTGCCGATGGCTGCGCGAATATCCGAAGACGTCGGACGGGAAACAGACCCGAGCAACCATTTGCTGATGCACGCGATGGGGCCGAATGTCGCGGGCGTTATCGGTTCTGCGATCGCGGCGGGATTTTTGCTCGCTTTCTTCGGCGGCTGATGCAAAACGTTGTGTCTTAGTTTTTAAGAATTATCGGAGTATATAAAATGGCTGACAGCAAGAAAAAGAAAGTTTTGATAACGGATACCATCCTGCGTGATGCGCACCAGTCGCAGGCGGCGACGCGTATGACGACGGCGGAGATGATCCCCGTCCTCGAACAGCTGGACGAGATCGGGTATTATTCTTTGGAAGCGTGGGGCGGCGCGACGTTCGACACCTGCCTGCGTTTTCTGAACGAGGACCCGTGGGAGCGGCTGCGCACGCTGAAAAAATATCTGAAAAAGACGCCGATCCAGATGCTCCTGCGCGGGCAGAACCTGCTCGGGTACAGGCATTATGCGGATGACGTCGTGGAAAAATTCGTAGCCAGATCTATCGAGAACGGCGTGCGCGTCGTGCGCGTGTTCGACGCGCTCAACGACGTGCGTAACCTCGAAACGTCCATGCGCGCGATCAAGAAATACGGCGGTATCTGCGAGGCGGCGATCAGTTATACGACCAGCCCCGTCCATACGACGGCGTACTTCGTAAAACTTGCCAAGACGCTCGAGGATATGGGTGCGGATAACATCTGTATCAAGGATATGGCGAACCTTTTGCTCCCGTATACGGCGTTTGACCTCGTTTCCAAACTGAAAAAAGAGCTCAAACCCGAGACGAAGGTGCATCTGCATACGCACAACACCGCAGGCACGGGGGATATGGTCAACTTGAAGGCGATCGAGGCGGGCTGCGACATCGTCGACACGGCGCTTTCGCCCCTCGGCAACGGCACCAGCCAGCCCGCGACCGAACCGCTCGTCGCAACGCTCAAAGGCACGCCTTATGATACGGGCATCGAGATCGAAAAACTTCTGCCCGTCGTCAATCATTTCAAGGGGGTGGCGGAGCGCCTGAAAGCGGACGGCTTCCTCTCGCCGAAGGTGCTTTCCATCGATATCAACGCGCTCATCTATCAAGTTCCCGGCGGGATGCTTTCCAACCTTATTTCGCAGCTCAAGCAGCAAAACAAGTCGGATAAGCTCGGCGAGGTGCTTGCGGAAGTCCCTAACGTCAGAAAAGATTGCGGTTATCCGCCGCTGGTGACGCCTTCCAGCCAGATCGTGGGCACGCAGGCGGTTTTGAACGTCATTGCGGGCGAGCGCTATAAGATGGTCACGAAGGAGTTCAAAGGGCTTTTGCGCGGCGAATACGGCAAGCTGCCCGCAGAACCTGACGAGAAGATCGTCAAAAAGTGCATCGGAGACGAGAAGCGCATCACATACAGGCCTGCCGACGATCTTGCGCCCGAATACGAGAATTTCAAAAGCGAGATCGCCGAATATATCGAACAGGAAGAGGACGTCTTGTCCTATGCCGTGTTCGGTCAGGTCGCGGTGAATTTCTTCAAATGGCGCATGGCGCAGAAGAAGGGCGTAGATAAAAATCTTGCCGCAGGCGCGGATAAAGTATATCCCGTCTAAAATACGGCGGAATGCTCATAGCGAAAGCGCACCGCGCTTTCGCTATTTCGCGGTCAATAGATCGGTGAAAATATAGATGAAAAAAGTGATCGTGATCGGCGCGGGTGCGTCCGGGCTGATGGCGGCATATGCCGCCGCGTCGGGCGGCAACGAGGTGCTCGTCATCGAAAAAAACGAAAAGGCAGGCAAAAAGATCTATATCACGGGAAAGGGGCGCTGCAATCTCACCAATGACCTTCCCGCCGCCGAATTTTTGCAAAACGTCGTCAACGGCGGGAAATTTTTGACTGGTTGTATCCATCGCTATCCGCCCGAATGGACGATGCGGCTGCTGGAAGAAGGGGGGCTCAGACTCAAAACGGAGCGCGGAAACCGCGTTTTTCCGCTTTCGGACAAGGCGAGCGATGTGACGGCTTGCCTTTTGCGGTATTGTAAAGACGCGGGCGTTTGCTTTCATTTTAACGAAAAAGTTGAACAAATCACCATTAATGATAGTACTGTGTCAGGCATAATTACCGACAAATCGCCGTATTTGGCGGATGCGGTCATTGTCTGTACGGGCGGGCGCTCTTATCCCGCTACGGGCAGCGACGGCGACGGCTGGCGGTTTGCCGAGGCGGCAGGGTTAAAGACGGTGCCCCCTCGGGCGGCGCTTTGCGGTATCGAATGCGATATGCGCGCCCTTTCGCCGCTGCAAGGGCTTTCCCTGAAAAACGTCCGCCTTTCGGTTTGGAACGGGGGAAAATGCGTCGCCTCGCATTTCGGGGAGATGCTCTTTACCCATTTCGGGATCTCGGGGCCGTGCGTCTTGTCCGCCTCGAGCGAGATCAACCGTCTGCCCGTCGAAAAGCTCACCGTCCGCATCGATTTGAAACCCGCGCTCGCGGAGGACGTTCTGGACAGGCGCGTCTTGCGCGACTTCGATAAATATACCAACAAAAACCTGGAAAACGCGCTCGTTGAACTTTTGCCGAAAAAGCTCATCCTGCCCGTGCTGGCGCAGGCGGGCGCGGACGGCAAAAAGCCCGTGCATTCGGTCACAAAAAAAGAGCGCGCGGGCATCGTTGCCGCCTTGAAAAATTTCCGCCTCCGCCCGACGGCGCTGCGGCCCATGGAAGAGGGGATCGTCACGGCGGGCGGGGTCGACCTTGGCGAGATCGATCCCAAGACGATGGAAAGCAAAAAGATCGGCGGGCTCTTCTTTTGCGGGGAGACGCTGGATGCGGACGCCTATACGGGCGGTTTCAATTTACAGATCGCATTTTCTACGGGCTATGCTGCGGGCACAGCCATCCGTTAAAAATCAGCACATTCAAAGGAGGTCGCAACATGAGAGCCATCCGGGGCGCGACGACGGTTTCGCGCGATCGCAAAGAGGAGATCAAGGACGCCGTCGCAGAACTTTTAAGAAAGATCGCGGCGGAAAACGGATTGAGCGAGGGGCAGATCATCTGCATTTTGTTCTCAAATACGTCAGACATAGTATCCTATTATCCCGCAAAAGCTGCGAGAGAGGCGGGTTTTTCCGCCTGTGCGCTCTATTCTTCTTTGGAACCCGAGATCGAGGGCGCGCTGCCGCTGTGCATCCGCGTGCTCCTCTTTGCCGAGGGCGACTGCGTGGCAAAACACGTCTATCTGCGCGGGGCGTCGAACCTTCGCAAAGACCTTAAAAAGTTTGCCGTCGCGCTGGACGGGCCTTCGGGCAGCGGCAAGAGCACCGTCGCGAAACTTCTTTCAAAAGAGCTCGGCGTGCTCTATCTCGACACGGGCGCCATGTACAGGGCGTGCGCCCTGAAAGCGCTCCGCGAGGATTGCCCCTTTGAAGAGAAGGCGGCCGAGGCGCTCAGCAAAAAACTCAACGTCGGCGTCCGCTACGAAAACGGCGCCCAGCGCACCCTTCTCGACGGTGAGGACGTTTCCGAAGAGATCCGCCGCCCGGAAGTCTCGATGGCGGCTTCCAAGATCTCCGCGTTCCGCTGTATCCGCGAAAAGATGGTGGAAATGCAGCGCGCGATCGCCGCGGAGCAGTCGTGTATCCTCGACGGGCGCGACATCGGCACCGCCGTGCTCCCCGACGCTGAATTTAAATTTTTTATCACCGCCGATCCCGCCGTGCGCGCGGCAAGGCGGGGCAAAGAACTGACTGAGAAAGGTTTTTCGGTCGATCTGAAACAGCTGCAGGAGGAAATCGAAGAGCGGGACCGCAACGATTCCACGCGCGAGTTTTCTCCCTTGCGGAAGGCGGAAGACGCGGTGACGGTCGACACTTCTCGTATGACCATCGGCGAAGTGATCGCCTATATCAAGAGTAAGATACAGGAAAAGGTGTG
>CALWCR010000002.1 GCA_944376445.1 uncultured Clostridia bacterium | reverse complement strand
CTTTCGCCGGATACGGCGCTAGTGCTCAATACAGATCCCGACCATCTCGACTATTATAAGAGCGCGGGTGCGCTCGCGGAGGCGTACTGCGAACTCTGCGAGGGGGCGCGTTCGGTCATACTCTCCGACGACGATAAGATCGCGGGGCAGGTCCCCGCGGCGCTGCCCGTGGGCTGATCGCCGCGGTGCGGCGAATGGGCGGAGGACGCGGGGGAGGCCGGCGGGTAAAAAACCAAAATCCTGCGCGCGGGCGGCAGCGTCTTTGACAGGATCCGCCTCAATGTCTACGGAAGGCACAATGTGTACAACGCGCTCGCGGCGGCGTCCGTCGGGCTTTTGTACGGCTTTCCGCCCTATCTGATCGCGGAAGGGCTGCAAAAATTTACAGGCATCCGCCGCCGCTTTGAGGAGATCGGCCGTCTGAACGGCGCGCGGGTGATCGCCGACTATGCGCACCATCCGCGCGAGATCGCCGCGGCGCTGCAGGCGGCGCACGAGATCTGCCGCGGGAAAGTTTCAGTCGTCTTTCAGCCGCATACTTATTCGCGCACCAAGAGCCTGTTCGGCGATTTCGTCAACGTCTTGTCGGGGGCGGAGGAGCTCGTGATCTACAAGACATACGCGGCGCGCGAATATTTTGACGAAGAAGGGTGCGCCCTCACGCTCGCGCAGCACCTTCCCAACGCGCTGTATATGGAATCGGTACGCGAGCTTGCGCTCTATCTCCGCGCTTCGCTCACGGGGGGCGGGCTGGCGCTCATCCTCGGGGCGGGGGACATTTATTATGCCGCCCGCCGCGCCCTCGATCTGCTGCACGGCGCAAAGAGCCGATAAAAACCCCCGCCGCAAAACGCGCGGCGGGGGTTTTTATCGGGCGGGGGTATCAAAATGTTATTTCGCAGCCTTTTGCCCGGCAGGCATAGGCATGATCGATGAATTGTTTGGCGCGGCGGGGAGACCTGCCGCCCTTTTCGAGCGCCCAGCGTTCCGCAAGGGCGAAGAGCCTGTCTTCGGGAATATCCAGCTTTCTGTCCCGCGCGAGCTGTCCGACGATCGAAAGATACGCCGCTTTGCCCGTGGAAGAGAAGAGGACGGTCAGCCCGAAGCGGTCGGAGAGGGAGAGCTGCTCTTCCATCGTGTCCGAAGCATGTACGCTGTTTTCCCGGTCGGAGAAATTTTCTTTGAGGATATGCCTGCGGTTGGAAGTCGCCGCGATCATCACGTTGGCGCTCATTTCGTTCATGCTGCCTTCCAGGCTCGCCTTCAGGCTGGTCACTTTTTCGTCGTGTTCTTCCAAAGAGAGGTCGTCGATAAAGATCATGAAGCGGAAGGGCAGGGCGGCGAGCATCTCTTTGAGCGCGCCCAGTTTTTTGATCTCGTCTTTGCCGATCTCCACGGCGCGCAGGCCGCGGGGCGCGTATTTGTTGAGCACGGCGTGGATGGTCGAGGACTTGCCCGTGCCCTTGTCGCCGTAAAGGAGCATATCCGAATAGGGGAGCCCTTCGACGAAATTGACGACGTTGTCTTCGACGGCGCGCTTTTCCTCTTCGTAATCTTTCAGGTCTGCGAGGGTGATGTCCGAGGTGTTTTTCACGGGTACGAGGGCGCCGCCGCGGAAGGTGAACGCCTTATTGCCGATAAAGACGCCGTAGCCGTTTTTGCGGAAGAATGCGGACAGCCGCGCGAGGGTCATATCGCTCGTCCAGCCGCCGCAAAAGAGGGGCTCGTCTTCGCCTGCCGCGATCGCGGGGAATCCGCAAGCGATGCGCGAAGCGATCGCCTTCGGCGGGCGGTCCGCGCTTTCGACGAACGCCTGCAGGAGGGCAAGGTCGTGGCGGAATGCCTGCACGTCTTCCCCGCGTGCGTTGCCTAAGAAGGCGCGGCGGGAAAAGAGGTTGTCGTCGGCGAGGATGAGCGCCTGCACATAGCGCGCGAGGGTGCGGCTCGCATCCTTTTCGAGAAGGAGCGCCACGGCATCCGCGTAAGAGGCGGGGTCGTCGTTTTCCAGCGCCTTCGTGAGCGCGGACACCGCCCCGTCAGCGGCGATGTTTTTCAGGAGGATGAGTTCGTCCATGCGTCCGTATCGCATAATTTTTCTCCGTAAGGTATTTTTTAACATTATACCCCTTTTGCGCGGGGATTGCAATGATTTGCAAAGAGAGGGAGCGGGCTTTTTGTGATTCAAAAATCGAATGGCTCCGATTGCGAAATTTAATAAATAAAATTGCCTGTTTCCGCTTGACTTCGCGGGCGGGGGAAACTATAATAAACAGGAACACGGGGCGAAAATGCCCGATATTCTGTAAAAAACATCTTTCGGAGGATGAAAAATATGTCGAAAATATACTATCAGTCCGATTGTGACATCAAGCTGCTCAAAGGCAAAACGGTCGCCATCATCGGCTACGGCAGCCAGGGCCACGCGCACGCCCTCAACCTCAAAGACAGCGGCGTGAAAGTCGTCATCGGCCTCTATGAAGGCAGCAAGTCCTGGGCGGTCGCGGAAAAGGCGGGCTTTAAAGTCATGACCGCGGCGGAAGCCACGAAAGCGGCGGATATCGTCATGATCCTCACGCCCGACGAGAGACAGGCGAAGATCTACAAAGAGAGCATTTTGCCCAACCTTACGGAGGGGAAAGCGCTCGCCTTCGCGCACGGCTTCAACATCCATTTCAAGCAGATCACGCCCCCTTCGTTCGTGGACGTGTTCATGATCGCCCCCAAAGCGCCCGGCCACACGGTCAGGAGCGAATATGTGGCGGGCAAAGGCACGCCCTGCCTGGTCGCCATCTATCAAGACGCGACGGGCAAAGCGCTCGACATCGCGCTCGCGTATGCCGCGGGCATCGGCGGTTCCCGTGCGGGCGTGCTGGAAACGACCTTCAAATGCGAGACGGAGACAGACCTTTTCGGCGAACAGGCGGTCCTGTGCGGCGGCGTCACCGCGCTCATGAAGGCGGGCTTTGAGACCCTCGTCGAGGCGGGTTACGATCCTAAAAACGCATATTTTGAGTGCATCCACGAGATGAAGCTCATCGTCGACCTCATCTATAAAGGCGGGTTCTCCCTCATGCGCTATTCCATTTCGGATACGGCGGAATTCGGCGATTACGAGACGGGCAAGCGCATCATCACCGAAGAGACCAAAAAGGAGATGAAAAAGGTCCTCGAAGAGATCCAGGACGGCACGTTCGCGAGCAAGTGGATCGCCGAAAACAACAACGGCAGGGCGCATTTCAACGCCAAGAGGGCGCTGGAGGCTTCTCACCAGCTGGAAGAAGTCGGCAAAGAACTGCGCAAAATGTACTCCTGGAGCAACGAAAAAGAAGATATGTGACGCGGCGCGCGCCACGGCATTCCCCGCAGGGATCCCTGCGGGGATTTTTTTGCGTTTTCGCCCCATTTAGAGTTGATAAAAAGAGAGGAAAATGGTATAATGTTCCCGTTATAGAAAAGATAAAATTCGGCGTATGGGCGCCGAAGGGAGATAGGTTTGAATAATCTGGGAAGAGGCAGTGAAAATCAGAACAAAGATAAGGACCGCATCCTGACGCGCGAGACGGTGGGATGCGTCATCGTGCTCTTTGCGGCGATCGCCCTCATCGTGCTCATCACGCGCACGGCGATCTTCGGCAGCGTCGGCGGCGCGATCAGCGATTTCATGCTCGGCGTGTTCGGGTATTGCGCCTATGCCGTCCTGGCGGCGCTCGTGTATGCGGGCATCGTCTTGATCTCGGGCAAAAAGATCTCGGCGAAGAAAAAGACGGCGGCGCTTTGCCTTCTGGCCTTTGTCTTTTTGGTGTGCCTCGTCCATACCGCCACGTCGCAGGCGGGCGGCATCGACAGCCGCGCTTCTTACGGGGGGTA
The DNA here is from genome assembly GCA_944376445.1 of uncultured Clostridia bacterium. Taxonomy (GTDB): domain Bacteria; phylum Bacillota; class Clostridia; order Christensenellales; family Borkfalkiaceae; genus Borkfalkia. The sequence goes on along the minus strand of CALWCR010000002.1, from coordinate 850 downwards.
TCTCGCCGCCTGCTACCGTGCGGGCGAAAACAGCTTTTTCCGCACGACGGGTGGCGGCGTCATCGTCGGTATCATCGTCTATCCCGTCGTGCGCCTGACGACATATGTCGGCGGGTATATCATCTTTTCCCTGCTCATGGCGGGAAGCGTCTACTTCATCTATTCTTCGCGCAGTAAAACGGCGGCGGAAAAGAAAAAGCGCAGGCAGGAGGAGGAGCGCATGATCGCGTCCGCCTCGCAGGACACTTCCGGGCTTTACAGCTATAATTATGCCGAAGCGCCCGCACCCGCGCAGCCGACGGCAGAGGCATACCCGCAGCCAAGCCCCGCGCAGCCGTTCGCCGCGCCGTCCGCAGAGAGCCCCGCGCAGCCCGCGGACACTTCCAAGCGCCTGTATGCGGTGGGGTCTGATTTCGTCTTCAAGAGCAAGAAGGAGCTGCGCCAGGACAGGCGCGCGGAGGCGGTGAACCGCCGCCGCGAGGAGGAGCAGCAGCCGCAAAAGCCGCCGCTTTCGCCCTATGCCGAGAGCCGCAGCGTGCTCTATCCCGACAACGCGCACTATACGAACAACCTGATCTTCGATTCTAATTCCTACTTCAACAATCCGAACCGCGGCGTGATCACGGGCAGCCAGTATTCGGAAAATTTCCGCGCATCGTCGACGGCGTTTTCGGAAGGGCATGAGCGCTCGAACAGGACGGAACCCGTCCGCAGCGCGCCCGCTTCGCCCGAGCGGCCCGCGGCGCAGGAAACGCCCCGCGCCGCAGAGCGCCCCGCGGCGCAGGAAACGCCCCGCGCCGCAGAGCGCCCCGCGGCTCCTGCAAATTATTCGTCCATGTATTCGGACGCG
>CALWCR010000001.1 GCA_944376445.1 uncultured Clostridia bacterium | reverse complement strand
GTCGCCGCCTACCGCCCTGCCCGAGAAAGCGATACGGGAAAAGAGAAGGTCCCCCGCGCGCTCCTGCGAAGCGGTCGCGATATTCAGCGGCAGCGAGCCGTCAAAATCGCTCCATAATGTGATCGGTGTCAGAATTTTGTTTGCCAAATCGGTGTACCCCGTCAACAAGTGATTTTTATCTTGGAACTTCCGCCGTTTTCCTGCGCGGAAATGACCGTGATCTTATTATCGATGCGGTGCTTGAGCTCTTCGACGTGCGAGATGAGCCCGATGGAAAAATGGGTGTTTTTGAGTTTTTCCAGACTGTCCATCACGGTGTCGACCAGCTTTTCGTCCAAAGTGCCGAAGCCTTCGTCCAGAAAGAAAAACTCGATCGGCCTGAGCGAGCGGGCGTAGATCGCCGCCGACAGCGCGAGCGCGAGGGATAAGGACACGAGAAAGGTCTCTCCCCCCGAAAGGGTGTTCACGCTCCTCAGTTCCCCGCCGTTGAAATTGTCCCCGACGAAAAACCCCTGTTCATAGCGGATGAAATACCGCCCGTTCGTCAGGCGAAGGAGGGTCTGCGTCGCGGCGGAAGCGATGTCCGCAAGGTATTCCCCCGCCACAAATTCCATGAACGCGTTGCCGTAAAAGAGCTTTCTGAGCTGTTCGGTCAGATCGTATTTTTGCTGCAGGCGTTCCCGCTCCTTTTCCAGCGCCTTCTTTTTGCCGAGATTTTCCGCAAAAGCGCCGATCTCTCCCTTATATACCGCCAGGGCGCGGCCCGTCTCTTCCCTCTTTTTTTCAAGCGCCGAAAACGCCTCTTGCTGCGCGCGGAAGGTCTCTTCTTCCACCTCGCAAAAGTCAGCGTCTTCCGTCAGGCTGCGGATGTCTGCGGCATATCCGATGAGGAGCTTTTCGTGCGCCTCTATCTTGGCGGCAAGCGCCGCGGGGTCGGGATACGCTTTGACCAGCGCTGCAGCCTCTTCCGCCGAAGAAAAGCCGTTTTCCCGCAAAAGCCTGCCGAGGGCGGCGCTCTCTTCTTTTTCCGCGCTGCCGAGCGTTTTCAGGCGCGCGCCTGCGCCCGCCGCGGCTTCGCGCGCCTCGATGATCTTCCCTTGCAGCGCTTCTATGCGGCGCTCCGAATTTTCCCGTTCTTTTGTAAGGGCTTTTTCTTTCTCCGCGAGGGCGGCTTTTGTCCCTTCGGGATCGCGCGCGGCGTCTTCTCCCGCCGTCTCACGGATCTTTGCAGTCAATGCGTCCGCCCGCTGTTTGAGCTCCGTGCCCTTTTCGGCGATGTCAGCAAGCGCTTTTTCGCTCTCGCGCAGCGCCGAAGCCGCCTTCACGCGGGCAAGTTCCAGAGCGTGCCGCTTTTCGCGCTCGCCGCGGCGCTTTTCCTGTTCCTCTTTATAGCGGGCAAGAAGGGCGGACGCGTCCGTACTCTTTTCCTTTGCCCGCAGCGCGCGGAAGTGTTCCGCCCGCGAAACAAGTTCTCGCTCCGCCGCAAAATAGAGCGCGCCTTCCGCGGGAAAAGCGGTGCGGAGCGAAGAGAGCGTCTTCTCCGCATACGCCTGCTCCGCCGCGTATTCGTCCGCAAGCAGCGCGCTCTCTAAATTTTCGCGCAAAAACTTGGAAAGGTCCGCCTCTTCTTCGCTTTCCACGCATTTTAAGAGCGCCTTTTCCGCCGCGGCAAGCTCCTTGGAAAGCTCCGCCTTCTTTTTCTCTTCTTCCTTGTACTTTGCGGCGAGCGATCCCCTCTTTTCGAGCAATACGCCCCGCTCCTTTGCGTCGGCGGCAGCCGCTTTCAGCTGTTCCTGTTTCGCCTTCACCGCGGCGATGGCGGCGGTATAGTCGGCGCGCGATGCCGCCTCTTTGACGGCTGTAAGTTCGCGCCCGGCGTCGGCGGCGCTCTTTGACGCTTCCGACTCCTTTTGGGCGGCGTCAGCGATCTCCTTGCGCGTTTTTGCAAGTTTTTCCGAACGGGCCGCGATCTCACCCGCGGCGGGAAGGACGGCAAGAAGGGCGGAAAGTTTTGCAAATTCTCCGTTTTTTTCCTCTTCCGCGCGCAGCGCCTCTCTCTTCTCCCGCAGTTTTACCGTATTTATGCGGTCCGCCTTGCACTTTTCAAAGCGGGCGCGGCAGTCCTCGAACGCCTCTTCCAACCCGCTCATCTGCGCGGAGAGCGCCAGCTCTTCCGCCTTCTTATCGGAAAGCGCCTGTCCCGTATAGGCGGCGTAGCCCGTGATCTCGCCCGACTTTTTGTCCAGCTCGCTTTTGGCGGCGTCCAGCCGCGTCTTGACGGCGGCGTTGAGGCGGTCGCCGTATCTTTCGAGGTCGAAAAGGCGGGATATGAGCCGCAGCCGCTCCCCCCTGTCCGCCTTGACGAACTGCGCAAATTCTCCCTGCGGGAGCGCGATGCATTTTTTGAAATCGTCGAAGGAGAGTCCCACGATCTCCAAGATCTTTTCGTTGGTCTTTTTCACCCCTTCCGAAACGGGGCGCACCGTATCCCCGTCCAGCTCGCAAAGCTCGAGGGTCTGCAGGGAATTTTTCTTTTTGATCTCCCGCTCCACGCGGAAGACGCGGCGCTTTCCTTCCCATTCGCATTCAAAATCGAAGGTGACGCTCGCCTTGTCGCAGCGGTAGTTGACGATCTCGCTTCCGTTGCCGCCGCGCGTGCGGTCTATCTTTCCGTAGAGGGCGAAGATCATACTGTCCAAAATGGTCGTCTTGCCGCTGCCCGTATCTCCGAAGATGCCGAAAATGCCCCCCGCGAGCAAGGCGTCGAAGTCGACGACCGCCCGCTCCGAAAAGCTGTTGATGCCGCAAAATTCCAGACGTTTAGGTTTCATCCGCATCCTCCGCCGCCGCCAAAAACAGCGTTTTCAATTGTTCGGACGGCTCTTCGGCAAAACGGCTCTTGTAAAATTCGCAGAAAAGCTCCAAGGGAGAACGCCGCTTTCTGCTCTCGCCGCCGTGCAGCGCGCTTTCCTTCCCCGCGATCACGGGGATGATGCTCAAAAGCCCGTCGTTCGCCTCCTTGAGCGCCTTGACCTGCGCGGAAGTGAGCGGCTCGCTCAGGTGCAACGTCAGTTCGGCGAAACAGCCCGCATATCTTTTGAGGAGCGCCTCCGCCGCCGCGAGATCCTCCGCTTCCAAGCGCACGAGTCGCACGCCGCTTTGCAGGGGCACCTCGCGGATGCCGTGCGCCCCCTCTTTGCCGATGTCAAAGAGCACGACGCTCTTTTGCAGCCCCGCCTCGTCGAAGGCGTATTGCAGGACGGAGCCGCTGTAATAGACGTTGTTTTTGAAATGCTGCCGCCTGTGAAGGTGCCCGAGCGCCGTATAGTCTGCGGCGGGCAAAAGGGACAGAGGCACGGCGCGCGCGCCGCCGAGGTCGATGTCGCGCTCCCCTTCGCTCACCTTGCCGCCCGCGACGAAAAGGTGCGAAACAAAGACGGAAGGCAGCCCTTCCGTGTTTTCCGCCTGCCCCGCCTCCATCCAGCGGCGCATCTTGTCGAAATAGGATTCGTCCTTGTTTTTGTCCTCTTTGAGCCGCGTCTCGTTGGGATACGGCAGGAGGTTGAAAAACACCCGCTCTTCACCCTTGGCAAGGACGATGTGGCTCGCACCCGCCGCCGCGGCATATACGGGACGCCCCCCGCCGCATTCGGGAACATAGCCGAAATTTCCGTAGATATAGATCCCCTGCGGTTCGCAGACCGCCCGCGCCGCCGACAGGCGGACGTTGTCGTCGTGATTGCCGCTGATGATGAGCACGGCGCGGCTTTCCCCCGCCAGCTTTTTCACCTTTTCATAAAAAAGATCTTCCGCTTCGGCTGACGGGAGATAGGTGTCGAACACGTCTCCCGCGACAAGGATGACGTCTGCGCCCTCCATATCCGCGATACGGGCGATCTCGTCGAGCACGGCGGCCTGTTCGGCAAGGCGCTCCCTGCCGAGCAGCCTCTTGCCTATATGCCAATCGGATGTGTGCAGAATCCTCATAACGACCTCAACGCGGAAAACGGAAAATCTTTTCGCGCAAACGGCGCGAAATTGCCTTGCTTTTAGGCAAAATAATTTATATAATAGTATAGCGCAAAAGTCAAAATAAATCAAGCGTTCGCCGGAGTTTGCCATGGGATTTTGTTCGTATTCGAGGGAATTCACCCTCTCAGCCTACACCAATATCGAAAACCAATTCATCACGCGGTATATGCCCGCGGCGGACGGCGACGCGGTCAAAGTATATCTGTTCGGGCTGTATCTTTGCCAGAACGTACAGACGGAATACACCCTCAAAGAAGCGGCGGCGGCGCTCAACATGGACGAAGAGAAGGTCGCCGACCTTTTCCGCTTCTGGGAAGATTTCGACCTTTTGGAAGTCGTCTCCCTTTCCCCTTTTTCCGTCCGCTATTTCCCCGCCGACTATTCCAAAGGCAAGCCCAAGCGCATCCGCGCGGAAAAATACGGCGGCTTCAACAAGGCCGTCCAGTCCATGATGCCGAAAAGGATGATCACCCCGGGCGAATTTGAAAAATATTTCGCCTTCATGGAACAGTACTCCGTCCTGCCCGAAGCGCTCATCCTCATCGTCAAATACTGCGTCGACCTCAAGGGAGAGAATATCTCCCAAAACTATATCCTGCAAGTCGCCAAAAACTTTGCGGCGGAAGGCGTGACCACCGTCGAACAGGTGGAAGAAAAACTCTCGGACTATGTCCTGCAGAGCAGCGACATCGCCAAGGTGCTGCGCGCCGCGGGCTCGCAGAAAAAGCCCGAGCCCGAAGATTACCGCCTTTTCAAAAAATGGACGGACGAGATGGGCTTTGAAACGGAAGCGGTCACGGCGGCGGCTTCCCTCTACAAAAAATGCGGCATGGAGAAGCTGGACGCCGTCCTCACAGAGCTGTACGCCAATAAAAAATTCAGCGTGCGGGAGATCAAAGATTTTCTGGCGCGCAAGACGGAGATCCGCGCCCTCACCCTTTCGATCGCCAAAGAACTGGGGGTATATTGCCGCGTCGTCGACCCCTACGCGGACAATTTCGTGAGCGGCTGGCTCACCGCGGGCTACGACGGCGCGACCCTCGTAAGCCTTGCAAAATACTGTTTCCGCAGGGATAAAAAGTCCTTTGAAAAGATGGACGAAGTGATCAAAAAACTGCTGGCTTCGGGCGCGGTCTCGGCGGACAGCATCGCCGCCTATATGGAGAGCGAAGCGCTCGAACAGGATTTTGCGGCGCGCGTGCTCAAGACCGCGGGCGCGGTGCGGCGGGTCAACAGCTGGGACAGGGAATGCATCCGCAATTGGCGCAGCTGGAATTTTTCGGACGAAATGATCCTCAAAGCGGCGGAAAAGGCGGCGGGGAAAAACAGCCCCGTACCCTATATGACCTCGGTGCTCTCTTCCTGGCGCTCGCAGAATATTTTCAGCCCCGAACAGCTGGAAAAACAGCGCGCGGACGGCCGCTTCCCCTTACGTCCCGCAGACGACAAGGACGCGCTCCTTCGCAAAAAGGCGGAGACCTATTATTTCAATCTGCGCGAACAGGCGGAAGACCGCGCCGAACATTACCTTCGCGCGGCGCGCCGCAACGTCGATTTCAAGCAAAACGAAGAAGCGGTCAAAGCCGCAGAGATCGCCCTTGCCAAGGCGGAAGCGCTCGGGGGCGACGCGGAAAAGGCGCAAAGCGAACTTGCCGCCCGCAAGAGGGAGCGCGCCGCGATCCTCGGCAAGCTCGGGCTCACCGAAGAGATGCTCGTGCCGCAGTATAAATGCAAAAAATGCGGCGATACGGGCTTTGATAAAGACGGCAACGTCTGCGAATGCTATAAAAAATATATTGCCGAAGCGGGCGACGAAGAGCGCCTCTCCAACATCATCGACGCCTATTCCAACATCGACATCTGACGGCGGGAGCTTTGCGCAAACGGCGCCCGCAGAAAGCGAGCGAAAGTTTACCGCCACGCAAAAGGCAGCGCGCCAAAGCCTGCGCAATGCGCGGCGCGAATCTGCAGCCCGAAAGCGATCCGCCGCGCGGCTTGCCCGCACGGTCAAAACCGAACAACCGCCGTAACGAACGCGGCGCGCCGTCATTTGACGGCGCGCCCTTTCTTTTATGTTTTTATAATTTTTCAAACACGGGGATCTCGTCGAGCGGGGCGGAAACGGTGACAAAAGCGCCGCCCGCAAACTCTTTGCCGTCGCGTATATCCTTCCACTTCCCCGCAGGCAGATAGACCCGCCGCTCGCGCATACCCGCATACAGCACGGGCGCGACGAGATAGCGGCTGCCGAACATATACTGATCGGCGGCATCCCAGCAGGCGCTTTCTTCGGGAAATTCATAGAACATGGGCCGCATGACGGGCGAACCGTTTTCGCTCGCCTCGCGCATGACCTCTTTGATGTACGGCTTCATGGCAAGGCGCAGCGCGACGAATTTTTTAAGCACTTCGTACACCTCTTCGCCGTAGCTCCAAAGTTCGTTGGGGAGCCCCGTATGGCAAAAACCGCCGCCGTATTCCCTCTCGTCCAGGGGCGGGATATCGCTCGGGCCCTTGTCGCCGTGCATACGAAGGACGGGGCAGAACACCGCCCACTCGAACCAGCGCAGCAGCAGCTCTTTATGCCCCTCTTCTTTTACGTTGACGAAAAAGCCGCCGATGTCCGTCGTCCACCAGGGAATACCCGCGATCCCCATGTTGAGCCCCGCGGCAAACTGGTCGCGCAAAGACTCGAAGTTGCCCAAAATATCCCCCGACCAGACGACGGCGGCGTATTTCTGGCTGCCGACCCAGGCACAGCGCAGAAGGTTGCATATATCCTTCTGTCCCGCGGCGGTCTGCCCTTCGTAAAACGCCTGCGCGTGGCATCGCGGATAGATATTGCCGACTTTAAGGTCGGGCCCAAGATGATAGCGGTAGTTATCGAAATCATAGACGGTATATTCGGGTTCCGCTTCGTCCAGCCAGAACATATCGATGCCGTCGTCATGATAATTTTCTTTGCACTTCTTCCAGATATATGCGCGTGCGGCGGGATGGGTCGCGTCATAGATCATCGAATCGCCGAGAAAATCGAAGCACTGGCTGCCGCGCTCGGGGCGGATGAGCAGCCCCTCTTCGCTCATTTCGGCAAAATTTTCGCTCTTTTTGTCGACGGTCGGCCAGATGGAGACCATGCAGCGGGTGCCGTACGAATGCAATTCTTTGACCATCGCCGCGGGGTCGGGCCAATATTTTTTATCGAACTTCCAATCCCCCTGCCTCGTCCAATGGAAAAAGTCGATGACGATCACGTCCAGCGGGATGCCGCGGCGGTGGTATTCGCGCGCGACCTCCAGGACCTCTTCCTGCGTGCGGTAACGCAGCTTGCACTGCCACAGCCCCATCGCGTTTTCGGGAAATTCGGGCGCGCGGCCGACGAGCGCCGTGTAGTTTTCCATGATCGCCTTGGGCGTGTCGTCGGCGGTGATCCAATAATCGCAGCCATCCGTGCTCGCCGCCTTCCATTCGGTGACGTTCTTGCCGAAAGTCACGCTGCCGACGGCGGGATTGTTCCATAAAAAGCCATAGCCGAGGGAGGAAAGCGCAAACGGCACGGAGACCTGCGAATTGCGCTGGGCAAGTTCGAGAGTGCACCCCTTCAGGTCGAAATAGGGCTGCTGGTACTGTCCCATGCCGAAGATCTTTTCCCCGTCGCGGCTTTCAAAGCGCAGGGTAAGCGAATGCCCGCCGCCGACGTTCCCCTTGAATTCGCGCGCCACGACGCGCAGTGAAGGCGTATGCGGCATATCGTATTCATAGCAGCGGTAATACTCTTCTAAGATGCATTCCCCTTCCCTGTAAAAGCGCACTTTGCCGAGCCTGTCGACGCGGGCGGAAATTTTGCCGTTGACGATCTCCGCGCTCTCGCCGAGCGTGATCTTCGCCTTGCCCTTTGCGGCGCCTTCGAGCGCCCAGTCGCACCCGCAAAACGCCGCGTCCGCCGTCGCCTGCACGCGCAGCCCGTTTTTTCCCTGCGCATAGATGCGCATCGTCTCGCCCTTCCTGCTAAAGACGAGCATTCCGTCCTTTTCGTAAAACATATCCTTATTTCTCCTTGGCGTTATCCGATGATCCCGAGCAAAAAACTCTCAAAGGAAGCGAGGTCGCCTCCGCCGAGGTCGATATAAAAACATCTGCCCTGATACAGCCCTTCCGTCCTGCGGATGACGTTGAAGCCGCGGTATCCGCCGCGGATACCGACGAGAAGGCTTTCAAACGGCATCCCCATGCAGCGCTCTTCGTTTGCGAAGAGAAATTCTATCCACAGCCCCGTTTTCATCTCTTCGCGCGTCAGTCGGTCGATGCTGACGCCGAAGGCGGGCATCTGCCTGCCCTCTTTGAGGGTCTCTCCCCACGCAGAGAGGATCTTTTCAAACTCCTCTCCCTTTTCCACCGTCCGCTCCCTGCCCTCGCTTCTAAGGACGAGTTTTTCCGCCTTGCCGAAAAAAGCGGCGACGGGACACAATTCTTCCTGCATGAAAAATCCTCCGCTCCGCGGCTGCAAAAATGCTTCGTCGAAAATACTCATACGGACAGTTTTCCCCCGCCCGCAGCCTTTTAAACGCAGCCGACGGTTTTATTATATTCGATGGCGCGTTCTTTTTCAAGTATTTGCGCAAACTTCTCTCGTGCGGCCGACGAAAAATTTTTGCAAATAAATTTATATAAAACATTTGACAAATTTATTTTTCGGTGTATAATGTATAGCAGGAAACAAAAGGAGGTAAAGGCGCATGAGAAAAGTCATGTACAGCTTAATGCTCGCGGAGGACGTGGTGAACGAAGTTGACAAGCTGGCGCGCGAAAAGGGCACCAACCGTTCCAACATGGTCAACCAGATCCTCGCCGAATACCTTTCCATGACCACGCCCGAAAAGCACGTGCAGAACATCTTCGGGCTCATCGAAAGCCTCATCGGCAGCCGCGGCAATTTCATGCTCTATTCGCAACCCAACGACATGACCATGTCCATCAAGAGCTCGCTCAAATACCACTACCGCCCGACCATCCGCTACGAAGTGGAAATGTACCGCACGCCCAAGGAGACGATCGGGCAATTGAAGATCATCTACCGCACGCAGTCCCCCGAACTTTTGGTGGAACTTACGCGCTTTTTCAAGATATGGATGCAGCTGGAAAACATCTATATCAAACACTTCTTCGCCAAAGACGCCATCTCTTACGGCATGGAAAACGGAAAGTTTTTGCGCACTTTTGCCGTGCCGAACGATTCAGACTACACCGAAGAATAGACGGCAAACGCCATCGGCAACTATATCGCGACTTTTGACGAAATGCTGAAAAGTTACCTCGGCGGCGAATTTGCTTCCACGCAGGACATCGAAAACAGATATATCCGCTACCTCAACAGCGGCGTCCAACTCATTTAAAGGAGGCGACACACATGTACGCACAGAAATTCACGAAAAAAACGCTCGAAGCGCTGCAGCGCGCCCAGAGCATGGCGATCGAAAACAGCAATATGCAGGTCATGCCCGAACACCTTCTCTACGCGCTCGTCGACCAGGAAGGCGGGCTCATCCCGCAGCTTTTGAAAAAATGCGGCGTCGATACGGACAATCTTTTGGCGCTCACGGACGCAGCCATCTCCCGCATCCCCGCCGTGAGCGGCAGCGGCAGAGAACCGGACAAGATCTATATCTCCCCCGTCACCGACAAGATATTAAACGAGGCGGAGCGGCTCGCAAATTCGATGAAGGACGAATACATCTCCGTCGAACACGTCATGCTCGGGCTCTTCGACCATGCGACGGAGGAGATCAAAAACATCTTCCGCTCCCTCGGCATTACCAAAGACGCCTTTCTTTCGGAACTGAAAAAAGTCAAGACGGAGCGGGTCACGGGCGACGAACCGGAAAACACCTATGACGCGCTCGGAAAGTACGGCTTCGACCTCGTGCAGCGGGCGAAAGAGCAAAAGCTCGACCCCGTCATCGGGCGGGACAACGAGATCCGCAACGTCATCCGCATCCTTTCGAGAAAATCCAAAAACAACCCCGTGCTCATCGGCGAACCGGGCGTCGGCAAGACGGCGATCGCCGAAGGGCTCGCCCAGCGCATCGTGCGCGGCGACGTGCCCGAAGGGCTCAAAAACAAGACCATCTTCGCGCTCGACATGGGCTCGCTCATCGCGGGCGCCAAATTCCGCGGCGAATTTGAAGAGCGGCTCAAAGCCGTGCTCAACGAGATCAAAAAGAGCGAAGGCAGGATCCTCCTTTTCATCGACGAACTGCACACCATCGTGGGCGCGGGTAAATCGGACGGCGCAATGGACGCGGGCAATCTGTTAAAGCCCATGCTCGCGCGCGGCGAACTGCACTGCATCGGCGCGACCACGCTCGACGAATACAGAAAATATATCGAAAAAGACGCCGCCCTCGAACGCCGCTTCCAGCCCGTCATGGTGGACGAACCGACGGTGGAAGACACCATCTCCATCCTCCGCGGGCTCAAAGAGCGGTATGAAGTCTTTCACGGCGTACAGATCCACGACCAGGCGCTCATCGCCGCCGCGACCCTCTCCCACCGCTATATATCGGACAGATTCCTGCCCGATAAGGCGATCGACCTCGTCGACGAGGCGTGCGCGACCATCCGCACCGAGATCGACTCCATGCCCGCCGAAATGGACGACATCGCCCGCAAGATCATGCAGCTCGAGATCGAAGAGATGGCGCTCACGAAAGAGACGGACAATTTGTCCAAAGAGCGCCTTTCCGCCATCAGGAAAGAGCTTGCGGAACTTCGCGAGCGCTTCAATGCCATGAAGGCGCAGTGGAACAACGAAAAATCGAGCATACACGCCCTTTCCGATACCAAGGCGGAGATCGAAAAGGTCAACGGCGAGATCGAAGCGGCGCAGCGCGTCGGCGATTACGAGACGGCGGCAAAACTCAAATACAGCCGACTGCCCGAATTGCAGAAAAAGCTGGACGAAGCGCAGAAAAACGGCGGCAAAGCCAAAAACACCCTGCTGCGCGACACCGTGACCGAAGAAGAGATCGCAAAAGTCGTCTCCCGCTGGACGGGCATCCCCCTCACAAAACTCATGGAGGGCGAACGGGAAAAGATCCTGCACCTCGGAGACATCCTGCATAAGCGCGTCGTCGGCCAGGACGAAGCGGTGACCAAGGTGACCGAAGCCATCCTGCGTTCCCGCGCGGGCATCGCCGCCCCGAACAGGCCGATCGGCTCCTTCCTCTTTTTGGGCCCTACGGGCGTGGGCAAGACGAAGCTTGCCAAGGCACTCGCGGAAAGTCTCTTCGGCGACGAACACAACCTCGTGCGCATCGATATGACCGAATATATGGAAAAATTCTCCGTATCCCGCCTCATCGGCGCGCCTCCCGGATATGTCGGCTACGACGAAGGCGGCCAGCTCACCGAGGCGGTGCGCAGAAAGCCTTATTCCGTCGTTTTGTTCGATGAGATCGAAAAGGCGCACCCCGACGTATTCAACATCCTCCTGCAAGTGCTCGACGACGGACGCATCACCGATTCGCAGGGCAGGACGGTCGACTTCAAAAACACGATCATCATCCTCACCTCCAACCTCGGCTCTTCCTATCTTTTGGACGGCATCGACGAAAACGGCGAAATTTCCGAGGACGCGAAAGAGAAAGTTCCGCAGCTTCGGAAACAGAGCTTCCGCCCCGAATTTTTGAACAGGCTGGACGAGATCGTCTACTATAAACCGCTCACGAAGGAAAACATCACCAAGATCATCGACCTTCTCATCCAAGACCTTTCGGCGCGGCTGGAAGACAAACAGCTCAAACTGGACATCACGCCGCTTGCAAAAGAACTCATCATCGAAAACGGCTATGATCCCGTATACGGCGCCCGCCCGCTCAAGCGGTATCTGCAAAGCAAGGTGGAGACGCTCATCGCGAGGACGATCGTCGCCAACGATCTGCAGCCGGGCAACACCATCCGCATCGGCGCGAAAAACGGCGAATTCACCGTCGACATACGGTGACGCACGAAAGCGCCCGCTCCGTTTTTTGGCCGCGGACCGGGCGGCACGAAAAAAAACGTATCCCGAAATTTACAAAGGCGCCCTGCGCGGTCTCCGCGCAGGGCGCCTTTATCGTCGTGATCATACTTGCTTTTACTCGTCGCGCATCATATCGACGGGCCGCTTGCGGAGTACTCTCCATGCGGGCACCGCCACACCCAGGGCGACGGATACGACCGCGACCGCGGCGATCAGAAGAAACTGCCGCAGCCCGAAGACGATGAACCGCACGATCAACGCGTACAAATTCCGCAGCATATATTCGAGCAGAAAAATACAGATGCCCGTGCCGATATACGCCATGCCGATCATGATCGCCGCGAGTATGCCGTTCCCCGCCAGATAAACAGAAAAAATATCCCTCTTCGACGCACCCAGAGCGCGCAATATCCCGATCTCTTTCCTTTTATCGACCACCGTACCGCTGAAATAATGGAAGATCAGCAGGACAGACACCGCCAAAAACAAATAGGCGGCATATTCCATGATATACGCGATCCCTAAGATCTCGTCAGCCAATTGAATATCGCGCGTGACCGCGTTTTGATAATCATAGTAGATCTTATCGAGTTTGATGCTCGTACCGCTCGGAAACACGGGATAATATGCGCCGAAATAGTCAAATTTTTCCGAAGGAAGCCCCGTCAACCTACAAAGCAGCGCTTCGTCTCCTTGATAAGGCACGGCAATCTTTGCACAGCCGGTACCGTTTGCCGTCTGTCCCTCCCTGCGGACATGATCGTCATAATATCCGTCCGCCACAAAAATTTTCTGTATCAGCGAATAATCGGGATCCGTATCCGCCGCAAACTCATCCGCATAAGAACCGGATACCCCGAAAATCTCCTCCGCTTCGGTCGTATCTTCTTCTAAAATATCCCTGTAATACGCAAAATCGAACCCCGTATCCAGGACACCGACGATCGTATACGCCGCGCCGTCCGAATAGATGAACTGTTTGCCGATCAGATCGGCGCTGCTGCAAATCCGAACGGTCCCGCCGCTCGCTTCTTTGAAGCCGTAACGCTCGAACGCATAATATAAAAAATCGCCGATGACGATCTCATACTCCCCTTGCGGCAGACGGCTCCCTTCCATCAAGCTGAAATTGTAATCTGCCAGAAAATCTTCATCGATCTCTATAAATCCGCTAAGAGCTCTATCCAAACTCAAAAGCTCATCGCCGTTTGCCATAT